>JBEKZQ010000469.1:0-4905 GCA_049509675.1 Thermoguttaceae bacterium | reverse complement strand
GTTGCCCATCACCGGCTGGTTCTCCTAACGGCACGGTATCCCACCCTTCATCGCCACCCCTCGCCGGAGTAAACTGCTCCTGGGCAGATTCCTGCGCTGACGGGTTCGACGAAGCTTTACTAGCAAGACGTTTACGGCAGTACACTGCTGGCTCGCCCAGCAGTGCTGGAAACACGGTTGGACAAGCCAACCGTGGCACCCGTAAACTCAAGTTGGACAGACCACTAGCCCGACGCGCCAGCAAGGGGGAATCGCCGGAAATCCCTCGCTGGCGCTTCGGGCTAGTGTACGGAATGGACCTGTGTCAAGACTCCAGCTATAATGGCGAACCATAGTGTGAATGGTTTGTGATGATACGATCCGTTCCCTATTGCTGCGGTTGGATCAGTTTCAGACCGCGCAAAGTATAAGATCATCGGCTCCGCAAACATCCGTAATCATTTTCTTCTTGCCCATGTCCGACCCCTTCGATCCTTACCGTGAAGCCTCGGTTGTCGAGCAGCAGACCGTCTGGCCGGCAGAGTTCCAGGACGTTGATTCGCTCCGGCGGCAGCGCGTGGAGCAGGCTTTGCATGCCGATCCGGCCCTGGCGGCCGACTTGCAGTACGTCCGACTCTATACCGGATTCTGCCGCCGCATTACCGTGACGGCCGCCGACCTCCAACGGCTCAAGGAGCAGGGGCAGGGGCGGTGAATAGCGCTAGCGAGTTGATCGACATGCTGCGGCTGTCGCTGATACCGGGCGTCGGCCCGCGGACGCGACAGACGCTGCTGGCGCGGTTCGGCTCGCCCGGGGCCGTGTTGGCCGCCGCGCCCAGCGACCTGCGCGACGTGCAGGGCGTGGGGCCGAAGCTGCTGGGCAAGATCGTCGCGGCCCGGCAGGAGATCGACGCCGAGGGCGAGTTGGCCTTGTGTCGCCGGCACGGCATCGAGATCCTCACCGAAGACGACCCTCGCTATCCGCGCATGCTCCGCGAAATCGCCGATCCGCCCGGCATCCTTTTCGTTCGCGGAACGCTCCAGGCCGAAGACGGCCTGGCGGTGGGGATGGTCGGCACGCGGCACCCCACGCAGTATGGGCTGCGGCAAGCCGAGCGGCTCGCGGGCAGTCTGGCCCGGGCCGGATTGACGATCGTCAGCGGCCTGGCCCGGGGGATCGATGCGGCGGCCCATCGCGGCGCCCTGGCGGCGGGCGGACGCACGCTCGGCATCCTGGCCAGCGGCGTGCTGAACATCTATCCGCCCGAACACGTGAAACTGGCCGACGAGGTGGCCGCCCATGGAGCCCTGGTGAGCGAGCAGCCGGCGCGGTCGGCCCCGCTAGCCGGCACCTTCCCGCAGCGGAACCGCCTGATCAGCGGATTATCGCTGGCGGTGATCGTGATCGAAGCGGCCGATCGCTCGGGAGCCCTGATCACCGCGCGACATGCCATGGAGCAGGGCCGCGACGTGATGGCCCTGCCGGGAAATGTCGATAGCCGCTGTTCGCGCGGCTGCCATCGTTTGATCCGCGACGGCGCCCGGCTGATCGAAACGGCCGACGACGTATTGGAGGAGTTGGGGCCGTTGGTGGAAGCGATGCCCCGCGCCGATGGGCGGGCGGTCCATCATCCGGCCGAACTCACGCTGAACGAGGTCGAGCAGAGCGTTTTGGCGGCAATCCGCGGCGAAGCGACTTTTGTCGATGACATCGTTTCCCAAAGCGGCCTGCCGGTGGCGCAGGTCTTGGCCACCCTCAGCGTGTTGGAAATGAGACACCTGATACGGCGGCTCAGCGGCACGACGGTCATACGCATGTGACGGCGAGGAGGAAGAGGATCACGAAATCCCGAAAGGACGAAACCCCGAAAGGGGAAGCGAATGGGATTCGAGTTCGAACCGCTCTCGCATCGGATCATCGAGGCTGCAATCAACGTTCGCCGGGAACTCGGCCCAGGGTTCATCGAATCGATCTATCACTGTCCGTCTCGTCCACACCCCGGGATAATGACGTCCACGCCGAACAGATCAGGCGCAGAGTACGAAACTGCCCACACGGCAGGAGGGCAACATGAGCAAGCGAAGAACCTATACGTTTACGTTGATTCTGGCCGGCGCTGCCGAGATTACCGAGGAAATCGCGGATCGGCTGTTCGGAGCAGGTTGTGACGACGCCTTGCTCGGCAGTCGCGACGGAGTCACATTCCTTGACTTCGACAGAGTGGGAGATAGCTTGGAAGCGACGATCAAGTCGGCCATTCGTGACGTGCAAACTGCTGGGTTGAAAGTGGCGAGAGTGGAACCCGACGATCTGGTGAATGCCGCGGAGATCGCTCGGAGGCTCAAGCGTACGAGGGAGAGTGTTCGTCAGCTTGTGGCGGGAACCCGGGGACCGGGTGGATTTCCACCTCCCGTGTCCAGCGTCACCGGATCGTCGCCGCTCTGGCGGTGGGCAGAGGTTGCTCGATGGATTACTGAACACCGGTTAGTTGCTGATCGTTCGGATGTACTCGACGCGGCGGAGACAATTGCGAAGCTCAACGCGGTATTGGAAATGAGGCGGATGGCGAGCAGTTTGACAGAAGTGCAAGAACTCTGGCGCGCATTTCAGACGGGAGTCGCAAAATCCAAGACGAAGACAAGAAAGTCACGGCCGGCGAGCCAGCCGGTTGTCGTCTAACGCTCCCCTTTCGGGCTTTCGTCCTTTCGGGTTTTCGTGATTTGCCTTCTCTGTTTCGGGCTTTCGTCCTTTCGGGTTCTCGTGATTGCCTCCTTCTTCTCTCCCCTTCACTGCTCTGCCGCGGCCAGACGTTCTGCAATCGGCGGATGGCTGTGGAAGAGGAATACTTCGAGGGGATGGGGGCAAGGATCGTCCTTGTTCAACTGCGCCAACTTGCGGAAGGCCGACAGGTAGGCCGCGCGGCGGCCGGTCCGCTCCAGCGCGTAGTGGTCGCACTGCCGCTCGTAACGCCGGCTTACCGCGTTGATAAGCGGCTCAAGCAACATGCCGAAAACGGTCAGGATGAACATGATGGCCGGCATCGCGGCGACGGGGAAATGGGCGTAGTAGTCCGGTGCCGCGCCGCCGCCCACCCAGAAGGCCAAGAGCCGGTCGCAGACGAAGAAGCCGGCCGCACTATAAAAAATGCCGGCCACAATCATCTTGCGGATGTGGTGGAAGACCTGGTGCCCGATCTCGTGGGCGAAGATGACCTCGATCTCGTCGGCCGTGAAACCCTCCAGGAGCGTGTCGCCCAGGAGCACGCGGCGCGTGCGGCCCAGCCCGGCCAGCATGGCGTTGGCCTTCACCGTCTCGGCGCTTAAGGCGATGCGATAGACTCCCTCGATCGAGAGTCCCGTGCCCCGGGCCAGTGCGGCGATCCGCTCGGCAAGCTCGGGGGCCTCGAGCCTCTCGATCTTGTAGAACAGCGGCAGGATCAGCACGGGGGCCAACTGGCCCAAGACGACGCTGACCAGGAAGAAGGCCCCGGCCGCCGCCAACCACCACCAGCCGCCGGTGGTCCAGATCATCCAGTACAGCCCCAGCACCAGCGGCATGCCCAAGAGCAGTGCCAGCAGGTTGCGCTTGGTGTAGCGCCACAGCCAGCCGCCGAAGGAGAGATTGCTCAACTGGAAACGGTGTTCCAGGACGTGGCCGCTCCAGAACGAGAGCGGAAAGGAAACCGCGACGTGGGCCGCCGTCATAAGCACGAACAGGACCAATAACCGCAGCGAGGCGTTTTCCAACCGTTGCCAGTGTCGCAGCCAGGCATCCACCGGCCAGGCGGCCAGCAGCGCCACGGACCCCAGATAGAACAGGTCCAAGGCCCGGTCGGCCAGGGTCGCGATCAGTTCCAGGCGACCGTAGCGCTTGGCCTCGGCGAGTTGCTCGGGAGTCATGCCGGCCGTTTCGCACGCGGCCCGTGCGGAAGGTTGTTCGGGCGTTGCAGGGGAAGAAGGATCGGACAAGGTTGCGCTCCTCAAATTGCTCGCTCTCCCGCGAGCGAGATCGTCGGAAGATGCTCCTCACGCAAAGACGCTAAGACACGAATGCTTTAGGAGAGAACCGGGAAAGGTGAGCGGCCGAACGGCCGCGTCCTCCGCAGGGATCACCTCGACGAATTCCAGGATAGCACGCCGGCTGACGCGGCGGAAGTGGCAGATGCTCTTGCCCGCCTGGCGGCTCAGTTTGTCAAGAAAGGCAGAAACCGCCTCCAGTGCCAGTTGTCCGGCATCGGCCCTTGCTGGTTCGGGCAAACGCTATCTCCCCTTGTGGAATCAACCGTCGGCCGCAATAATCATGGTGTTGGAATTCGTTATGCTGGGCAAGTTTGGGCACGCCGAACCGAAATTACGTTTGAAGGCAGAATGCAGTTCGAGCTTGAGGAAAGCAACCGAGGCGTGCATGATGAAGAACTGTTGGAGGATATGCGCCGCTGCGCCAAAGCGATTGGCAGAGAAACGATCCTACTGACGAAGTGCAAGCAATGCAATTTGGGCAAGGGGAATGCGTTTAATGCCTAACAATGTTCTGAAACGATGATCCCGGACTTTCGAGATGACGGCTACCTGCCGGAAGGAGTTTACACGGCGACCGAGGCGGAAGCCACATTCCGCTTTGGTGCTGGCACTACGCGCCGTCGTCGGCTGATCCTGCGACTTCGGCGTTGGCTCGAACTGTCGCGGCTGACGCATGCACATCGTTTCTTGGTTGACGGCAGCTTCGTTACGGCCAAGCCAGAGCCGAATGACATCGACGCCGTCGTACTTCTCGCGGACGACTTTGAGCAGCAGATTTCCGATGGCCTGGACGCCGCATTGGAGCTCGAGGAAATGCTGTTGACGCGTCGCCCTGAAGAGATCTTCGCAGCAGAAGATACTCGCGACTGGAACGATTGGGTAGAATTCTTCAGCAGGACTCGTGAA
>JBEKZQ010000468.1:0-4910 GCA_049509675.1 Thermoguttaceae bacterium | reverse complement strand
AATCGCTGGGGTTCTTTCTTGACCCCGCGACACGCGCATCGCTGCTGCGGCTGGCAAGCGAAGGGGACTGATTCGACGGTAACGCCGTCGAGTGCGATCCGTGCGGTTGCCAATGGCATCGGAAGCGTAATCCGCGGCGACTACGTGTTGTTCCCCTGATAACTATCGATCGAAACTAGCTAAGTTCGTCAATTACGCTCCATCCGAACAGATCCTTGAAGTCGTCAAAGCACTTGTCGCAAACCCAGTGGTAATCGTCGGAAGTAGCATATCCATGATGCAACACGTCGGCATGGTCCTCTACCATGAACTTGGCCCAGCAGAACGCGCAGTGATCGTGATCCCAGGTCGGGTCAAGAGGGTAGCGACGGTAGCGACGATGTACAAGGGTGACGCCCTTAAGGTAGTTCTCCTGATTGCTCAGTCGCCAGTCTGGTTCATCGGCCATAAGATGTGGCTCCCGACCCCGGGAAAGGAAACGGGCTAATACCAAGTCAAAGCCTGCTGGACAATCTTATCGCGCGGAATCATTTTGCACCCCCAATGAACCACTGCGTGTATTCTTGCACATTCCGCCGCTTCTGTCGAGGTAGCGGCCGGCATGCGGGCCGTATCATTCTATCATTTTCGGCCCCCTGCCGACGAACGGAGCCTGTTGCGGGTCCAGCCAGGCTACGGCCAGCGACGGCCGATCTCGCAATCTATTGGCTTATAGAAATACAATGCTATAATACCGAAAAATGATGGCCAAGAAGAAGATGATCGGGCGCGTCCGCCGTCGGGAACCGGCAAGCCGGAAAGAAGTCGAGCGGCTGGAAACGATCCGTGAAAAAGTTCGCGAGGAGTTTCCGCCCAGCACAACTCCTCGCCTGCGGCTGCCGACGGGGGGCATTGCCGCGCGGCTTCGTTCCGCCCGCGAAGCCCAGGGGCTCACGTGGTATGCGGTGGCGAAACGTGCGGGCATTCCCAATCCCGGCACGGTGCGCGACATCGAGTACGGCCGCGACACGAAGCTCTCGAGCATCGAGGCGGTCGCCGGAGTGCTTGGCCTGCGACTGGAACTGGTGGGCGTAGGCCAACGGGACGGTTGAACCTTCGGATTGGCCGGAGCCGTTGACGGCTTCGCTTATGCGCATGAGTGTAACGCGGAGGGCGCAATTCGCCCGACCGTTGGGCCTCTTGAGCGTAAGCCGGCTCCGCTTGTCGTCGAGATTTTGTGAGGATCCCCGCATCCTTTACCGTACTTCTGCCATCGGGTGTCGCCGAAAGCGTACCGCCGGATTTTCAGCCCCACACGGAGACCTTTTGGAGTTATCGTTACAACCGGCCCTCGAAAAGCGTCACGCTATGGCGTAGAATTGCGGATGGGATTTTGCTAAGCCGCCCGTCCAAGAAACCTCCAGCGCCTGTCCTCATGTCAGACCCTCCGCAGCCCACGCTTCCGCGAACGGCTCCGCCGCGAAAGAACAGTTCCCCGTGGTGGCTGCTGCTCGTGCTGTGCCTCGTTCTGCTGGTCTTGTACGCCAATCGCAGCGGCGAACGCCGCTCGGAAATCAACTACGGCCTGTTCCATCGGCAGTTGCTGGAGAAGAACATCGCCAAGGTCGATGTCCAGGGCGTGCGCGTGCAGGGCGAGTTCGTTGCCCCGCCCGCGGATCCGGCGGGCAAGAAAGACCCGCAGGGCCGGCCGCTGCACCTGGAACCGAAGTTCACCACGACGCTGCCCTCGTACGTGGACCACGAACTGGACGACCTGCTGCTGGCCAAGCTGGGCGACAACTACACCGTCTCGGAGGCCTCGGACAACACGGGCATGGTCCTCATGGTGTACGTGCTGGTGACGGTGGGACTGTTCCTGGGGCTGTGGTTCGTGTTCCGGCGGGCGCGGGACTCGTTCCTGGGCGGCGGCATTCTGGGCGGCTTCGGCAAGAGTCCGGCCAAGCGCTACGAACAGGGCGATCGACCGATCACTTTCAAGGACGTGGCCGGCCTGGAAGGGGTGAAGCAGGAATTGGAAGAGATCGTCGAGTTCCTGAAGAATCCGGCCAAGTTCCAGCGCCTGGGCGGGCGGGTGCCCAAGGGGGTGCTGCTGATGGGTCCGCCGGGCACGGGCAAGACGCTGCTGGGCCGGGCGGTGGCCGGCGAGGCGGGCGCGCCGTTCTATTCCGTGAGCGGCTCCGAGTTCATCCAGATGTTCGTGGGCGTGGGCGCCAGCCGCGTCCGCGACCTGTTTGCCACCGCCAAGCAGAACTGCCCCTGCATCCTCTTCATCGACGAGATCGACGCCGTGGGCCGGCACCGCGGCACCGGCGTGGGCGGCGGCCACGACGAACGCGAGCAGACCCTCAACCAGATCCTCAGCGAAATGGACGGCTTTACGCAGAGCGAGTCGGTGATCGTCATGGCCGCCACCAATCGGCCCGACGTGCTGGACCCCGCCTTGCTGCGGCCGGGCCGTTTCGACCGCCACATTACCGTCGATCGGCCCAGCCTCAAGGGCCGGCTGGCGATCTTCGAGGTCCATACCCGCGAGGTGCCGCTGGATGCCGACGTCGATCTGGAGCGCATGGCCGCCGGCAGCGTGGGCCTGACCGGCGCCGACATCCGCAACCTGGTGAACGAGGCCGCCCTGTGGGCCAGCCGCCACGACAAGAACTGCGTCGACATGGCCGACTTCGAGTACGCCCGCGACAAGGTCCTCATGGGCGCCAAACGCGACGAGGTGCTCACCGGCAAAGAGAAGTCGATGATCGCCTACCACGAATCGGGCCACGTCCTGATGGCCTGGATGGCGGCGGGCATCGATCGCGTCCACAAAGTCACCATCATTCCCCGCGGCCGCTCGTTGGGTTCCACGCAGATCCTCGCCGACGAGGACCGCATGAACATCAGCGAGAGCGAATTGCACACCCGCTTGCTTTGCCTGCTGGGAGGTCGTGCCGCCGAGAAGCTGGCCTACAACGAGCTCAGTGCCGGCGACGAAAGCGACTTGAGCATCGCAACGCAGCTTGCCCGCCGGATGGTGACCCATTGGGGCATGAGCGAGCGCTTGGGGCCGGTGGCCTTCCGCGACGGCGACGAGCATCCGTTCCTGGGCCGGGAGATCGCCGAGCCGCGCCGCTTCAGCGAGCACACGGCGCAGGTGATCGACGAGGAGGTTTCACGCATCTTGCGCGAGGCCTCGGACCGCGCCGGCGAGATGTTGCGGCAGCACCGCGACAAGCTCGACACGCTGGCCCGGGCCCTGGAGCGCGAGGAGACCCTCGACGAGCGGGCCATCGAGCAGTTGATCGGCCCGCCGGCCTTCAAGGCCGCCCAGGCGAGCGGCCAGTAGCTCGACGCGGGATTTCCCGCAAGGCAAGAAAAGCACTGGCAGAGCCAGTGGCACACAACCCCAGCCGCTATTGGCAGTGTCGTTCCACAACCCCCAAAAGCCCCATTATGAAACCAGTTTCAGGGGGTGGCTTCCCATCTGTTAGTATGGCTATGCGGTTGCACGCCGGCCGTCCCGCAGTTAAAATCCGTATTACCGGAATAAGGGTAAAGCCGATAAGAGTAACATGTCGTTGCCGAATACCACGATCGCTCCCGCCAAACAACGCATCTTGCCGTTGCACCTGAGCCCGATCGAGCTGTTCATGCTCGCGGACGATCAGCCCGGCTACCCCATGAATTTTCTGATTCGGCTGCGT
The DNA here is from genome assembly GCA_049509675.1 of Thermoguttaceae bacterium. Taxonomy (GTDB): domain Bacteria; phylum Planctomycetota; class Planctomycetia; order Pirellulales; family Thermoguttaceae; genus JBEKZQ01. Next base: position 1,218 of record JBEKZQ010000468.1, on the reverse strand, counting down.
CTGTCGGGCGAGATCGACCGCTCGGCCTTCACGGCTGCCCTGGAGGAGGCCTTGGGGCGGCATCCGCTGCTGCGGGCGTTGATCCGGCCCGGCAAAGGGGACTTGCCCTGTTGGACGCTCGCCGAAGCGGAACCATATCTGGATTGGGGCCCCGAGGCGAAGCCGCTGGAGTGTCCGGGGAGCGAACACATCGATCTGACGCGGGAGATCGGGCTGCGGGTGTGGGTCCGCACCGGGGCGCAGTGGGCGACCGTGCTGCTGCAGTTCCATCATGCCTGCTGCGACGGGACCGGAGCGTACCGCTTCATCGGCGATCTGCTGGCCTTGTACGGCGTCCGCACCGCCGAGGGCGACCAGCGCCCGGTTCTCGGCCCGGTGGAGCAGCGGCTGTTGCGCTCGCGCTGGGCGCACATGCGCGGCCTGGCCGGGGCGTCGGCGTTGGAATTGATGCGGGCGGCGCTGAAGGGGGGCTGGAAGCTGCTGAGCGGAAGGCCGGCCCCGCTGCTCGCGCCCCGCGGCGCTCGAGCGCAAGGCGGCATGGCGTCGGACTTTCCCGGCTTTCTGTGCTTCTCCTTCGAGCGGAGCGAGCATCAGCAGTTGCGCGACGCGGCCGGCCGCGACGGCGTGACGCTCAACGACCTGCTGCTGCGCGACCTGTTCCTCGCCATGCGGCGCTGGAACAGCCGCGGCGGGTCCCGGCGGGGCCGCCCTCTGCGGATCATGATGCCCACCGACCTGCGCGGCAGCGAGGACTACGAGATGCCGGCCGCAAACATGACCGGCTACACGATCTTGACCCGCCGCGGCCGCGACTGCGACGCGCCGGACCAGTTGTTGCGGAGCATTCGCAACGAGACGGCGCTGATCAAGCACCAACGCTCCGGCGCCCTGTTCATGGACACGATCTACATGGCCCTGAAAGTGCGCGGGTTGCTGCCGTGGCTGCTGTCGCGCAACCTCTGCCTGGCCACGGCGGCGTTGTCCAACGCCGCCGATCCGAGCCGGCGCTTCTCGGCCCATTTCCCCCGCCAGTCGGGGCGGGTGCGCTGCGGAAACCTGCGGTTGGAGGAAATCAGCGGCGTGCCGCCGCTGCGGCGGAAGAGCCGGGCCACCGTCTCCATCTCCCAATACGACCGCCGCTTGACGATCAGCCTCCGCTGCGACCCGCAACTGTTCCGCCTGCAAGACACTGCGGCACTGCTGGGACTGTACGTCGAG
>JBEKZQ010000467.1:0-4921 GCA_049509675.1 Thermoguttaceae bacterium | reverse complement strand
GCCGGGCACCGACCGGAGGTTGGTCGTGGCACCCAACCGGTAATTTCAAAATGGACAGACGACTACAAGAGTCGGAGGGATGCCGCAATGGCGCTACGCTGCTTGGGTCGTGCGACCTTGGTCCTGGTTTGTCTGCTGGCGGCCGCGCCTGCCCCGGCCGGCATGATCGAAGAGGCCTTGCTGGTCACGAAACGCAACAACTTCTGGCCAGAGCCCTTTGTCTACGCCGATCGGCAGGCCGCGCGCGAACCGTTCGTGGCCATGGTCTCGAACGGCTGGCAGCGGCAGAACACGCTGGGAGATCATCACTTCGACGAGCAGACCGGCGCCTTGACCGAGGCCGGCCGCCTTAAGGTGCTCTGGATCCTCAACGAGGCCCCGGAACAACATCGCAACATCTTCGTCCATCGCGCGGCGACTTCGCAGGAAACCCTGGTGCGGATGCAGGCCGTCGAGCAATTGGTCGTTCATGCCGTAAGCTCCGGCCCTTTGCCTCCAGTGTTTGAGACCAGTCGCCCAGAGGATCTATCGCCGGCCGAACGGGTGGATACGGTGTGGAAGAAATTCATCCAAGGGACTCCCGAACCTAAGCTCCCCTCCTCTATGGGCGGAACCATCGGCGGCAGCGGGGCCAAGTAAGGATCGGCAAGACAATAACTGTCCTGTTCTCGAAAGCAGTCATCACGCTCCGCGTGATGAACTCCATCTCGCGGAGCGAGATGAGTACGATTGCTGCGACAGTTGTTTATTCGCCGATCCTAAGCCGGTTTTGGCGGGCCGGTGTGAGAAGGGGCTGGAGAGGCAGAATTCTCACATATTCGCCCTCACCCTGACCATCTCGCGGGGGGGAGAGGGAACCGAAGGGGTGTCCGTTAAACCTGGCAAATATCGCCCAAACCGCCAATTCGATTGCAGGATCGCTTTCGGAAAAGTCGATCTAAGCAGCAGAACCAGCGCAAACGCACGCGGATCGCAGGCGCGAGTCCTGCGCACGCGCGAGCAGAACCGGTCGGTTCTGTCGGTCTTGCGCGCGCCCCCGGGCGCCGCTGGAGAAAGGTTCGTTATGGCAAGCCCCCTCCACAACTTGGCTGTGTACACGCTCGACTGGCTCTTATATTTTGCGCGGTTTGAAATGATCCCCAACCGTAGCAATAGGGAACGGGTCGCATCATTACAAGCGGTTCGCACTATAAGCATTGCGGCCTGGATGGCGCTTCTGTCGGTAAGCTACGCCCAGTCGCCCTACGGCGATGCCCCGCCCAAGCCGTCGATGATGGATTCGCTTTCTTCCGGCTTCAAGCAGGCCGGCCAGGCGATGGCCCCCAAGCCGACCGTAAATCCGCCCTCCGATGATCCGATCTCGCTGCAAACCAAGACCCGGCCCGATTCCGAGCTGTTCGTGGCCGTGGCCCATTTGTACGAAGAATCGGGCCGCCTGGATGAGGCCGAGGCACAATACAAGAAGGCCTTGCGCGAGTCGCCCAACGACGCCCGGGCCCTGTTGGGCTACGCCCGACTCAAGGATCGCATGGGCCAGCCCCAGGAATCCCTGAAGTTGTACCAGAAGGCGGTCAAACTGTATCCCGAGGACCCGTCGGTCTACAACAACCTGGCGGTCCACTATGCGCGGCAGAAACAATACGGCGAAGCCCGCGCGGCGCTGGCGCACGCCGTCCAATTGCGGCCGAACGATCCGAAGTACCGCAACAATATCGCCACCCTGCTGGTGGAATTGGGCCGGCCCCAGGATGCTTTCACGGAGTTGCGGGCAGTCCACAGTGAAGCGGCGGCGCATTACAACTTGGGCTACCTGCTGCAAAAGAAGGGACAGGCGGAAGCCGCCGTGCAGGAATTCCATACGGCCTTGGATATCGACCCCTCGCTGAGCCAAGCCCGGCAGTGGCTCAATCGGATCGGCGCCCAGGATCGAGCCCTGGCCTCGGGCTATCGGCCGGTGATGCCGCCGAGCCTGGGTCGTCCGCCGGCCGTGCCGCGGGAAGAACCGCGGCTGGAAGCCAACGTGGCGCGTCCGTTGCCGGAAGGGCCGCAGTACGGGTCGCTGCCGCCGGGTCCTCGGCCACAGGCGCCGCCGCAATATGGCGCATTGCCATCGACACCACGGGACGTGCCGCCGCAGTTTGCCGGGCGGCAGGCGTGGCCGTCGCAATACGCACCGCAAGACGGGCCGCCGCAGTACGCCTCGCCTCAGGCCGGACCAAGGCAGACGGGTCCGCGCCAAGACGGTCCGCCATCCACTTCCTGGCCGCCGTACGACATCGTGGCGGATCGGCGGATGGACATGGTGTATCGCCTCCCGCCGCCGCCGGGTTCCGGTCGCCCGGTCATGGGACCTGCGGCGCCTTTGCCGCCGGATTCCTTGCCGCAGCGCCTGCCGCCAACAGGCGGCACAATGACCGGCGCTCCGCAGCGTCTTCCCCCCGCGGATCGAAGTGCCGTCGGCGAGCCGATCTTGCTCGCACCTTTGCCGCCGATCGCGCGCTGAGTTCGGGCGATTGCGAGGCGGCACGCGACAAGATCATGGGTGGACGGGAAAATGGATGCTTGTTGATCTTCCTGTCTATCATCTCTCCTCAATGAGCGGTTACGATAGCAGATATCTGAAATTTCAGATTTCAGATTTCAGATCTGAGATTTGAGATCTCAAATCTGCAATCTGATCGCTCAAGTAACCGGCCGCTCGGCAACTGCCGCCATGCAAACAGCGTTGATAGCCTTCGTCGCCACGGGACTTTGCCTGTGCTCGGCCATCGGCCAAGGGCCGGACCCGGCCCTGCGCCGCGCAATGCAGGAGGAAGCGGTTGGGCATGACGAAGCGTTCTGGCGGCAGATCGCCGACGCCGAGCCGAGGCCGGCCGAAAGCAGCCGCCATCTGCTGGCCTGCGCCCTGGCCCTGTGCCAGTCGCGGCAGCATCCCGAGCAGCTCCAACGGCTTTTCGTGCTGGTGCGACAGATGCAGGATCGGAACGCCGCGAGCCGGGATTTCGGCAACCTTCACTGGTATTGGCGCGATACGGCAGTGACCGACACGAATGCCATCGAGTTCTGCATGCAGGACGCATTGGTGATCTGGCTGCGGCACGGGGACTGGCTGCCCGAGCCGGCCCGAGCCGAGCTCGAGGAATTGATCCGTTTCGGGGTCGAGGCCTGCCGGCGGCATCGCGTGCCGTCGCATTATACGAACATTGCCATCCTCAACGCGGCGAACCTGGTCGTGTTGGGCCAACGGCTGGCTCGGCCCGAGACAGCCGCGGAGGGGGCCCGACGGCTGGACTCCCTGTGCCTGTGGACCGCGGCCTTTGGAATTCATGAATTCTGCAGTCCGACCTACTACGGGACCGACCTGAACGGCCTGTTGTTTCTGGTTACGTATGGCCGCGGCCAACGGCAGCGGCAGCAGGCCGAGGCCTTGTTGCGGTTGGTGTGGACCGATATTGCCGCCAACTGGTTTCCCGCGGCCCAGCGACTGGGCGGGTGCAATAGCCGGAGCTACGATTATTTGTGCGGCCTGGGCGCCTTGGACTGGCACCTGTGGAACCAAGGTTTCGTATCGTCGGACCGCCCGGGGCGCGCCGAACGGGTCGAGCCGTTCGCCCTGGAATGGTCGCCGCCCGCAGAACTTCGCAAAATGGCCGCCCAAGCGCTGCCGCGGCTGGTGTGTCAGCGATGGGGCATGTTGCCGGGGCAATGCCGCACGCAAATGCTGCACGCCGACATCGCCCTTTCCTGCTGCGGCGCCAGCTACGGCTCCCAGGACATGCCGCTGGTGGTCGATCTGCCCGGCAACCGCCAGCAACCGCGCTGCTACTTCATCGCCGATGGCCGGGAAGATCCTTACGGCAAGAAGAAATACGCCACCGGCGCGGCCGGACACGAAAAAGCCTTGCACCTCGCGCCGTTCTGGGCCGGCGCACAGCGCCGCGACGACGCGCTGGGCCTGGTGCTCTATCGAGCCCAGGATCTGGCCGGCCCGGAAGTGTTCCACGTGCAAAGCCATTTTGTGCTGCCACGCGACGCGGATGAACTGTGGGTCGACGGCAAGCAAGTAAGAACGAGGGATCGCACCACCGGCGTGGAGCGACCGCTGGGGCCGTCTCCAACAATCGTCTTGCGCCAAGGGACGGCCGCGCTGGGGATCCGCCTGCTTTGGGCCCGCGACAGCAACGGCCGGCCGGCGCGGGCCGCATTGGTTGACGATGGTCGAGAGTTCGGCGTCGTCCGATTGAGTATCGAACACGGCCGCAAGGCCGAAGGGGATGTTCGCAGCGGTAAAGGGGACAGCAGCGGTAAAGGGGACAGTCCCGTTTTCGTCGAACGAAAACTGGGACAGTCCCCGGAACGAGAACTAGGGCAGTCCCCGGGGGCCGCGTTCTGGGTCCGCATCGGCAGCGGGCTGAGAGGCGACGACGATTTTGCCGCCTGGCGCAAGCGTTTTGAAGCGGCTAATGTTCCGCCCGTCAACACCGGCGATGGCCGCTTCACCCTGGAGGTGCCGGGGACGGAAGGGCCGGTATCGCTTCGCGTCGAGCCGCCGCTGGAACAGGGCGGACGCGTGTGGCTTGTGCCCGAGCCCTGCGCCGGACCGTTGGAGCTCGACGGCCGGGAGATCGGCCGTGGGCTGCTGACGGCGGTGGAGCCGCTCTGCTCGTATCCGCCGGCGGGCGGTCCGCTGGATGCGATGCTCCTGGCCCCGGGCGAGAGCCTGTCGTGGGAGGCGGCGCGCGGACTGGTCGGCGCAGGCATGCGGATCGAGGCAGACGCCGAGGCCGGGCATGGCCGATGCGTCGTTCAGCCCGGCGAACCGATCGGTCGCCCCACCGGCTCCGTGTCATGGGCCGTCGAAGTGCCCAGAGCAGGCCGGTATTGGCTTTGGGCGCGTGTCCGGTCCGCTCGCACGCGATCC
>JBEKZQ010000466.1:0-6879 GCA_049509675.1 Thermoguttaceae bacterium | reverse complement strand
CCGCAATGTCCGCATCGACGGCCGAGGCGTCGTGGAAATCGACCCAGTGAACGGCCCGAAGATCAAGCGGATATTCGATCTGTTCGCCTACCACGGCCTTACTCTCGACATGCTTATTGAGCGGTTGGCGGCAGAGGGCGTCGTGTACCGAGACACCATGCCCCGCTTCCCCCGAAGCACCCTCCACGCCATCTTGCACGATCGGGCCTACATCGGCGAAGTGGAGCACAAGGGGCAATGGTTTCCTGGCAAGCATTCTCCGCTGGTGGACCGCGAGACTTGGGACCGCGTTCAAGCGTTGTTGGGCGGGCAGGTTTACCGGACCCATGAACTGACCTACGGCAGCGACCTGATTACGTGCCAGTGCGGGCACAAGATCGTAGGGGAGCGGAAAATCAAGAAGACCAAGGCGGGGGACCGCGATTACAACTACTACCGATGCTCCAAGTACGCCAGCAAGGGGCATCCCCGCATCCGCCTTACCGAGGCCGACCTTGACCGCCAAGTGTTGGCCCTGTTCGCCAAGCTGCGGATTGAGGATGCCGAAGTCCGGGATTGGGTTCTCCGCGTGCTCCGGGAGCGGACCCGCGAGGAGCAGGAATACACCCGCGAGCAACGGGCGGAATTGCACCGTCAGCTTACGGTGGTCCAAGGGCAGACCGACCAGCTTCTCAACCTCCGGCTTCTCGACGAGATCGACGCCAACATGTTCGCCGCGAAGGGCACCGAGCTACGGGACCGCGCGGCAAGGCTCAAGCTGCAAGTCGAAACCCTGGACCGTGGGCACGACGAAACCGCCGACATCGCCATCAAGGTGTTTTAACTTTCGCAAAGCCTTATGAGCCAATGGCTTACGGCAGATTATGCCGCCAAGCGGCGAATCCTCGAAATCGTCTGTTTGAACTGGCGTCTCGACGACGTAACTCTTTGCCCCACAATGAGAAAGCCCTTCGACGTTCTCGCCGAAGGGCTCATTTCTACGGAAAGTCGGGGCGACTGGATTTGAACCAGCGACCTCTTGGTCCCGAACCAAGCGCTCTAGCCAGGCTGAGCTACGCCCCGATGTATCTAAAGTCTTATTTTCATAAGGCTTTCTGCGTTTCGCCTTAGTTCATCCCATCCTTCCCGTCTTAACTATGTTAGCGTTTTTTGGTGTCTCTTGGAGCCCATTCCGTGCCATTGTGTGCCAGCCGTTTTCCACGGGCGAAGGTCGCTGACCAAGCCAATCGGCCAACTTCGTTCTAAGATACCCACCGCCGTGCGCGGCGTCAACCAGCGATTTTCTGGGGCCTGTTGATTCATGAACTGTAGGGTGGCGTCGAGCAAACCGTGGTTCTCCCTGGGTCTTCGGTCGCTTATCACCTTACCGCTTTGTGACACAGCGCGGCGCAACAGTTTCCTCGGTTTGCGAGACCCACCATAGGGTTGCGCGACCTCGACCCATCTACATGAATAATCCGGGTTAGGCTGCCCCCTTGCCCAGTCAAGCAAGGAGGCGGTTGCCATGTCACACATTTGGCCGTCGGAAACGGTTTTTTGAGTGGGTTGATCTTTTCTTGGATGGTCAAGGATGCAACTTTTGTGACGGTGATTCAGACGTAAGCGGCGGTTCGGGGGCGGCCGCGTAAAAGGGCGTCGGACGCGTCCGCGGGCCCGAGGACGAGGAAAGGCCCGTTCTGCCGCTCGGGGGCCTCTGCGGCCATGCCCGGACCCTCAGCACCAGATGGGCGGGCGTCTTCTCCGCGCACGGTGCAAATTCCACCATTTTGGCCCCAGCCGGATTTTTTCCAGGGGGCCTTGAATCACGGTGGTCAACTTTCTCAAAGCACGCAGTTGCAGCGTCCCAAGCTCTCTTGCAGGTCCAGTGACGCGAACATTGGCTCATCTTCCAAGCACAAACCGATTTCCAGATCAGGTCGGTGCCGCCGGATGCAGTCGATCAGGTATCGGTAGACCTCTCGGCGGATAGCGCGACCGAATCGAAGCCGTCCATCCTCCGACTTGGCGGGCCCAGGGTCAAGCAGCGTTGAAATCGCATTCCGCTTGCCAAGTTTCAGTTCCATCAACCGCTGGGCCTGCGGGTAGGAACAGATGGAGCCGAGGGTGATCCGCATCTGCGGCGTGATCTGAATCATGACCGGAGTTCCCAGAAGCTCCGACTCAGCGCTGCCAGGTCGGGTGCCTCAGCGCTTTGGAGATGGACCCGCATCTTCGCCCCCGAGTCGTCCTCCAACTCCATAGTGCATTGGCAAGAGCCAACTCGCGGGGGAGGGGCCAGTTCGAGAAACGTACTGACGGTATTCTCTTCAGGTTTACGCGGGGCGGCAGCAGCCTGGTGTTCGACTCGTTTCCTGAGCGCGTTGTAGTTGACCCGCAACGTCTTGGCGGTATAGGAAATCCCACACGTGCCGGCCATCTCCACCGCCGCAGCCCACAACGACTCGGGGATGCGCGAAAGAGCCCTGCGAGTCCGCCGCCAATGCTCGAATCGCCGCCGGACGCTGTCCATCAGTGCGGGGAGAATGCGTGACTTCTTGGTACCCATGGGCTGTCCTCCACAAGTTCAAGTGTTGACAGTCCACGATACCACGCCGCTCAAAACGCTTCACACATGCCCACCGGAAGGGCACGGACGGACGTCACCGTGGTTGATGTCGACGGGCAAACGATCCGCTACATGCCCACGGAACAGGCGATTCAGCAGCGCCACGTGGATCTTGAACAAGTGGCGTTGTTCGAACAATTGGGCTTCTGCTTCGGGCGCGACGCGCACTCCTACAACCCCAAGTTCGGCGAGGTGCCGCAGGGGACTGTGCCAAAATGTTACCTATAACCGGCGAAGAGGCCCGCAAACACCTGACTGATCCTGCGCAGGCCGAGCAATTCGTGGCTGAGACGGGCGTTGACGCCCTGGCCGCGGCCATCGGGACCAGCCACGGGGCCTACAAGTTCAAGCACAAGCCCACCGGCAACCGCCTGGCAATGACGGGAGCGATCCGTAGGGCGTTCCAGAGCGACCCTTCGGAGTTCGATCCGCGGGCGTATCTTGGCCCCGCGCGCGAGGCCATGAAGAAGGTCTGCATCGACCGCATGGTAGCCTTTGGCCAGGCCGGCAATGCGAGTAAAATCAAGGTGAAGACGTGCGCGGAAATGGTGGCCTTTTACACGACGAAGGAGTGAGGATGGTTTATCGCCCGACACCGATCGATACATCAACGATCAAGCTCGCCGACGATCTGCTGGAGCTCCGTGAGCGGCTTGCCGAAAACACCCATGATGTGTGGGCGTCGCGGCGTCTGGCGGAAGGTTGGACGTATGGTCCGACTCGCGACGACGTGGCCAAGAAGCATCCGGATCTCGTCCCGTACGCCGACTTGCTGGATTCGGAGAAACAGTACGACCGGGCGACGGCTATGGAGACGCTCAAGGCGATCATCGCCTTGGGCTACAGAATCGAAAGGGCGTAGCAGCGATCTTCTCCGGGAAAGGACGAGAAACGTGGCGACAAAGACCCTTGCTGATATCGTGGCGACAGGCAAGACCGTGTTGATGCGGGTCGACTTCAACGTCCCCGTCAGGGAGGGCAAAGTGACGAATGATCGGCGGATCGTTCAGGCGCTGCCGAGCATTCGACATGTTTTGGAGCAGGGTGGCAAGTTGGTCTTGATGAGCCATTTCGGCCGGCCGGGAGAGACCGGCTTCGAGGCGGAGTTCTCGCTCCGGCCGGTGGCACACCGCCTTAGCAGCCTGCTTGGGAAGCCGGTAACCGTTGGTCCGCAGAGCGTGATCGGGCCGGAACTCGACCAGATGGTTCGATCTATGGCGACCGGCGACGTGATCCTGTTGGAGAACGTCCGCTTCCACCCGGGTGAGACGATGTCCGACAAGGCCAAGAACAACCCAGACAAGAAGCTCACGGCCGAGCAGCAGAAGACGCATGACGATTTCGTGGCCGCGATCGCCAAGCTCGGCGACATGTACGTCAACGATGCCTTCGGCACATGCCATCGCAAGCACGCCAGTATGTATGGCGTGGCCAAAGCGATTCAAGCTAAGGGCGGACCGGCGATTGCAGGCTTCCTTGTAGAAAAGGAAATCCGCTACCTCAACGAGGCCATGGTCGCCCCGAAACGGCCATTTCTGGCGATCCTCGGCGGCGCGAAGGTCTCCGACAAAATCGGCCTCATTGACAATCTCCTGGCCAAGGTCGACGGCATCCTCATCGGCGGGGCCATGGCCTACACGCTCCTGAAGGCAAGAGGCGTCCAGGTCGGAGAAAGCCGCGTCGAACAGGAGCAAATCGAGTCCATGAGCGTCTTGTCGGCCAAGGCGGGCGGCAAGATGCTGCTTCCGCTCGACCATGTGGCCACCGGCAGATTCGACCCCAAGACCTTGGAGGCAGACGTGCCGGTGGAGGTCGACGACGTGAACATTCCGGACAACCTGCTGGGCATGGATCTCGGCGGCAGGACTATTGCGGCGTACCGCAAGGCGATAGAGCAAGCCGGCACAATCGTCTGGAACGGCCCGATGGGCGTCTTCGAGCTGCCCGAGTACGCAACGGGCACCAAGGCCATCGCCGCGGCGGTCGCGGCAGCCACTGAAAAAGGGACCATCAGCGTCGTTGGCGGCGGGGATTCGGCAGCGGCTGTTGAGCCGATGGGCCTGGACACAAAGATGACTCACGTCTCCACCGGCGGCGGCGCCAGCCTGGAATACCTGGAAGGCAAGCCCATGCCGCCGATCGAGGTGCTGGACACGAGATAGCACAGCAGTTTCCGGTGCGACCATGATCTCCGAGCTTGTAAAGGACTTCTCGGCGGTGCTAGCGGCGATGCCGGCGGAGCATCCGACGGGCCTCATCCTCCGTCGGCGATGCCGGCGGAGCATCCGACGGGCCGCATCCTCCGTCTGCTCGAAGAAGCCATCCGCCGCGACGTCCACCTCATCGCCCGGCATCCAACGACGCTGTTCCAGTGCATGTGGAACACCTGCTGGTGGTATGACTGCCCCGAGGTGGCTGCGCACTACGACAACGGACGGCCCCCAGGTCTCCTCTCTTCGGTGAACCCGCGAGGCGTCTGGACCGAAGACGTTTCTTCCGCTTTCCTTTCGGGAGAGGCCCGGGGTGAGGGCGACGCCAAGCTCTACGAACTCCTGGATCGCTGGCGTCAGTCGAAAGAGCGTACTTCCCCGGGCTTCGTCTGGCTTGCTGCTCGGCGGCCCCCTCCAATCCACCTTGGCACCGCGCAATTCGCTGTCTTGCGTGGGCACGAGGGTGTAGTCCAGAGCGTTGCGTACAGCCCAGATGGCCAGCGAATCGCCAGCGGGTCAGCGGATCGGACGGTGCGAACCTGGGACGCCGCGTCCGGCGCTGAACTCCTCGTGTTGAGCGGGCACAAAGGGACGGTCACGAGCGTGGCATTCTCCGCCGATGGCCACCGGATCGTAAGCGCTGGCTCGTTCCCGGACAGGACAGTAAGAGTGTGGGACGCCGACAGTGGCACACAGTTAACCATCTTGCGCGGGCACGACGAAGGCGTCAATAGCGTAAGCATTTCCCCCCGCGGAGATCGCATTGTCAGCGCATCCGATGACGCGACGGTGCGCGTATGGCAAACCAGCGGGCGCGCGGATCTTGCCACGCTGCGCGGACACGAGCCGGGGCGGTTGCGCCTGCTGTTCTCCCCGGATGGTCGGCGGATCGCCGCCAGTTCTTTGGACAACACGGTACGGGTGTGGGACGCCAGAACAACGCGAGAGTTGTTGGTCTTGAAGGGACATATACAGGAGATCTCGGGTGTGGCATTCTCCGCGGACGGCGCGCGGATCGCCACCGGGTCCGTGGATCGCACCGTGCGTGTGTGGGACGCCGCCACCGGTGCCGAACTGGCAGTCTCGCGCACACACCAAAGCCCCGTCACTTGCATCGCATACAGTCCGGACAGCCGCCGGATCGCCAGTGGCTCTTTTTACGACGTGCTGGTATGGGACCTGGAAAACGGCACCAAGGCCGGCTTGTGCGGACAAGAAGGTTCGCTCGGAACCATCACGTACAGCCCGGACGGCCGGCGAATCGCCAGTGTGGGTGGTTCTCCCCACAAGACCGTGGTGGTGTGGGACGCCCAAAGCTGCAACTGCCTTGAGGTCATCGAAGGCTCCGGCGATGTGAAAGCAATTGCAGCGGGCGCATCCGAGTTCCCACTCCGCGCGCTGGCACGTGGCCATGAGACCATAATCGAGCAAGCGAAGGATGGCACGCCCATCGCGTGGTTTCCAACGGCCCTCGACTGTATCGTCACGCATCCGTGGCGCTGCGCTTGGGGTGGTTCGGTGGCCAACCACCTATATATCATCACGGTGGAAGGGGGCGGAATCCAAGCACGGACCAACGAACAACTGGTATCGTCACCGGCCGCGCCAGCACGTGGCAAGGAGCCGTGGTGGAGGTTTTGGAGATGATTAACGATGCCCGCCTACCTGCAATCCGTCCGCGTGTACATCCCCGCCAAGTTCCGCGACGCGAGCGTGGAGGGGGCGAGGTTGGTCGGTAGGGAGCATAAATCATGCGAAACAAAAAACTCGTGCTCATAGTCCTGATGGCAATGTCGACCCGCGACGTGCAGGCCGCCATGCCCAATGAGAAACAGGCAGCCGCACTGGCCTGGTCGATGCGGTACGATGAGGCTGATCGCATTACCTCCATAACCGACCCGGCCGGGAGAAAGACCGCGATCGCCTACAACGTGGACGAAAGGAACCGCCTACGCACGGTCACACGGACGCACACCGACGAAACCAAGGTGACGTGGAGCATCGACCAGTTCGGACGCCGCGCCGGCATGACGGATGTCGCCGCCGGGGGACCTCTGTGCATTA
>JBEKZQ010000465.1:0-4938 GCA_049509675.1 Thermoguttaceae bacterium | reverse complement strand
AGAACCTTGTCTGGACAGCGGTGTCGACCTTTGCTAAACTATCCGAGTAACACTCGGATCCATGGAGGCAACATACCCTATTTATCGATGTTTGCATACATCAGTTTGTGCGAGCACCCTTCGGAGATGCGGCGCGCAGTCCCCTGGGCTTATGGAACTTGTCAAGCGACTTGAGGATAGCTATGGAACCAAGGCTATTCCTTTTGTAGTTTCAGCGCTAAGGCAAGACGCACTAATTGGTAACTGGACCTTCAGGCATACAGCCCTGGCTTTGCTACGGAGAATTGGCGAGCCTGCTGTGCCAGGCTTGATAGAGGTGATGGGCCTGCATGTCTCTGGTTACGGCGACGATCCGTTTGACGCTGGAACGGTCTTAACGGAGTTGGGTCGGAAGGCCGTACCTGCTTTGATTACTGTCCTCCAAGCGGAACGGCCGGACCCCTTGCGGAGCCTTGCTTTACACGTATTGGAAAGGATTGGGCCAGATGCGTCAGCGGCCATAGAAGAGATTCGTAGAGTTGGAGAGGATAGCAGGTGGACGGACTTAGCTCAGGCCGCGTTGGCAAGAATCAGCCCCGAAGCCACGCATGACCGCGTAGAGCGGGACCAATGCCAAGAGACAGCGAGCCTCCTCCCTCCGGGAGACCTGCATGACGTGCGAGACTCACTGGCTGCGCGAATCTTGGAGTTGAAGAGCGTCAGCAATGAACTGCCTGCTAGGTTCTGGAACCGAGGCCCAATTGAGACCATAATTGGAAGCAGCGCCGTGATTGAGGCGGTAGTTAGCAAACTTGAGGAAGAGGAACGGCTCATTGCGCAACACGTCCCTGATATCAGGTCCTTAACCGCGCGCGTGTATTGGTATGACTGGCTCGATGGAGTCCGGGAGCCGAAGCCCCATGACCATGCGACGATAGCGCTATCTCGTTGCTTCCGCAACGGCGGAGGTGATGTAATACTCCACCACGTTTTTCGCGTTGGAGAGAGCGAATTCAGGTTTGCGTACACGCGCCTGTAGACATATCACTAAGAGTCGTTACCAGTTTGGCGTTCACGTGAGCAAGACGATAACCGTTTGTTGGGGGGTGTTCGATGAACGCGAGAGTAAGCTCCTTCCTTCTCTGTGCCTCGTTCTTCGCCGGTGCGACGAGTCCGATTCTAACGGGATGTTCACCGACACGGGACAGTTCTCCCGAGGCGGTCAAGGCGGACGGCGGGAAGACACCGACTTATGATCCCTCCGTTACACGGAGGGTGGTTGTTGATGAGACAGTTCTCAGTGCAACCGACGTTCCCTACACCTTTGAACATGAGCCGGTGCTGGCCGGTGGCAAGCCACGCCTGACGTATATTGGCGGCAGGCGTGACGGAAAGGAATACTTGATTGCTGATGGTAAGCCCGGCAACGGGTACAGGCATATATGGGGGATTGAGTTTAGCCCGGACGCCAAGCACCTCGCCTATATCGCCAACGACGGTAATGGCCAGGTGGAGTACCTCGTTCTCGATGGAGAGAAGCGAGTCGAGCCCGAGGGCTTCGTAACCTATCGTTACCTGAACCAGGCCCGCGATCCCGACTTCCTAACGCATAGCTCAGTTCCGTGGCCCGTCATTTTCCCGGAGAAGGTCGTCTACTTCAGTCCCGACGGTACACGCCTCGCCTATACTGCCATCCGAGGATCGGGGAGGATGGTAGTGCTGGATAACGATCACGAGGGCCACATATACGATCAGATCGGAGGAGCTGTGTTCAGCGCCGATAGTCGGCATCTAGCCTACATCGCGCAGAAGGAAGGCAAATACAAATACATCGTCGTCGTCGATCGCGCCGAGGGACACGAGTACGATGGGATATGGCATCTGATGTTCAGCCCCGTTGGAAATCATCTTGCGTATGCAGCGAGGAAGGGGTCTAAGAAGGTTGTCGTCGTCGATGACAAGGAGGGGCCGGAGTTTGACCTGGCAAAAGATGAGTACCAGTTGGTTTTGCGTTTCAGCGGCGATGGGCAGCATGTTGGCTACGAGGCAGCGCGCGGGTCGAATCTGGTGGCGATAGTCGATGGCCAGGAGGCAGCCGTGCAGAACGTCTTGGCTGGCTCCCTGGTCTTCACCGCCGATGGGAAACGGTTCGCCTATGAGGCCAGTCGCGCCGGCCGACGCTTGGTGATCGTGGACGCAAAGATTATTGGGGAGTACGACCCATCGCCAACAAAGCCATTTGCGGGGCACGAGGTCTTTACGAAGATGTACAGCGACAGCACCCATGCTGATGCACCGGTCGCCTATGTTCTCGAACGCGGGAAAGATGTACGAGTGGCATGGCCCGACAAACTTGCCGCTGGCGTCCAACCCGTCGAGGTCCACCGCGAAGCTCGGATGCAGAATCGGCTTGTGTGGCTTGGCATACCCTCCGCTTTTCAGAACGGCCATCCTGCGGTTTCAAGAATTGTGTTTAGTCGCGATGGGGCGCACTTCGCGTTCGCCGCAGCGAGAAGGAGCGCCCAGTGTGTCGTCCTGGATGGGCAGGAAGGCAAGCCGTTTGACGAAATCGGCGAGGATTCCTTGACGTTCGGCCGCGACGGCGGCCAACTGGTATACACTGGTAGACGGGGTACTGATTGGATGTTGGTTGTAGCTGGGCGTGAGAGCGAACCAGTCCAGTCCATTGCGCCGCTGGAGCCTCAGTTCAGCCAAGACAACAGTCGGGTAGTCGTGGCAGCGTGCAGGAGCGGAAGATGGGGGGTTATCGTCAACGACCGGTTTTTCGGCAAAAACGTCGATCCTCCTACAGAACGGGACGTTTCCAGACTGGACCCCCTTTCCCCCGGACCAGGCTTCGTTAGCGCTCACATTGAGACCAGGCTAGTGGGACTTGCCGTGAGCCCCGACGGCAGCCACGTTGCTCGCGTTCTGGATGACGGCGAGAAGTATGAGGTGATAGTAGACGCGGTGTCCAGCGACGAGTTCGTGCAGAATGGTGGCATACGCAAGAACCCGTACTACGGCGGGTATTTTATGGGCTCACTTCAGTTCACGACATCCCGTTCGCTGCATTTTTTCGGCCTTGAGAACGGCGTGTTTGTTCGTGTCAACCTGAATCTGTCGCTGGAGTAGGACGCTGCCGACAGACTAGCGAAGTTCACGGTGCGGGCCACGTGGACGATGCTGCCATCGTAGCCGATTTCCACGTTGGCCGAGTGCTGACGCGGGATCAAGTGGGCAAAGTGACCACCTGCCACTTCTCACACGCATTATAACGGCGTTCGGCCATGCTGACGATGGAATCCAACGGGTGACGCGCCAGCCGAATTCCAGAATCCCGCCCAACGAAACTCGCTGGCCCGTGAGAACCTCGTAAACAGCGAATCGTGGCCGCGCGTTTGACCCCTGCCGGCTGCCGCGGCCGTGCCCGGAGCGCCGGTCGGCTCGGTCTTCAGGACTCAGCCGGCATCGACGACGGCCACAACGACAACGGACTCCGCGCTTCCGCGGGTTTGCCGATCCGAAACGGCGATCCATCGCAGAGTGAGGACCAAGCCGGCGCGCCGACCGTGCGGCTTGTGTCGGTTTTCCTGATTTGACCGACCCTCCCACCCTCCGTCTTCCGCACAACCCGCAAAGTCGGAACGGAATAGAACCCTGTCCCGTTCTATCAAGCTTGCTTGCGCTCTTGCATACGGTGGAATGCGCCGGCGCAAGTGGGCTACTGGCAAGGGTGAGAATCGGCCGCGCGGTCATGTACCGCGCGGGTTGCGCTTGCATTGCTCTTCAACAATGCAAAGGGAACGGGGCGACAGACTACGGGCAACGGGGCAAGAGCAATCGGGCAGGGCAAGCGCGCAAAGCATCGGGGCGCAAAGCATCGGGCAGGGCAGGAAGTAGCCCCTTGCCCTGCCCGATGCTTTGCCCATGAGATTGCAAGCGCTTATGCCGTCTTATGGGAAGGGGCAAGGAATTGTTACGGGGCAAGACAGACTTAGCGGGGCAATGGAATGCGGGACAAGAGCGCAAGGCGCAAGGCAACGGGCAAGGGTTCACTTCCCTTGCCCGTAATCATCCGACAGTTTGCTAGCTTGCCTTGCGAGAAGAAGAGGGTTTCCAATTGCGCGGGGGGAATTTGTGTTTGACTTGCTTGCTCAATTCAATCAAGATGGAATTGAGCGCGGCCGCATAGTTGCCGACATTGTGCAAGCGCCGGAGCAATGCCTTGCTGGGGCGCGCGCCGTCAAACACAAGCGCCCGCATTTCCCGCCAATAGGTCAAGGGGATTGCGTGTTGCGTCAAGATGGATTCAAGGGTTGCGTTGCTCATGGTTGCCACTCCAAGAAGGTTGAAAAGGGATGTTTGGCACATCAATACTTCTGCCATGTGTGACGAAGAAGTCACGCGATTTTGCCCGGAAAACCGCGGGATGTTCGACGGAGCGCGCCGACAAACAACCCTCCTTTGCGAAACGCGAAACGAGCAGGAGAGAGCCGCTTGAGGTCGTCTAAACCGCGGACTGAAGTGGCTACAGAAAATCAGTTTTCGGTTTCGTGGGTTGCCGGAAATCGCCGGTGGGCCGAAATCGGTTGACGCCTGCGCAACTCGAACGGATTGCGAAGCTCGATCCGCAGCAGTCTTGCGACCGTCCGCCGATCCGAAGGTGAACTGCTCTCCGCAATCGCGCCGTCAGTCACCATCTGACTGATTCTTGAGGGCGGTCTTCTTGGTCAAGCCGGCTGGCCGAGCAGCGGCCTTTGGTCAACGCACGGCCGCGCCCGCTCGACCGGCAGGCCACCTTGATGGCGTTGGCGTCGGAGATGGCATCATGGGCCACGTCCACGGTCATGCTCGCCGAGCGCCAACGATCAACACGTCTCACATAAAGGCGACGACACCGGCCTGGCAGATGAGCGGCGCGGCGGCAAGCACGGCACCGACGATGATGGATGCGAA
>JBEKZQ010000464.1:0-5459 GCA_049509675.1 Thermoguttaceae bacterium | reverse complement strand
TGGAGCGGAAGCTGCCGGTGACGGCCGCCAGCGTCGTCACGCGCTACGCCGTCAGGCTGGACAAGGAGGGCAAAACCTACGCCCCGGTCGCGCCAGAGGCCGGCGGAGCCGTCAGCCAAGCGGTGCTCATCGACATCCAACTGGCAAATAGGGGTTCGACGGACTTGGCCATCACGGCCGTGCTGTCGGACACCTTCATGCGGAGCATCTACGGCCAAGTCTGGCCGGAGGAGGCCAAGGGCAAGACCTGGTATGCCGGCTATCACCGCGCGACCGGGCCGGCCAAACTGCCGCCCCGGCGCGAGGAGGCCGCTCTGCTGCTGGGCGAGGGCAAGTCGCGGATGCTGATGGCCCCCAATGCCGGGTACAACTTCGGGCTGGTGGGCATGGCCCGAAACCTGACAGTGAAGGCCGGCCAGTCGCTGGCGCTGCCGCTCCTGTTGATCTCGATCGACCGCCCCAACGCCGGCCCGGACGTCAACTTGGCTGCGGCCCTGGACGCGGTGAAGCCGCAACTCCTGAAGGCGGCGGCGAGGGCGAAGACCTTCTGATGCCTATTACCCCGGCACGAAAGATCCTCACACGTTGCGGGCATATTGTAAGACGGATTGGCAATCCGTCCTACAGGCACCGTGATCTTCTTTCGTGCCGGGGTAATATCCCCGCGACCGGTCTGGCTGATCGTGGACAGGCCGCCGGGGACCAACTTGGGCCTGGCGGAAGTCCTGGGTACGCTGAAAGCAGACCTGATAGGGAACAAAATTCCGTGAAGTCACTTCTTCCCCCTCTAGCTTACAGGCCGCTACTTCCCAATCACGTCGTAGCACAACAGCACGTGCTGATCCCGCACGTACAGGCATCCGCCCGCGATGACCATGTGCGACCAGGCCAGGCGGTGGCTGCGATCCGGTTGTTCGAAATGCCCCTTCAAGTGAAAGCCGCTGGGGGTCACCTCGACCAGGCTGATCGGCCCTCCCTCGTCACGGCAGTACAGGCAGCCATCGGCGTACAAGACCGAGCACTGGCCAGCCCCCTTGTCGCTCCACCGCACTTCGCCCGTCTTGTAGTCCATGCAGGTCAAGAGGTTGTTCTTGGAGCAGCCGTACAGCTCGCCGCCCACCAGGACCACGCCACTGTGGTAGCTCTTCATGTTCTTCGTGGAATACAACCCTGACGGTCAGGGATGCGACGTGTGGCCTGGATTTTTCCGCTCTTTCACACATCCCCTCAAAAGGCGGGGGCTTGCAGCAGTTTCTGTTCCCCGTGGTCCGTGGGCAAGGACATCAATTCTTGGAATCTCGTGGGCACGATTGAACTTCTTGCAAGAGGAAACGACTTCTAATATAGACGAAGAGATGGGAACGATGCAACAAACCCTTGATACGGTTCTACTATTGAGGGCGCAGGCTGGGGATGCAACTGCGCTGGAGGAGTTGGTCAACCGGCACGATGGTCCCTTGCGCTACTTCATCCGCCGACTTTTGGCAGACACGTCGGCAGCCGACGATATCGCCCAGGAAGCGTGGTTGGCGGCCATCCGCCAGATCAAGCGAATCACATGCGGAGCGGCCTTCCGGGTCTGGCTGTATCGCGTGGCCCGCAACATGGCCGTATCCCTGTTGCGGAAACAGGGCTGCGTGGCGGCACTCCCCATGGAGGCGGCCGCCGACGTGCCTGAAGAAGAGGAAACCGTGTTCTCGGCGGAAGATGTTGCTGCTGTCCACAGCGCGATAGCACGCTTGACCATCGAACACCGTGCGGTAATCACGCTGAGGTTCCTGGAGGACATGTCTTACGAGGAGATCGCTGCGGTGGTCGACTGCACGACGGGCACTGTGCGATCACGGCTGCACTATGCCAAGAAGGAACTGCGCCGGATCATTGGGGCGGATGGAAACATTCGTCCGCCGTTGTGCCAAAACAGAGCAATAAGCGAGGAGCAAGAACATGAGCGAAGCGAATTCGTTGTCAAATGAACTCTTGAAGCAAGAGGGGTTGGTTGCGGGCAAAGCATCGGCGGCGTTGCTCATGGAGATACAGAAGAACCAGGCCAGATCAGAGAAACGGGAGCGGTTCTGGTTTCGCGTGGCTTGTCCTTTCTGGATCACTGTCGGCATTTGTCTTCTTATATTGGTGATTGGATTTAGCCTTTACCCCAACGCGCCGAAGCTCCCTGTGGCCACTGTCGCCTTGTTTCTCCTGCCGGTGGCCCTTGCCGGAGGTCTTTTCAGTTCGCTCTGGCTGATGCTCACGCGCCGCCAGGTCAGCCAGGCGACAATGCAGGCGACCATCGCGTCGTTAAACGAGGAAGTCCACGAATTGATGAGGCGATTGGAGAATCACAAGTCATAGGTGGGGAGACGTGTGCGAAGTGGCAACCGTCGTTGCGCGGTTGCCCGCCTTCGCTACCGCTCCGCTTCGTGACCCGCAATTTGGTCCAGCGGGGGGCACTGAGAAAGGCGTACAGGCCGCATGTGACGCCCTGGAGAATGTGTTACAGAGCCGTCTCTCGGCATAGCGGCTACGGTGGCCCGTGCGCGAGCAGACTTGTAAGTCGGAATGCGATCGAGGGGAGCAATGTATGAGCCCGTATTCAGCCAACGATGCGTCTTCGCCCGAGGATCCCGTTTCCACTAACTTAAGCGACCCTGGCGACGGCCGTCAGGCGTCGTCGGAATCGGAGAGATCGCCCACCAACACTCGCGAAAGGAAGCTGAACCGCGCGCGGCGCTTCCTAGAGGTCGTGGGCGTCCTTACGATTGCCTTCAGTGCACTTGCCATTTTCTTCACATGGGGTGACAGAGTGAATTTCGACGCCGCGTGTAAGCCTG
This sequence comes from Thermoguttaceae bacterium, assembly GCA_049509675.1. GTDB lineage: Bacteria > Planctomycetota > Planctomycetia > Pirellulales > Thermoguttaceae > JBEKZQ01. The sequence goes on along the minus strand of JBEKZQ010000464.1, from coordinate 2,628 downwards.
CCGCAAAAGCTGAAGTCAAGTCGGCCGACACGCCTATCCTGCACGAAACGGTGACCGACCTCGCCAACATGATGTCTCTGGCGGAAAAGAAAAAACTGAACACGCTTCTGGCGTACGTCGAAAAAGCGGACTCAACGCAGATAGTTGTCCTGACGGTTCCTTCGCTTAACGGCTCCACGATATATGCATACTCCATGTCAATCTACGAGGCCAACAAAATCGGCAAGAAGGGCAACGATAACGGCGTACTGTTTCTCGTAGCCAAGGCCGAACACGAAATCCGCATAGGGGTGGGTCGCGGCCTTGAGAGCAAACTTACCGACCTTGCGGCAAGCAGGATTCTCAACGACATCGTAGTGCCCTACTTTAAGGCCGGCAGGTTTGATGCCGGTTTTGACGAAGGCACCACCGCCATAGTAAAGGCGGTTCACGGCGAATTCAAGGCAGACTAACTACAAGACAAGGAGGGACAGTATGGTATTGGAATTACTCGTAGTTGTCCCGCGAAGCGTCAAAAAGCAAATTCCTATCAGTTTCAGCCCCATGCAGACTGAGCGGCCTATCGGCGAGAAAACAAACCCGCACAGAACGAATTTATGAAACCAGAAATCGCAGAAATTGCAGTTCACGAAAGGAAGCTGAACCGCGCGCGGTGCTTCCTAAAGGTAGTGGGCATCCTTACGATTGCCCTCAATGCACTTGCCATGTTCTTCACATTTGTTGACAAAGAGAGGTTCGAGGACTCGTGGCTGGTTAAGGAGAGGCCGGAGATGGCCGGTGTGGTCGCTATCCGGCAGCACACGATAGATTCGCGCTATTTGCAAGCGTCCAACCTGGCCTGCCTCGCATTCGGAATTCTCTTGTTGGTTCTCGCGCGGCGCGTCAGGACCTCGCCGGTCGCGGTTACGCGCGCCTGTTTCGCGATCTTCGCGGGTGTCGTGCTCTTCTTGGCTGCCCTTAACCTGCACACTTTGGCGAATCCCATTGTGCTTTCTTTCAAGATCGCTGTCGTGATCGCATTGGCGTGGGCGCACGCGGCAGCGCTCGCTTACGCTGGCAAAGCTCCCTACAAGGGGCGCATTGCCGCGACAACCGCTGTACTCGTAGTGGCCTTGCTTGGAGCGGGGGTGTACGTGAACGCTCCGGCGTTACTGACGAAGGTCTGTGTTCGATTCCGCACCGAGTCAATGGAGCCCCATTGGGCATTCGCCCGCGCGGGCGATCTAATTGCGCGTCGGTTCGCCGACAGTCCGGACATCGCCAATTTCTGCGAGGTTTTGGCATTCGGATCCGACCCACCGCCTTGGGCCGGAAGATACGAGGGACACCTCCGGTCCATATTAGATCAGAACGCTAACCGCTACGTTCGGGGCGCCGCCCACATGGCGTTGGCGCGTGTTGTGCAGCAATCGGGGGAGGCCCGGCAGGATGAAGCCGCGGGGATTTACAGGCAGTTTCTTAAGGACTTCGACCCCAAGGACACGCCTCCGTGCCTGTCCGGACTGGAGCCAATGCAGCGGCACTGGGCCGAGGCAGAATTGGAGGAGATTCGCGCCCGCGGTCTGGGCCATGCCGCGCCGGAGTTGGACGGCGAGGACCTTGATGGCAAGCCGATGCGTCTAGCAGATTTCAAGGGGAAAGTTGTCCTCTTATCGTTTTGGGCGACCTGGTGCGGGCCGTGCATGAGACTCGTGCCCCACGAACGTGAAGTGGCGACACGTCTCCAAGGCAGGCCGTTTGCGATCGTTGGAGTCAACGGCGACCGGGAGAAGGAGAGGGCCCTGGCCGCATGTGAGAAGGAGCGGATGACTTGGCGCTCGTTCGTGAACGAGCGAGCGGGCCGCCCCGGGATAGACAAAGCGTGGGGTGTGGAAGGGTGGCCGACCCTCTATCTGATCGACCACAAAGGCGTCATCCGGAAGCCGGCGAGAGTGATGGGATCGTAGTCACTTAACAGAGCGCGATTCGGGTGTAGTTTGCATTGTTCTCGGGCGATGCGGTCTTTGTGAAAGTCGTCCCAGTAGGAGGATTGATACACGGCGCGGACGTGAAGCATCGCCTGCGCACCCGCTAGCCGCCAACGCATCCCGCTTCGCTCCATGCGGTCTTTCACCAAGTGTCGGCAAGCCCCCTCGATGACGCCGGTGGCAATCGGGTAGCCCGCTGCCAAGTATTCGTCATAACGCATGCGGTGGGCGTGTTTCTCAAAGTACCCGCAGACTGTGGTAATCTGCTTAAGGCGGTCCCCCTTCAGACCTCCACGCGCGAACATCTCCCGCTGTTCCCAGTGCGGATAGAACACCTTGGCCGCCTTCCAGACGTAACTGGAAACATGCAGGATGTCGAGGATGTCGATAATGTCCTCCGCTGGCACATTCAGGCAGTTATCCGCGGCGTGCCACAGGCTGGCTTGCCCGTCCATCAGCCGCAGCAACTTCTGCCCCAAGCGGCGGCGTGCGGCGATTTGTTCCTCCGCCCAAAGAAAGGCTTCGATGGTACCGTTGGATTCCCACAGTTCACCATCCGGATCCTCACGCATACTGGTAAAACGTGCGGTGACATGTTTGAATTGCGGTTGCGGGCGATCCTTGGGCCGCGGCCCCTTCTCGTCGCGAAACAACGCCGCCA
>JBEKZQ010000463.1:0-4957 GCA_049509675.1 Thermoguttaceae bacterium | reverse complement strand
CGTAGCGACGCTACGAAGGTAGCCGTGGGTTTCAACCCACGGTCGATGCCCCCCCGGTTGGTGATTCGTCGCGTAGCGACGATTGAACATTGTCAGTACTCGCCGACCATGCTGCGCACGGTGCCCGGAGGAACGGAACGTGGGGCGCCTCGCGGTCCGTGGGTTGAAACCCACGGCTACCGTCATGACGTCGCTACGCGACGAAGGAACGAGGGTCAGGCGTTCCGGCGTAGCCTCCAGATTCCAAACGCCAACGCGCCGGCAAGCAACATGGCGATGCCACGGGTGCCGTAAATGGGCGGACGGCACACGGCGTGTGGCCTGCTACAATTTGTGCAAGTTATTTTTGCGCGAGCCCCCAGGCACGCCGCCCCTGATAACGCTACTCGATCACGACTCACCCCCCGCCCGGTAACCCGAAAATGGAACCATGAAAAAATCTCTGGCAACTGACGCACCACTTTACTAACATGGGACTAATGAAAGGTGAACCATGAGAACAGCATTCTGTCTTCTTTCGATCGTTGGAACCCTGGTGCTCACGTTTCTCCACGGCCTGGCCGGCAACACAGCCGCTGCGCAGACGACTGCGGCGTTGGCGGTGAAGTCTCGGCAGAACGAGCATCTCGCTCTGTGGTACGCCAGGCCGGCAAGGCACTGGTCGGGAGAGGCTCTGCCCATCGGCAACGGCCGCATGGGTGCGATGCTCTTCGGCGGCGTCAGCAGCGAGCGGATCCAGTTCAACGAGAGTTCCCTCTGGTCGGGCGATAATAACTGGGATGGCGGCTATGATTGCGGCGACCACGGATTCGGCAGCTATCGAAACTTCGGCGACTTGTTCGTGGAATTTGGAAAATCCTCCGCCGGGGGCGCGTCCGAGGCCGTGCCCGGCGATTACCGCCGCAAGCTGGACATCTCGACTGGGATCCACTGCACGACATTTTCGCAGAACGGCGTTGCCTTCGTCCGCGAGGCCTTCGCCAGCCGCCCGGACCAGGTTATGGTCTTCCATTACCGAGCGACGAAGAACGGCGAGAACGGCGGCGGGCTCTTCGGACGGCTGCGTCTCTCTGCCGGCCAACCTGGTGCGAAGACGGTCGCCGATGCCAAGGGACTGTCCTGGGACGCCGCGATGCCCAACAAGCTCAAGCATGCCTGCGGGGTGCGCGTTCTTCATACCGGCGGCCGCGTGCAGGCCGACGGCGACTCGATCGTTTTCGCGGGGTGCGACAGTCTGACGCTACTGGTCGACGCGCGCACCGATTACGCGCCGTCTTACAAGGCCAACTGGCGCGGCAAATCGCCCGCCCCCGTGATTGCCGAGGAACTTGCCGCCGCCGAAAGCAAGTCGTTCGAGGCTTTGCACAAGACACACCTTGGCGATCTGGCTCCCTTGCTCGCGCGCGTGCGCGTCGATTGGGGGCAGTCGGACGCCGCCACGCTCGCGATGCCGACAGACGCCCGTCTGGCCGCCTATGGCAAAGGCGCCGGCGATCCGGACCTGGAGGAAACAATGTTCCAATACGGCCGCTATCTGCTGGCCAGTTGCTCGCGACCGGGCGGCCTGCCCGCCAATTTGCAGGGGCTTTGGAACGACAGCAATACGCCCCCGTGGGCCAGCGACTACCACAACAACATCAACGTGCAGATGAACTACTGGGGCGCCGAATCGACCGCCCTGCCCGAGTGCGCCGAGCCGCTCCTGGATTTCGTCGCGGCCTGCGCCGAGCCGTGTCGCATCGCCACGCGCCGGGAGTTCGGCCAAGAGACGCGCGGCTGGACCGCGCGCACCAGCCAGAGCATTTTCGGCGGCAATGGCTGGCAGTGGAACATCCCCGCCAGCGCGTGGTACGCCCGGCACATGGCCGAACATTACGCCTTCACGCAGGACAAGCAGTTTCTGCGCGAACAGGGCTATCCGATGGTCAAGGAAATCTGCCAGTACTGGGAGGACCATCTGAAGAAACTCCCGGACGGCGCCCTGGTTGCTCCGAATGGCTGGTCGCCCGAACATGGCCCGCGCGAGGATGGCGTGATGCACGACCAGCAGATCATCTGGGATCTGTTCCAGAACTACCGCGAGATGGCGCAGGCGCTGGGCGTGGATGCCGATTACCAGAGGAAAGTGGCCGACATGCAGGCGCGCCTGGCGCCGAATAAGGTGGGCCGATGGGGCCAGCTCCAAGAGTGGCAGGCAGACCGCGACGAGCCGAACGATACCCACCGCCACACTTCACACCTGTTCGCCGTGTATCCTGGCCGGCAGATCAGTCCCGCTCGAACACCGGAACTTGCCCAGGCCGCCGTCAAGAGCCTCAAGTCCCGAAGCAACGATCATGAAGAGACGACAGGCAAGCCGTTCGCCGTGGATACGACGATTGGCGATAGCCGCCGTTCGTGGACCTGGCCGTGGCGCTGCGCCGTCTGGGCTCGCTTGGGCGAGGCCGAGCGCGCGGGAATCATGGTGCGCGGACTGCTAACCTACAACACTTTGCCGAACCTCTTCTGCAATCATCCACCCTTCCAGATGGATGGCAACTTCGGCATCTCGGGCGCTATTCCCGAGATGCTGCTGCAGAGCCATGCCGGCGAAATTGCACTGTTGCCGGCCTGCCCGAAAGCGTGGGCCAGGAAAGGCTCTTTCACCGGCCTGCGCGCGCGCGGCGGGTACAAGGTGGATTGCACCTGGGAGGACGGCAAAGTGACATCCTTGCACATTGTCGCCGACAGGGCGCCGGACAAGAACGCCAAGATCAAGGTGCGCGTCAACGGCGAGATCCGCGCAATCTCCCCGAAGATCTGATTCTGCTGAGAAACAGCAATGATGCATTTGGCAATAGCAGGTCGGCCATGTTGCCGAACCACAGTGCAATGTGCCATAATCGGGGCGCAAGCCATCGTCCGATCGCCCTCGTGGAGAAGGAGAATCTCATGAAACCCTTTTCTTTCATCGTCGCGATGCTGCTCGTCGCGAACAGCGGCGCCGTCCGGGCCCTGGAACCCGCCAATCCGAAAGCCAGCGCCAAGGCCCGCGCAATCCTCAACTATCTGGAAGCGCTGCCACAGCGGCCCGACAAGCGACTGCTCTCAGGGCAGTTCACCGATTGCGGCCCAACGGCCAAACTGGCGATGTGCGAAGAGATCCATCAGAAGACCGGTCATTGGCCGGCGTTGATCGGCCTGGACTACGCCAACTTTGCCAAGGGCGGCCTGGAGTACAAGACCGTCAATCGCGTGGCCATCGAGTATGCCCGGCAGGGCGGCCTGGTCACCATTTCCGCGCACCTTTACAACCCGGCGAACCCCAAGGGCGGCGGGCTGCGCGACCAGGGCGTGGACCTGCAGCAGATCCTCGCGCCCGGCGACGAGGCCCACGAGCGCTGGATGAAGGAGTTGGACATCATGGCCGCCGGGCTGAAGGAGCTGCAGGACGCCGGCGTGGTGGTCCTCTGGCGTCCGTTCCACGAGATGAACGGCGGCTGGTTCTGGTGGGGCGCCAAGCAGCCCGAGACCTTCATCCGGGTCTGGCGGCACATGTTCGATTACTTCACCAGGACAAAAGGGCTCGACAACCTGCTGTGGGTCTACTCGCCCAACCACGGCGAGCGGACGGCTGCCTACTATGCGGGGGACCGGTACGTCGACATCGTCGGGCTGGACGCCTACACGGATTTCGTCGATCCGCAGCACATCCGCGGCTACGACGCGGTGGCCAAGCTGCCCAAGCCGTTCGCTTTCACGGAGTTCGGCCCGCACGGCTCCAGCAATCCGCCAGGCGACTACGACTACACGCGTTTCATCAACGGCGTCCGGAAGCACTTTCCCAAGACGACGTTCTTCCTCGCCTGGAATTGGAAGTGGAGCCTGGGGCGGAACCACAACGCCAAGCAGCTCCTGGAACACCCGTGGCTGGTCAACCGCGACGACTTGCCGGAAGCGATTGCCGCACGGAAGGCAGCGCCGTAGGGTGGACTTCAGTCCGCTCGGGTGGACTAAAGTCCGCCCCACCTGGAAACGCGGACGAGTTTGTAGACGGGAGTCGGGGCATGGCCATTCGTTGGGGCATCATCGGGTGCGGCAACGTCAGCGAGGTCAAGAGCGGCCCCGGCTTTCAGAAGGCCGCCGGCAGTGCCCTGGTCATGGTCATGCGGCGCGACGCGGCCAAGGCGGAGGATTACGCCCGGCGTCACGGCGTGCCGCGATGGACCACCGATGCGGAGGCCCTCCTGCGCGCCCCGGAAGTCGATGCCGTCTATATCGCCACGCCGCCGGGGAACCACCTGGAATACGCCCTGCGCGTTGCGGCCGCGGGAAAACCGGCTTACGTCGAGAAGCCGATGGCCCGCAACCACGCCGAGTGCCAACGCATGATCGATGCGTTCGCCAAGGCCGGCCAGCCGCTGTTCGTCGCTTTCTATCGCCGCCGGCTGCCACGGTTCCTCAAGGCCAAAGAACTGGTTGCTTCGGGCCGGCTGGGGCGGATCACCACGCTGAGCTATCGCTACGCCGACGCCCGCCTGCGCGACATTGACCCCGCGAAGCTGGAGTGGCGGCTTGTGGCCGAGCATTCCGGCGGCGGCATCTTTCTGGACCTGGCGTGCCATGCCCTGGACATCTTCGACTTCATCCTCGGCCCAATCGAGAGCATCCAGGGCATGGCCGCCAACCTTGCGTCGCCTTATGATGTCGAGGACGTGGTCGCCCTGCACTGCCGCTTCGCCGCCGGCGCCCTCGGCGCCTGCTCGTGGAACTTCGCCGGCGCCGGCAGCGACGACGTGATCGACATCGCCGGCACGCTGGGCAAGCTGACCTTGTCGGTGTTCGGCAATGAGCCGGTACGGCTGGAGACGGGCGCGGGCGTCGAGCAGTTCGACCTCCCCAATCCGCTGCACATCCAGCAGCCGCTGATCGAGAGCATCGTGGACGAGTTGCACGGCCGAGGGCGGTGTCCGAGCAC
>JBEKZQ010000462.1:0-4958 GCA_049509675.1 Thermoguttaceae bacterium | reverse complement strand
TACACCAGTTTGGCCAGTTTTCGGCCCGTGCTGCTCAGCGGATAATCGGCCAGTTCCTCGCTCCGCAGCCATTTCAGCGGCAGCGGCTGGTGGGCCTTTTCTGTGCGCGAAACGTAGTGCGCCTCGTAACAGTCCAGCGTGATGCGGAAGCGGGTGACGCCATAGGGCCTGAGCGTGGCGACCTGCGTTTGCTGCAGCATGATCTCGCTGAGCCAAACGGCATACTGGTCCCGCGACCGCCGCCAGGGCAGGTCGCGCGCGTGCCGGGCGTGCCACTGGAGCAACCGCCGCCGGAAAAGTCGCCGCCACGCGGCATCCGGCAGTTCGTCATGATCCATAGTTTCGGTCCGCAAAACAATAACTTCGCCAACCGCTTGTAGGACGGATTGGCAATCCGTCCTACGACGATTGAGCAACTTCGCGCCCGCTACGGCAACTTCACGTGGTGGAACTCGTACGGAAAGGCGCGGGTCACGACCATGCCCGGCGTCTTGTAAACGAATGCCAGCTTCTTGGACGGCGGCTTATCCAGCGCGAACAGGTACGCCATGCCGATCTCGTTCTTGGTCCGCTGCGTGGTCTCCGAGGAATCGAAAGCGATCGGCTTGCCGTTTTCTTCAAGATAAGCTTCGTTCAAGAGTACCCAACTGCGGTGCGATTCCAGGGCGTCGCCGGCGTCGTCGAAGCGCAACTTCATGCGGACCTCCCACACGTTCTCGCCGCTCTTGCGAACCTCTTCCAACGTGACCGTGGCGGCGGCGATCCGCTGCTCGACATTCTTGGCCCCTGCCAAGTCCGTGAAACGGAACGTCTCGACCTTGCCCGGCACGATCGCCTGAAAGCTGCCTTGGACCGTGGCCATCTCCTTCACCGGCTCGGCGGGAAAGGCCAGGGGGATGTTGATCTCGGCGGCCATGGCGTCGTGGCGGGCCAGGGCCTCGCTTTCCGCCTGCGGATCGTCCGGCGACAAGCGGTTGCCGCGGTCGTCCAAGACCTTCACGTCGCCCATCCGCTGCTTCAGACTGATCGGCCGCAGCCGCGGCTCCCAGGCCGCTTCCAAGGTCAGCACCAGCGACGGATAAGCGGAACTGCGCAATTCGCGGCGGGCCACCACGCGGACCGGCTCGACGCGGAACGGTCCGCTGTAATAGGCCCGAGCCGAACGGGGCAACTGCGCCTCGGATCGGGCGATGACGTCGATCGCCCCATCCTGATCGAACGGATACACGCTCAGCCCCGCCTGATCCAGAATGCCGTCCAGGGCCTGCCAGAACGGCGTTTTCCCGACGGGGCACCGGACCACCGGATCGGTCACGGGGTGTCCGAACCGCGCACGCACGTCGACGATGCGGTTGCCCGTCTGTTTCTGCAATTCGGCAAGGACCTTGGAGACCGGCAGGGATCCGCCGGGAAGCTCCACGATCGAGGGCTCCGCGGCCGACTCCGCCTGGGCCCGCTGAACTTGTTGACGCACGCGGGCGACCCGCTGAAGAACCTCGGCCGCGATCCCCTCCTGGTTGGGCCGCGGCAGCAGATCGAGCATCCCGGGCCTCTTGAGTCCGATTTCGAGCAGTCGGGCCTCCGCTGCCTCGCGCACGTCTTTCTTCGTCGAGTCCAGTTTCCGCACCAGTTGCTTGACTTCGAGCTTGATGTCGTCGTTGCTTATGCCGGTTTGTCCAAGCAGCAGGCACCCCACAAGCACGGCCGGTCCGAACATGGCAGCACCCTCATGCGTAGTTGATTGCGGATAAACGAAGACTAATTCATCGTAACTGTTTCTCTGAGTCTCGGCCGTTCTGCACTTTAGCTTTCGAGCTGGAACGGCGCAAAAAAAGGCCGCATCGCTTGTTAGCAATGCGGCGGCAGCCAAGTTGGCTGGAAATCGATCTTGCGCCTGTATTATCGGTCACGAAACTGAAAAGTCAAGAACAAAAATCGGAGCGGATGGGATTCGAACCCATGAATCAATTGCAAGATCGATTTCCAGATCGATGGCATGGCCATTCCTGTGGGGAAAATTGGCACGATATTTGCGAAAGGTACAGCCGGGGCCGGTCCAGAGAAGAGGCAAATTTTCGGGGCCGGTAATGAGAAGCAGGTGCGATTGGAAGTCGCCACTATGGCAGAATAGGAATCAGCACCCCCTAGAACGAGCAACTCTTACACCGGAACGGAGGAGACGGCACGTTCGACGACTGGAAGCACGGGACTGCTGAACGACAAAGGCGAGACGGGGATCACCCGAACGGTCCCCGCCTCGCCTGTTTTATTTTGATACAGTATTCTTACCCACATGTTTCAAGATAATACACGCACGAAAGACCTGCGGCCATCGTTGGTATGTTTGTTTTTCCTGTGCTTTGTGTTTTTCGTGGTTTCTCTTCCTGCGGCTCAACCGCACGCCCCATACGCGTCGGTTGCCATCCCCGATGTTCCCCACATTCTCCAGGAGCCGGACTTCTGCGGCGAGGCCTGCCTGGCCATGTACCTGCAAAAGCTCGGCCGGCGGGTCGCCCAGGATGACGTTTTCAACAGCTCCGGCCTGGATCCGATGCTTGCCCGCGGTTGCTATACCCGCGACCTGGTACGGGCCGCCGAGAACCTGGGCTTTCGGCCGGGGGCCATATACTACCGCATTTCCCGCGACCACGCGGCCGCGGATGTCGAGGCCCAATGGAAGGCCCTGCACGCCGATCTGCTGGCTGGAATCCCCTCGGTCGTGTGCATGCACTTCGACGAGGGGCCCGGCGCGCCGGAACACTTCCGCCTGGTGCTCGGCTATGACGCCGCATCCGATACGGTGATTTTCCATGATCCGGCCGTTGCCGATGGTTCCTACAAGCGGATGCCGCGGAGTACGCTGCTGGCCCTCTGGCCGCTTTCGGGCGGTTCGCAGGCGACCGTGATCCGATTGCGATTGGAGCAGGATCGAGAACGTGCCGGGGCGGGCGGCCCATCGGCGAAGGGGACAGTCCCATTTTCGTCGCGACCAAGCGAAGCTTGGTACCCGAATTGGGACAGTCCCCGCAGCGGCAGCTTCTCGGCCGCCGATTTCGCCCAGCACCTGATGCGGCTGAAGCGGAAGGTGCCCGCCCAAGGGTTTACCATCCTGCTGGCCCCCCCGTTCGTGGTCATCGGCGACGAGTCGCCCGACGAGGTGCGGCGGCAGACCGAGGGGACCATCAAGTGGACCACCAGGCAACTCAAGACGATCTACTTCAGCAAAGATCCGCAGACGATCATCGACATCTGGCTATTGAAGGACGACGAGAGCTATCGGAAGCAGTGCCGGAGCATCTGCCATAACACGCCCGACACGCCGTTCGGATTCTACTCGCCGAGCGACCAGGCCCTGATCATGAACATTGCCACGGGCGGCGGGACGCTGGTCCATGAGATGGTGCATCCTTTCGTGGCCACCAACTTCCCGCACTGCCCGGCCTGGTTCAACGAGGGCCTGGCATCGCTCTACGAGAAATGCGGGGAGAAGGACGGCGAGATCTACGGCTACACCAACTGGCGACTGCGGGGACTGCAAGAGGCGATCCGCCAGAAGCGCGTGCCCCGCTTCGAGACTCTTTGCACCAGGACCGACGCGGAATTCTACGGCCACAATACGGGAGTGAATTACGCGACGGCCCGATACGTGTGCTACTACCTGCAGGAGCACGGCCTGCTGAAGAAGTTCTATCGCCGCTTCCACGACACCTCAAAGCAGGACCACAGTGGTTACTACGCCCTGAAGGCGGTGCTCGGCCGAGAGGACATGGATGCCTTCCAGAAGGAATGGGAAGCGTACGTGCTGAAACTGCGGTAGGGGACGCGTACCAGGGGTCGGGTGTCTTTGTTCTTGCGATCGAGAGTTTTCAAGGGGACAAAGCGGCGGCCGCCGCGAGACGAATACCGGGGATCGGCATTCTTAGGCCGCGATCTTGCCATTTCACGAAACAAAGAGTCGCGACCCCTTTACACGCCCTTTGCGATCTGTTGCGCCGCCCCGCCTGCCGTCGTCGTCGATGGCGTCTTGCTGAGCCATCTTCTCGCCGCGAGTGATCTGCCCGCCGTCCTGTTGGCCGCTCGCGCCCTTGCCACAAGACCGTATTGGAAACTAAACTGTTACTTTCCGCCCCCGTGGTAGTACGGACGGTTGGGAATTCGAATCGCGGGCGGCCGCTGGCAGCGGCCGCCCGCGTCACGCAAGCCGGCGTCATGCCGCCGTGCGTTTGACGGCGCGCAGGTCGAATGCCAGCATGATCCAGACCCATCCGTTGAAGAGCATCTCGATGCCCACGAACAGGCCAATCGCCCACAACCCCGACGCCGGCCATTGCTTGTAGATCAGCAGTCCGAGCATGAGCGAGATGAAGCCGTTGAGCACCACCCATGCCCAACCGGGGAACCGAAGCAGCATGGCGGCCACGATGCGAAACGCGCCGCCGACCAGGAGGAAGCACGCGATCACCAGCGTCAGGGCGAGCGCGCTGTGCAACGGAGCGTCCACGAGCACATAGCCGGTCACCGCGTACAGGATGCCCACCAGGAGGTGCAGCAGACTGCCGCTCCACCTTTCCGCCCAGAAGACGCTGAGGATCTGCGCGATCCCGCCGGCCAGCAGCAACACGCCGAAGGCGGCGACGGTGACGACCGACACGAAGGACGACATGCCCATCGCGAGCACGCCAAAGACGACCAGCGAAATGCCTAGGGCAAAGATACACCACCAGTCATTGCGCAAGGCCCCCAGTTCGTGCGTCAGCGGCCCGCTGGAATGCAGGCCAAAACCGAGGCCCAAGCCGGTGCCTCCCGTGTGTTGAGTCTCCACGTTCATGCGATTTCTCCTTTCAACAAGTGAAACAGATCGGAACATTGACCATCAGCCCGAGTAAATCTAGCTTAGCCCTGCCCCAGGACAACCCTTTCCGTCGAGACGATTTCACGGCGGCAATCGCGGCGTCACC
>JBEKZQ010000461.1:0-8860 GCA_049509675.1 Thermoguttaceae bacterium | reverse complement strand
CTTGGCCAGCGACTGCTTGCACAGGATCAGGCCGCCGCGCGGCCCGCGCAGCGTCTTGTGCGTGGTGCTGCTGACGTAATCGGCCACCGGCACCGGGTCGTCGTGAAGTCCGGCCGCCACCAGTCCGGCATAATGGGCCATGTCGACCAGCAGCCGCGCGCCGCAATCCCGCGCGATCTGGGCGAACTCCGCGTGCGGAATCTCACGCGGATAGGCGCTGGCGCCGGCCACGATCATCTTGGGCTTGTGCTCCCGCGCCAAGGCGGCCAGGCGATCGAAATCGATGCGGTGCGTGTCGGGCCGAACCCCGTAGCTGACAATGTGGTACAGCTTGCCCGAGATGTTCAACCGCATACCGTGCGTGAGATGTCCGCCGTGGGCCAGGTCCAGCCCCATGAGCACGTCGCCCGGCTCCAGGGCCGAGAGGTAGACGGCCGTGTTGGCCTGTGCGCCCGAATGCGGCTGGACGTTGACGTGCTCGGCCCCGAAAAGGCGTTTGGCGCGATCGCGGGCGAGATCCTCGACGACATCGACGAACTGGCACCCCCCATAATAGCGTTTTCCGGGATACCCTTCCGCGTATTTGTTCGTCAACACGCTGCCCATCGCTTGCATGACGGCGGGACTGGTGTAGTTCTCGCTGGCGATCATTTCCAGGCCGTCGCGCTGACGTTGGATTTCGCCGTCAATGGCCGCCCAGACTTCCGGATCTTGTCGCTGGATGCAATTCATGTGAGCCCACACCACTTGAGGTTCGTCGCCAGAACCTATTGTTGGCCGCCGCCGCAGATTCGTCAATCGGCCCGCCGGAGAACTGCAAACTGCGCGAAGTCTTCCGCCCGCAGGTCCATTCCGCACTAGTGGTCCGCATCGCAACTTTGCAGTTCTCCCCGCACCCCGCCCTCTCCCGCAAGGGGAGAGAGAGTGTTACACCCCCAGCCGGCGTTCCAACCCAGGAACCAAGCGAAGAATAAGATAACCCCCATCGGATGGATAATCTTTACCCATTCAAAGTATGGTAGAAGCACGTGCTCGATGGCCCCCGACGTCGAGACCAACATGAGCACGAAGCTTAGCGTCATCAGCGTTCGCCCCCATTTCTCCTCGAAACTGGCGATCAGTGCCCAACTGCTCAGCGGGGCAATCAAGCCGAAGGTATTCCGCTCGGTCCCCGGACCGAAGACGAGCTGCCAGGTGGTCCAGGTCACCAACACGAAGAGGCTCAAGCCGCACCTGGAGGCGGTGCGCCGTGCCTGTATGCAGCACAACACAAGCGCCGCCAGGGCCATGCCAAGCTGCAGCGCGGCGTACAGGCGCGGGTCGACCGGCGCATGGATGAATTCCCAGATTGTCCAGGCGTCACGATAGGTGTGGCGCACCTGGGCGGGCCCCACGAGCAACTGGTACCACCCTGCGTACTGCCGGCAGACCCAGGGCCAAGGCTTCGTCAGGAAAGGGATGCCGCCGATCAACAGCAGCGCCAGGGGAAGCCGCGGAGCCAGTTTTCGCGGCCGGCAGGCGGCCAACAACAATCCGGCCGCCAAGGGCCAAATCTTGATGTGTACAGGCAGCGCCAGCAACAAGGCCGCCAAGGACCACCGCTCGTGCCGGGCGGCGATCACTCCCAAGGCAACCAACGAGAACACCAACAGATTCGTCTGTCCCGACCACAAGGTATGGAAGGCACCCACGGCGGTGACCGCCAAGAATGCCGCCTCACGGCGCGGGGTCCAGTAGCCGCCGGGCAGCACGTGCCGCACCATCGCCCGCAGCGTGAAGAACAGCACGCCGATGTTCAGCCAGTTCCACAACTGGGCGCCCAGCGGGGTGGGAAGCAGGGCCAGCGGTCCCAGGGCCACGGCAAAGGCCGGCCCGTAGCGGAAATCGTGCGGACAGTCACGGTACACGTCCCGGCCGGCCCACCAGTACCGGGCGCCGCTTTCGAAGCACGGGTAGGTGCTGTGCAGGGCCGGATCGATCAGGGTCTTTGCGCTGACGACGATCGCCAGGGCCATCCATAACAGGAAGGCCAGGCGAAGAAGCCAGCGTTGCCGCCGATCGAGTGCCTCAAGCAAACGCACGATTCATTCTCCCCTCTCCCTCTCTGGGAGAGGGGTGTTCCCGCCGGGTGCCACGGGCTTGCCCGTGCTCTTCTAAATGGCTTTTGCGGCCACGCATCACCGTTCCCGCCGTGCTAAAGGATTCATGTTCGTAACGCACAGAGACGTTTCTGCCGGCTCATCGCGGCAAGAACCGACAGGGAAGCACGGGCAGCCCGTGGCACCCAACCTCACCTGTTGCCAGAGTTTTCATCGGCCCCACGATTCATTCTCCGTTTGTCACCCGGCACAAGTCTGTCAGCCGGCCAAGCCGCACATTCGCTTGCCGCAGGCACTGGGCCAAATCGGCCGAGAGCAGCAGTTGCAATTCCTTGGGGCGCAACTCGGCCAAGGGGTCGCGCCAGCCGTCTGCCGCCTGCGGCGGAACTGCCTGCCCGGGGTGCAGCGCGATTTCGGCGCAGCGAAAACCAGTCGGCTGCGAGAGGAACAATCGCACGCTGCGGATATCGATGCGCCCGGAGCGGGCGGCGCCGAAGAAGGCGTCGGCGTGCGGCCAGGCCCCCCGCCGAGCGCGGGCCCGCAACCGCAAGGCATAGATCTGGTGTACCGCGGCCGAGGGCCAGGCCCCGAGGCTCAGTCTCCCCCACAGCAGCGAGCGAAAGGGCGCCCGCTCCACCGGCACGCGCAGCACTCCGATCGCGAAACGCTCCAGCAGGCGCGGCACGATCTCGGTAATCGCCGGCAGCATTTCCACATATTGATGGCCGTTCAGATGGGTCGGCCTAACGCCGCGATCGAGCATGAATTCGATTTGCCGGCAGAGTTCTTCTTCGAGCGCCGCGCGGAACCGCCCGGCGCCGCGCCACAGGCCGCGAAACAAGGCGAAAATGCCCGGAAACCGGCCCCGCTCATCGAGCAACTCCGCCGGGTAGCGGCCCGCGGTCAGGGGTCGGCCTTGCGTCAGATTCAGGTGGATGCCCAGGTCCCACGGACGGCCGTCATCGCCCAAGGGATGACGTGCGGCGGACGACGGCAGCAGGGCCAACTGCTGTTCCCGGGCCAGGCGTTTCCAGCGGTCCAGTGCGCGGTCGGCGTCGGGGCCATTGGCCAACAGCGACGTGCTGGTGAGCAGACCATGCTCGAACGCCTGAAGGATGCCGTCGCTGACGCCCGCGTTCATGCCCAGATCGTCGGCGTGCAGCACCAGGCGCGGGCTGAAAGGTGCCACGGGCTTGCCCGTGCTTCCCAGCGGACGGCACTGGCAAGCCAGTGGCACCCGAGCGGACGGCACTGGCAAGCCAGTGGCACCCGGCGAGCGAGATGGACAAGGCACTCGGCTTCTCATCTCGATTTGGTTACGTGCATTACGCGGCCCGTTTCTGGCGAGTCTCTTCGGCCGCATCTTGCCATAGCTCGACCGGCAACGGCCGCGGCCCATCCGGCCCCTTGCCGCGCAGCCAGAGCCGCCAGATGTCCCACAGCATCGGCAGGGTATCGCGGGCCAACGACAAACTGGAAGCGTATTCGTGGACCAGGTCGACCGGCAGGCGGCGGAAGTCAAACCCCAGGCGTTCGGTCAGGAAGACCACCTCCGCGTCAAAGGCAAAACCCTCGATGGTGGCCCGGGAAAAGATCTCGCGGGCCGCACGTCGGCTGAACATTTTCAAGCCGCATTGCGTGTCGGTCACCTCGCGCGACACCAGCCGCTTGACGACTTGCCGGAACACCAGCGTGGCAAGGGTGCGCGAGAGCCGACGGCGGGCGTGGTGGGCCGATTGCTTCAGATCGCGGGCCCCGAAAACCACCTCGCAGCGGCCATCGTCGATCCACATCGGTGAAGCCGACCACGCGGCCGGTGGCCGAGAGCATGGCGGCCTGCACGGCGGCCCCCTTGCCGCGGTGCCAGGGGAGCGAATGCGTGGCAAACCGCGGACCCAGCCCGCGCGTCAACAGGGCCGTGTTGTCGCTGCTGCCGTCGTCGGCCACGAGGACCCGATAATCCAGTCCCCATGCCTCGAGAAAACGGCCCAACTCCTGTAATGTCCAAGGAAGACGCTCTTGCTCGTTGAAGGCGGGAATAACGACGGTCAAGTCGTGATCGGCCGTCAGGGCCGCCGGGCGATTCGCCGGCAGTTCGGCACGTACGCACAGATCGTCGCTCGCCACGCGTGTACTGGTCATGGGCTTCCTTGCCGGTGCTTGGGGACTGGTCCATTCTTCGGTCAAACGACGTTCCTGCGCATCCGCGCTCCCGAGACTAATACCCCATTTCCGCCCCGGTGTAAACGCCAATTCTCCTTGACTTTTACCCCGCTCCAAGGTCGAATACAGGGAGTGGTCCGCTTGTGGGGCAGAAGCGGGCGAGGACAGATGGTGGAAATACGCCACCCAACGGACGGAGGATGTGTGCCATGGCGAGTCTTCAGTTTTCAGTTTTCAGTTTTCAGCGAAGGCCTCTTCAACCGGCGGCCGCTCGCCGCACTCCAAGGGGCTACACGCTCGGCCCACGCCCCACGCTTCACGCTCCACGCCCCACGCCTCACGCTCCACGCCCCACGCCTCACGCCTCACGCCCCACGCCTCACGCCTCACACCCCACGCCTCACGCCTCACGCCCCACGCCTCACGCCCCACGCCCCACGCCTCACGCCCCACGCTTCTCGGGCTACACGCTGGTGGAAATCCTGGTAGCGGCCACGCTGGGACTCATCTTAATGGGGGCCGTGGCCACGGTTTTCGGCCGCATGGGCAACAGCATCAACAACTCCCGCGCCACGCTGGAACAGTTCGACCGGCTGCGGGCGGTCGAGTTGTTGATGCACCGGGATCTGGACGGGGTCACCGTCACCATGCTCCCCCCCCGCCGGCCCGAGGCCGCCGAAGGCTATTTCGAGTATATCGAAGGAACACATCTGATCACTCCGTGGGACAACACCAGCAACCAGCGCGACTACACTGTCAACGAAAGCGACGACATCCTGATGTTCACCACGCGCAGCACCGGCCAGCCGTTCGTGGGCCGTTATGCGCCAGTCAACGGACAGGGCTCGCCTGTGGTTACCAATTTAACGACCATCCAATCGGAGTTGGCCGAGGTGGCGTGGTTCGTCCGCGGGCGGACGCTGCACCGCCGCGTGCTCTTGATTGCGCCAGGGGCTACTGCGCCAAGCAGTGTGACCGGCTACGCGTATTACCAGTACTATGACGTTTCCATGCACCTGGAGAACGGGGTGCCGAAGTTCAACAGCCTCAGCGATTTGACCAAGCGCGAATGCCGTTACGGCCATCCTTTCGGCACGTTCCCGTTCGACGTTCGCCAACAATGGGGCCAACTGGGGCTGCCCACCCTGAACGAGTGCTCCGGCAGCTTTGGACAGTCGGCAAGCTGGACCAATGGCAGCATTCCTATCTCTGCTACTGGCCAGTCGGCTGCCACTCAGGTCGATTATTGGTCCCCGCAGGCGTTCGTGGGGACTTCGCTTGCGGAGAATTGCCTCAATGGCAAGGTCGATGGCGCTCGCCCGAACGACGACGTCATCCTTACCAACGTCATCGGCTTCGACGTGACGGTTTGGGATCCCCAAGCGCCCCAGGCCAACGGCGGGGTCGGCGGGTATGTCGAACTCGGCAGCGGAACCGGCCATTTCAGCGCCGGCAATCTCAATAGTCTCAGCGGGCTAACGAACGTCTACGACACGTGGTCTTTCCATTACGAGCAAGTCGGCACCAACCCCGCTAAACCGAGCCCGGGTCCGCTTGTCGACGGCTTCGACGACAACAATACCGGCATTGTGGACAACGTCGCCGAGTCGATCGCTCCGCCGCCGTACGCTGTGCCGTTGCGGGGCATTCAGGTCAAGATCCGCATCTTCGAGCCCGACAGCCGGAACATCCGCGAGGTGACCCTCACCCACGATTTCCTGCCCAAGTAGGGTGGGGGGTGGAGCGTGGAGCGTGGAGCGTGGAGCGTGGAGCGTGGAGCGTGGAGCGTGGAGCAATTGGTGGGACTCGTGGAACTCGTCCCACCCTATCTGAAATCTCAAATCTGAGATCGAGGGGCCGTCACGGCCCCGGCAGGTAGTTCAACATGGAGGCGTTCGGCGCCAGCCACGTATCGTCCGGCAACTTCTCCGAATGGCCGTCGAAATAGGTGACGACAATCGTGCCGGGATGGTTCGAGGAAATCTGCGGCACTGAAACGGACGGATTGGGGGTATAGCTCAAGAACGTTGCGCCGCCACTGTTGAGCGACGACGCGAGCGACGCGAGCTGCGTCGCGTTCATCCCCGGCAGCCCCCACGGTACGAACGTAATCGGGTAGATGGAAACCGGGCTGGTACTGCCCGGACTGCTGCTTGAGTAGACGTATGGCTGCCACGGGCCGGTTGGCGCGGCCCCGCCCCGCGCGCGCTCGGTATACATGATCGTCCGCTGGGGCGTATTGATTTGCGACATGGTAATCGGCGAGGCGTTCCCGGGGTTATAGATGTTGAAGTTGGCCACATAGCTCAACGGGGTGACAAGCCCCGGCGCGGGCGGATCGTCGGGACACACGAACTGGTCGACCGTGATCTTCGCCGCCGTCCCCGAACTGTTGCCGGTGCTCCAATCGTTATCCCACATGTCTTGACGCCCGATGTACGGGAACAGCGACATGCACCAGTTGAGTTTGATGTTTCCGCCGGGCAACAGGACCGTCGTGCCCGGAAAATGGTTCTTGGCAAGCTCGTATTGTATCGTGGCCTTGCCAAGCTGCTGTTGGTTGTTCAGGCAGGTGGCCTGCCGACCCTGCTCCCGGGCGGCGAGGATGGCCGGCACGAGGAGGGCCACCAGAATGCCGATAATCATTATCACCACCATCAGTTCGACCAGAGTGAATCCGTCGTTTCGTTGGTTCATGGGAGTTTCCCTTACATACCGCGCGTGTTGCGAGATTTGCCCTACGCCATCATTGTCCCAGAAACGAAGCAAAAACGCCAGCCATATCCGGGCAGAAGTGCGCGGCCATGTTTCGTGATTCCTTTCATCATCTTGCCAGGTCAATTCCCGCTCTTGTTGCGGCAGTCTGGGGGTTCTGCGCAATGTGTTCTCAGCATGAAGCGACTTTGCCAGAATCCTCGTCGGGCCGTATTTTACTTGTCCTGACCAGCTTGTATACTTTGCTTTGTGGGGGCACCCCGATTATTTTCTAACGGCCCATTTGAGGAGGAACTTTGCATGGCTTCGCTACCGTCCTACGTTGCCGCGGCCAAACCCGTGCCGCAGTCAAGTCGGTCTCCATGGTACAAGACCACGGCACAAACCTACGCGGGGATCATGCTCTGGTTCGTGTTTTGGCAGAGTGTGCCCAGTAGCGGGGCGCCCTGTTCGGCCGGCATTCTGGCTCAGGGCATCGGCACGGCGGTCCTTGGGGTGATTCTCGCCGGCTTCATCTGCCACTTCGCCAGTTATCTGGCTCCGGGCATGATGGGCATGAAAACCGGCTTGCCGCTGGCGGTGGTCGGCACTTCGACCTACGGCGCGCAAGGCGGATTCCTTATGCCAGGCTTCTTCATGGGAGTATTGCAGTTCGGCTGGCTGGCGGTCAACGCGTACTTTTCCGCTGCGCTGCTCGCGGGGTTCGCTGGTTATAAGGAGATGTCGCCGCAGCACTTGGCGATCGGGACCGCCTGGGCCATCGTCGCCGCGCTGGTGGGGCTGAAGGGCATTCAGTACGTCGCCAAAGTCGCCACCTTCCTGCCGCTTATCCCCCTGGTAATCCTCTTGATCCTCGCGGCGAAGACCGTTTCCGGCGTGGGCAATTTCAAGCCCGAGATGTTGATGGCCGGATCGAACGTGCCGGCGCCGAGCTCGATTAGCCTGATGCTCTTCGCCATCGCCAATATCGTCGGCTTCTTTGCCACTGCGGGAGCTGCCGGCGTGGATATCGCCTCCAGTAATCGCGATGCGCGGGACGTGCGGTTGGGAGGGTTGGTCGGCGTCGCCGGAGCCACGATCTTCACCGGTTGCCTCGCGATCCTGATTGTGGCGGGAACCTATGGGAGTGGCCTTATGGGCAAAGAGGTGCAAATCGATCCCACGAAACTGATGGAAACCATCATGGGCGCTCAGACCGCCAGGATTTTCTGGCTGCTGCTGGCGATTGCGGCCTTCCCGCCCGCTTGCTTCAGTTCACTAATCGCGGCCGCCAGTTTCAGGAACACGTTGCCGAACGTCAATCCGTTGATCTCCTGCGGGATCGGCACTGCGGCATCGATTGGCCTTGTCGTTTCAGGCTACGCCGGGGATGCCGCTGGGGTCTTCGGCATTATCGGCGCCTCGTTCGGGCCGATCTGCGGCGCGATGACCGCCGATTATCTGCTGGCGGGTTGCAAGTGGCCCGGTCCTCGGGCGGGATTCAATCCGGCCGGTTGGATTTCCTGGGCCGTCGGTTTCGTGGTGGGGGCATGGGGCTTCTTCGCCGGCCTGTTTAGGAGCATCTCGCACTGGATCGAAACCAGCCACGGGCTGGCAGGGGCATGGGGCTTCTTCGCGAAACTCTTGAACGTCACGTTTGTGATGCCCTGTCCACCGGTGGCGGCGATCATCGTCGGTTTTGTGCTCTACATCATCCTCGCGAAGATCGGGCTTCAGAGTGCCACGCTGGAACTGCCGGCGGGGGCGAGAGAATAAGAGGGATTAGCCCGGATTATTCATGTAGGGTGGGTCAAGGTCGCGCAACATTATGGTGGGGCTCGCAAACCGACGAAACTCTGCTCCGCACCCGGTAAACGAATCAGACCGGCGGCAAGCGACCGAAG
>JBEKZQ010000460.1:0-4982 GCA_049509675.1 Thermoguttaceae bacterium | reverse complement strand
GGCGGCCGATGCGCCTCCCAAGTTGCGCTACGGCTTCCAAAAGGACCAGCAGTATGCCTACGACGTGAAGGTCGCCATCGACATGCCGCAAGAGACGATCAGCTACGACGGCGTGTTGACCTACACCATGCTCTCGGCCACCGATAAGCAGTTCGTTTGGAAATGCACGGGGAATTTGCCGGAGAAGATCACGGCCAAGGAGGGGGCCGGCACGCGACGGCCGCGCCTCGGCCGCCGGCCCGGGCCGCCGTCGTTTCCGTCAGCGTTTCGGCACTTCGGGCCTTTTGGCCAGCCCAGGCCGCCGGAAGGAACGACGCTGGATCGCTGCGGCACGCTGGTCGTGGAAGGCAACTTTCATGCCATGCCTTGCCTGCTGGGATGGCAGGAGCTGCTGGTCATCGAGAAGCTGCCGGAGGATCCCAAGGCCACGTGGGATAAGAAGACCGATCTGCTGGCCGTGGAAAAGGAGCAGGCCACCACGCCCTTCGGTCATCCCCTCCCCTTCGGCGAGACCGAGACCAAGCGGGGCGCGGTGGAGCAAATCAACTTCGCCGTGTCGCAATCCAGCGGCGACACGGTCCGTGTCAGCAAGAAGTACTCGTTCAAGACCGTTGCCGCGGCCGGCGGCAGCCTGCAAATCGACATGAGCGGCGACGGCGAGTTCGCTTTCGACTTGAAGGCCGGCGCGATCAAGTCGCTTTCCATGAAGTACAAGATCCTCATCGGCGAGAACAACGTCAGCGTGACCTTGCCGACCACGTTGAGCTACCGGCTCCTCACCGCTGCCGAGTTGGCCGAGAAGAAGCGAAAGGATGAGCAGGCCGCGGCGGCGCTGGCCGAGGCGCAGAAGCCCAAGGCGATTTCCACCGCCGATCGCAGCAAGCTCCTGGCCGATCTGCGCAGCACCGCCCCCATGGTCGCCCGGCAGGCGGCGCAGCGTTTAAGCAAATCGATCGCCGACGATTCCGTGGCCGACGTCTCGCGGGCGTTGGTCCGGGCCATGAAGAGCGGCGACGATTGGCTCAAGGCCGACTGCCTCGCGGCGCTGGAGGTTTGGGCCACGCCCCAGGCCGAGGCCGCGGTCATCGATGCCAGTACGAGCAAGAGCTTCTTGGTCCGCAATCCGGCCGTGAAGCTGTTGGGCAAGAAGTTCAAGAGCCCGGCCGCGGCCGAGGCGGTTGCCGCGCAGTTCCCGCAATGCCGCATGGACGTCGCCGCGGCCCTGAAGGCCATGGGCCCGGTCGCCGAGCGGGCCGCGCTGCCGTTTCTGGCCGATCGCGACGTGTGGGTCCGCTCCGACGCGGTCGGCGTGCTGGGCGAGGTGGGCGGTGCGAAGAGCTTGGCCGCCTTGAAGGCGGAGGCCAAGAAGAACCTCGATTTCATGGAAAAGCACGCCATCGAGCAGGCGCTGGCCGCCCTGGAGCGGCGCGTGGCCGCCGTCAAGGACGACGCCGAGGCCGACGCCCAGGCCGCCGGCGGGCCCAAGCTGCGCACCTGGCACGACGCCAGCGGCAGTTTCGAGGTCGAGGCCGCCTTCGTCCGCGCCGACGCAGAAAAAGTGACGATCCTGAAGAAGAACGGCCGCGAACTCACCGTCCCCCTGGCCAAGCTTTCCGACGAAGACCAGGAATACGTGAAGACGCAGAACAAGCCGAAGCCGGTCAATCCGTTCCAATGACCAGCCCCATGATCGAGATCCCCTCTCCTTCCGGGAGAGGGCTAGGGTGAGGGCCTTTGGCCGGCAAGAAGGATTCGCAAGTGTGCCACTGGCTCCGCCAGTGTTTCGTCCTCATTGCCACCCCGCCGGTATCCCATGCACAAGACAGCAAATAGCGCAAGTGTGCCACTGGCTCCGCCAGTGTTTCGTCCTCATTGCCACTCCGCCGGTATCCCATGCACAAGACAGCAAATAGCGCTCTTCTCGCTTTGAGCATTGCCTTGCTGCCGGCCCCTCCAGCCGCGCTGGGCGCGGAGATTCAACACGTGACGATCCCCGTCACCCGCGACACGTGGATTTCGTCCGTGGAGGGGGAGCAGGAGGGAAACAACGGGGCCGCCTCGCGGCTCAAGCTCAAGGGCGTCCAGGAGTTCAGCCTGGTCGACGGCGATTTCTCCGCAATCAAGGGCCGGCGGATCCAGCGGGCCGTTCTGCGCTTGCACCAGGCCTCTGCGGAAAGGCTCGGGCGGGTGACCGTCTCGACCATCACCGCTGCCTGGGAGGAAGGCAGCGGGGCGTACTACGCCAAGCTGCCCGGCACCGCCTGCTTCCGCTTGCCGGGCGCCGCGCCGGACATCACGGCGGTCATTCTCGGCAACGGCGGGTCGATCTGGAGATTCGCCGACGCCTCGCAGCCCGATGCCGCCGGCTGGCAGTCGATCCCCATCGACCCGGCCGTCATTCAGGCGCGGATCGACGGTCGCAGCCAGGGGTTCGTGGTGATGGACGACGTGGGCAGCGAGTGGACCCGCCGGGGCGATGCCTTCCATTGGCGGCCCTTCCCCAACCGTTTCTTCTTCTCCAAGGACCAGAACGCCTCGGTGGCCCCGCGGTTCGAGGTCTGGCTGACCGACGGCGCGCCGGTGGCGGTGCCCCGCTCACCCGCCCCGCCGCTGCTGCCCGAGCCAAAGAAGATCGATCTGCCTGCGATCGCCATGCCTGAGGAAAAGGCCGGGCCGCGGTCGCTGGCCGTGGGCGATCTGTTCGGCCGGCCGCTGGCGGTTCTTCGTGCGGCGCGAGGCGAGACGGTGTGGCTGGTTGTCCGTGCGGTGGCCGGCGCTGGCCCAGCCGCAAGACCCGCGCTCCGCGTGCCGGACGGCTTCTCGGCAAGACTGTTCTCCATCGAGGCCCACGGCGACGCCTTGGTGCCCTGCGACGCGGCGGGAAAACCAACCGTTGCCGAAAGGACCGACCGGCAGCGCCGCGCAGGCCATTGGTTGGCGGAAATCCTCGTCCCAAAATCCGCCAAGGCCGGGCGGCACACGGTTCGACTCGCGCCGGGATGCGAGGTGCCGCTGGAGGTGTGGAACTTCGCGCTGCCCGAGCGGCTCTCGTTCGTCCCGCAGATGAATGCCTACTCGTTGCCCGAGGCGCAGGAGACCGCCTATTACCGCCTGGCCCATGCGAATCGGACCTGTCTTAACTGCCTGCGATATTCATGGCGGGGCGTGGTTGCCGACGGTTGCGCCCCGAAGACGGCTGCCGACGGACCCTGGGACTGGACGGCCTGGGACCGCCGCTTCGGGCCGCTGCTGGACGGCTCGGCCTTCGCCGATCTGCCCCGCGGGCGGATGCCGCTGGACGCCTTCTACCTGCCGCTGAACGAGAACTGGCCCATGGATCACGAGCGGGCCTATCGCGGCGGTTATTGGATCGAGAGGGCCTACCCCGACCGCTACTGGGCCGAGTTCCGCGCGGCCAGCCGGCAGTTCGCCCGGCACATCGCCGAAAAGGGCTGGGCCGACACGACCTTCGAGTTCTACCTCAACGATAAAGTCTTCTTCAAGTCGTATCGCGGTTCATGGGCGACCTGCTCCGCGCCCTGGGTTTTCGACGAGCCGATCAACACCCAGGATTTTTGGGCCCTGCGGCGGTTCGGTCGCGAGTTCCTGGCCGCGACCGGCGGAGGAGCGAACCTCGTCTTCCGCTGCGACATCTCGCGGCCCGAGTGGCAGCGCGACCTGTTGGACGGCGTCTGCGGCGAGGAGGTCGTCAGCGAAGCGCTGCGGCCGTACCGCGACCGCATCCTGGCCCGGCAGGCGCGGTACGGGCAGCGGGTGCTCCTCTACGGGAGTCCGAACAAGATCGGCACCACGAATCTCCACTGCTCCGCCTGGTGTCTGGACGCCTGGTGCCTGGGCGCCGACGGCGTCGTGCCCTGGAACACCATCGGAACCGAGCGGTCGTGGACCGAGCCGGACCAAACCTGCCTGTTCTATCCGACGCAAGAAGGCCCGCTGCCCAGCCTGAGACTGAAGGCATTCTGCCACGGCCAACAGGTCGTCGAATACCTTGCCATTTTCACGCAGTTGGCCGGCCATGACCGCCGCTCGGTCGCCGAGGCGCTGCGCCGCGAACTGGGGCTCGACGGGCTGCTCAAGAAGACGTCCGAGAGCGACGCGGGAAGCCTGAACTACGATCGCCTCTCGCCCGAACAGATCGAACTGCTCCGCTTCCGTCTCGGCTCGTGGATCGCCGCCCAAAAGCCGGCCGACCGCAAGTCGTGGGTCCCGCCGCGACGGTTCGGCCCGATCGACGTGCGGCCCGATGAGGAGTTTTTCGTGCCGGACGGCGGTTGATCTGAAATCTGACTGGACTCTTGCAAACTTTGGCAAGGGGTACGTAAGTGATCCCCCTCTCCCGGAGGGAGAGGGGAACTTGGATCGGCATTTTGCAAAAGTCCAGATCTGAAATCTGTGATCTGAAATTTGACATCCCACGCTCCAGGAAAGAGGATCGCGACCATGGCCGAACCCAGCCCTGCCGATCGACTGGCGATAACGCTCTCGCTCTCGCCGGAGTTGGCCCGCCGGCTGATGCTGGCCGCCGAGGCCCAGAAACGGCCTGTGACCCAAGTCGTGCTCGATCTGCTCGACCGCCATCTGCCGCCGGCCGATGCCGGGGGGAAGAAGGTCAAGATTCCCTACACGTAAATCTCAAATCTGAAATCTCAAATCTGAAATCTCAGAATGGCCGACGAGCCCACGCCCCACGCCCCACGCCCCACGTCCCACGTCCCACGTCCCACGTCCCACGCCCCACGCCCCACGCCCCACGCCCCACGCCCCACGCCCCACGCCCCACGCCCCACGTCCCACGTCCCACGCCCCACGCCCCAATCGTCCATGTTTCGTAACACCTTCCTCCTGCTATGCCTCGCCGCACTGCCGGCCGCCGCGGCCGAGAAGGTCGTATTGCGGCTGCCGGGCGGACGACTGCTCCATGCGGCCGAGCAGGACGCGCTCCAGGCCGAATCGTTCACTGC
>JBEKZQ010000046.1:0-19077 GCA_049509675.1 Thermoguttaceae bacterium | reverse complement strand
AATCGGTTCCCGACGTCGAGTCGCGCTGATGGGGAATATCTGCGAATTGTACTCATCTCGCTCCGCGAGATGTCAGACCTCTCGCGGAGCGAGAGGAGTACGGCGCACACCCATTTGCAACCCGCGCACCGAGCGTAGCTCGGCAAAAGGCCGTTCTTGATGCAACCGCGCCCGCTTGCAGGTCAAAGGGTAAAAGGAATAAAGGGAAAAGGGTCAGTCGTTCCGGCGTAGTCTCCAGATTCCAAACGCCAACGCGCCCGCAAGCAGCATGGCGATGCCACCGGGCTCAGGGCTCGCTACGCTACTTGCAACACGAAAGCCTATGAAGTAGCCCCCCTCGTACGTTGGCGCGGTGCCGTTGGGGTTAGGGGAGGCCCGGCCGCCCGAGGTGCCGGCGAACGACCCGCCACGCAAACCCCGCGACGAACCGCCGGCGTTCGCTTCGTTCCACTGGAAGACATTGCCACCTTGATCGTACGTACCGTACGGTCCGGGAGATGAGGAAAATGCCCCGACCGGCGTAAGAATGTTCGTCGGGTCGGTGTGACCGTTATTGTAATAGTTGGCGTTGTTGCCCGTGTCGGGCAGCGTGTTGCCGGGCGCGGTATTGCTCTTCGTAGGATAGGTCCAATATCCCACGTTGGTGCTACCTCCATTGTAGTAGGCAGCCTTGTACCATTCGTTCTCCGTGGGGATGAAATAGGTTGCGGTCGCATTGCGCGCGACCGCCATCAGTGCCGCGTTGGACGTTCCGCCGCTCAAAGTGTACGCCCCCGTTTCCGTCGTGCCGTTCCCCTCAGACCCGCTTGGCTGGCCGTTTTGTAGCCAATTGCTGAAACGGGCTGCGTCGCCCCAAGTGATGAAGTTCACGGGGAAGTTCTGGTAGGCCGTCGCAACCGTGTAGGTGTAGCTGCCGGCGCTTCCGCTTTGCGTGATTCCACAGCCGTAGATGAGGGCGCCAACCGACGCCATGCTTGGGTAATACAGCCCGTATGGGTCGCTCGTCGTGGCGACGGCATTAAGAAACGCGGTGTACTGTGCGGTGGTCACGTCGTACTTGCCTATCTGATAGGTGTAGCCGACTGCCCCGTAGCCGGTCGTATCCGCCGCGTTGCCCGGATCGCCCACGGTCACCATCGCCATGGTGATCGTGCTGGCCCGGGCGGACAGCACGCTGGCGGCCGCCACGGCCGCCGCCAGGATCATCGTATTCAGTGTGTGCTTCATCGTTGTTCTCCCTTGGTGCTACCGTAGGACGGATTGCTAATCCGTCCCCGGAAAACGGACGGATTGGCAATCCGTCCTACGGCCTGTCGTACTCATCTCGCTGGAGCGAGATGTCCCACCTCTCGCGGAGCGAGAGGGTTGGTCCACACAGGCGAGGATTGTACAACCATAGATGTCCCACCTCTCGCGGAGCGAGAGGAGTACAATTCCCCGGGTCTTTGTGGGTAGGTTATGCTTTAGCATAACATCTTGGCGGATAAAAGGTTCCGTTATGCTACGGCTGACCTACCTCGCTTTCGCACTTTAGGGCGAAGAGGTCAGTTGCGCCGGGAAACGAGCCAAGACAGAGCAGAGAGGAAACTTTAGGCAGCCCCCGGCGCGGTTCGCTAGACCTTCGCACCGACAAAGTCGCGAAAGACGACCCATTCCTGGGCAAAACGCCCGCTCCTGGTTGATCCACCAGACGCCCATTTCGTTTGGTTTGTCCAACTTGAGTTTACGGGTGCCACGGTTGGCTTGTCCAACCGTGTTTCCAGCACTGCTGGGCAAGCCAGCAGTGGCACCCAACCGGTAATGTCGAAATGGACAGACCACTAGCCCGACGCGCCAGCGAGGGAGAAGCGTCGGAAATCCCTCGCCGGCGCTTCGGGCTGGTGTGCCGGGCGGACCCGCGACCGGAAGAATTCCCGACTTTGTAGTTCTACCGGTGGGGTAGCAATCAGCGTTGACACGTCCAAGGGGAATTAGTACAGTTCGCCCCCAGTCCCCTGGCTATTGACGAAGGCGCCATGAAGCTCTTGTCTATCCAATCACTGGCGATTCCCGAGATTCTCGTTCTCCGCTTTGCCCGTTTTTCCGATTCGCGGGGCTATTTCACGGAAACCTATCGCGTCAGCGACATTGCGCAGCATCCCGCCGCCGGGAGCCTTGCCGGAGTGCGGTTCGTTCAGGCCAATGAGAGTTATTCGCGTGCGGGCGTCATCCGCGGGCTGCATTTCCAATGGAACCCCTACATGGGCAAGCTGGTGCGTACGATTTCCGGGCGGATGATCGACCTGGTGGCGGATATTCGTCCGGGCTCAGCGACCTTCGGCAAGGTCATTGCCTTTGACATGCCTTCGTCTTTGGATGCTGCCGAAGGCACTTGGATCTGGGTCCCGCCCGGCTTTGCACACGGTAATCTGTTCCGCCAACCGACGCAGATCGAATATCTCTGCTCGGGCGAGTACAGTCCGGGTTGCGAGGCGTGCATTTCGCCTTTGGCCCCCGACCTGGATTGGTCGTTGTGCGATCGGCCCTTGAAGGGACTCTTCGACGAGACAGTGCCGGAGGCGAACATGACGGACAAGGACCGCCAGGGTTTGACGTTGTTGCAATGGAAGAGCGACCCCCGCTCGGAGAACTTCCGCTTCGGTTGTTGTTGAACTGCGACCGTTGCCCGGCCTTGGGTCAGGTTCAAGAGAGATAATGCCGGTTCCCCCGCGGAGCGTCGGACCAAGCGCTGGAATCGACTTTTCAACTGAATGCCAGGCATGCGTCGCTGGCGGAGCTCAAGGCCCACTTCGGCAATGCCGACTTCAAGATCGATTTAGGTTGCGGCTATTACAAGCCGGCGGGTTTCATCGGCTTCGACAACGGCGTCGGCTTTGCAACTCAGACGACCATTGTCGAGAATGCCCCCGATGTTTTCATGGACCTGGACCGCAGCCCACTCCCCCTGGACGACAATTCCTGCGCGGTGGTGCGCGCTTCGCACTTCCTGGAACACTCGGCGAACATCAGCCACATTGTGGGCGAGGCTCACCGGGTCCTGAAGCCCGACGGGCTGCTGGTGATCATCGTTCCCTACGCCAACTCGGCCGAGGGCATGTATCCCGGGCATGCGGTGTTTCTCACGGAGAGGTGGTTTGGCGAGAACGCACATTTCATGGACAGGTTCGAGATCGTGTACGAAAAGTATTACCCCAGCAAGTATTGGCAGCAGCTTCCGCGGCCAGTGCGGATGGCGATCCCCTTCGGTTTCGCGAGGAAGTTCCTCTTCAACGCCTGCTGGCAAATGGAATTGCACGGCAAACCCAAGGGCAAGAGCGCTTAACGACAAGGAGGCCAGTACGATGTCGGATCGACCGAAGGCCGGCGAGCCGAAGGCCCGGCGTGCCGTGGAGAAGATTGCCTTCGTGGGCCAACCGGAGTACTTCCGCTGCATGTACGAGAACGATCTGGACCGCGACTACGATGTCCGCGAGTTCGTGCTCGGCTGGGGGAAGGGCCTCAATCATTATCTGCCGCTGATCAAGTTCGATCCCGACGCGGCCTTCTTTTTCCGTCCGGAGTGCTACCCGCCGAGTTTGCTGGAGGCCCTCAGCGGCATCAAGGTGGCGCTCTCCTCCGAGCCGATTCCCAAGCACGTCATGGGGCACGGTCTGTCGTCGGCGGACATGTGGTATCGTTTCGAGTCGCTGTGCGGCGCCAAGCAACGATTCGACTTCTTCTTTCACTACGACAAGAGTTCGATCCGCTTCCTGCTGGAACAGGGATTCCGGGTGGACGGCGAGTTTCTGTTTCCGGTGGCCACCGGGCTCTATCAGCCGGCGGCCTGCGAAAAGACCTGGGACTGGGGCTTCTTCGGCCGCGACACTCCGCACCGCGACCGCTACCTGGGCCTGGCCAAGCGCGACTACCGCGGCCTGCACGTGGTCCACGGCATCTTCGGCCAGGAATTCGTCCGCCTCATGAATAGTTGCACGATCGGCCTGAATATCCACGTCGACCCGTGTCTCTCGCTGGAACACCGCATGCACAACATGATGGCCTGCGGCGTGATGGTGATGAGCGAGCCTTTGTCGCACAACGAGTTTCTCAAGCCGGGCGTGCATTACGTGGAATTCTCCGAGCCGGCGGAATTCTTCAAGAAGCTGGCATACTACCTCGATCACGACGACCGTCGCGAGAAGATCGCGGCCAACGGACTGCGGCTGATCCGCGAAGAATTATCGGCGGAAAAATCGTTCCGCCGCCTGATCGAGCACGTGGCCTTGAAAAAGAGACCGCTGCGGCTGTTCAGCAATTACCAGCCGCAGGAGAATTGCCAAGCGGGCAAGCACGCACCCTTCAGCTTCGTGCGGCTGAATGCCATTCTGGCCGCCGGCCCTCCGCCCGTGCAGGGATGGCTGGGCCGCTGGCGGCAAGGCGTGGAACGCGCGCTGCCGCCGGGCACGATAAGGCGGACCGTTTACAGCCGAACGCTGGGATGGGTCAAACGGGCCTTGGGTGACGAGTTCCAGCCCTTGGGTGAACACCTGAAACGCCGATTCGGAAAGAACCGTCCCGACGAGGATCCCAATGAGCCCATCGTCGGCAAGGCGAGCCTGCGGGCCGTGCTCCGCAAGTCGGCATCCCGACTCGGCCTTCCGCGCAATGCGCCCTCGCTGCTCATTGTTCTGCCCAGCCAATCGATTTCCGGCGGCACGATGGTGCTCTGCGAACACGCCAATCGCTTGATCCGCCGGGGCTACAACGTAGTTCTGATCGATAACTTGCTGGCCGGCGAAGACCGCTTCCATCTGGACTGGTTTCCCGATCAGCAGGCGGCGGTTGTGCCGATCAACCGCTTGAACTTCGACTGCTTCGTTTCGGCGGCGGTGGCCACCCATTGGACCACGGCGCCGACGGTCATCGACCTGCCCGCCGACCGCCACCTGTACTTCGTGCAATCCAACGAGATCCGTTTCAACCCGGCCGGTTCCGTGGCGGCCACGCTGGCGCGGCAGACCTATTCCATGGACTTCGAGTTCGTGGTCATTGCCCGCTGGTTGGCCGACTGGCTGACGAAGGACTTCGGCAAGACGGCCCAGTACGTGCCCAACGCCGTGGACGAGAAGCGGTTCTATCCTGACGAGCCTCTGTCGCCCAAGGGCCCGAAGCTGCGCGTGCTCTTGGAGGGGGCGATCTCGGCGCCGCTGAAGGGGATGGATGCCGCTTTCCGCGCGGTGCGCAAGCTGGACTGCGAGGTTTGGTGCGTCAGTTCCGACGGCCAGCCCAAGCTGGGCTGGCGCTGCGACCGGTTCTTCCATCGCGTACCGCAGGCCGAGATGCGGCAGATCTACTCCAGTTGCGACGTGCTGCTGAAGATGAGCCGCGTGGAAGGTTTCTTTCTCCCACCGCTGGAAATGATGGCTTGCGGCGGCACGGTGGTCACCGGCAAGGTGACCGGTTACGACGAATACATCGTAGACGGCCACAACGGGCTGGTCGTGGAACAGGGAGATATCGCGGCCGCCCGAAGATGCATCCAACGGCTGATCGACGATCGCCGACTGCTGGAGCAACTCAAGGCTCACGGGCGAGAAACGGCTGCCCAATGGCGCTGGGACCGCGCCAGCGAGACTTTCTGCCGCATACTCGACAGCAACGCCCCGTCGCCACCACAGGACGGCCGGAGCCCGGCGGGACCCTCGCGCGCGGAGGCGGCGCCAGACGCGGGAACGAGGGCCCTGGCAACGGCAGCAGGCCGCAACGGAAAGGCGGGCGGGACGCCCCATCAAGCATAATGAAACCCGTTGCCGCCACGCGAGAAGAGCCGCTCACGCTATGGAAACGCGCCCCTGCGGGGCTGCGCCGGCTAAAGGAAGTGCTGGGTAAGACCTGGCGAACACTTCACAACGAAGGCCCGCGGAACGTCGCTCGCAAGGTCGGGCGGAAACTGCACGCCGCTTGCACGAGACGTCGCGTGGGCCGCGGGATTCCCTACGGCGTGGTGGTCAGCGTGATTCTTCTGGTCGAGGATGGCAGCGACGGCGCCCGCTTGAACATCGAATCGATCCTCTCCCAGAAGTTCCACGATTTCGAGTTGCTCCTGGCCTGCGACGGTTCGCTGCCGGAGGCGCAAGCGAGCGTCAACCGCTATGCAAGCCATCCCCGCGTGCGGATTCTCCGCGAACTGCAGATGAGCGACGGACCGGCCGATATGCGCAACCGCATGATCGCCCTGGCCCGAGGAAAGTACATTGCTATTCAGGACAGCCACGATATTGCCGAGCCGGACCGCCTGAGTAACTGCGTAAGGGCATTGGAGCGGGGTGGGGCCGACGCGGTCTATGACGACTTCCGCGGCCGGGGCGAGTGGCAAGCCGGCGAGCCCGCGCACGCCGCTGACGACCGGTTTGCCTTGTCTTCCGCGGGTGGTTGCGATCAAGTGGGTGAACTTCGCACGCACCACCGGAACATGGTCATGGCCCGGTCTTCCCTGCTGCGTTTGGCCGGGGGCTACGCCTTGCAGCCTCGATCGTGCGGGGACCAGGAGTTGTGGGTCCGCCTGGCACAAGGGGGATATCGCTTGAGGGCTTTGTCGGAAGCTCTTGCGTCGGTTCCCCGCGAAGGAGCCACCGGGCGCCGCGAGGGCTGTCCGCAGCCTGCCCGCTGGAAAGAGCGGCGATTCGAAGCCTGCTGCGAGCGCGGACCGCTGCTGCCGCGGGTAGCATTCCTGTTGCCCTGCCTGGACATCAGCGGGGGCACCTCGGTGGTGCTCCAGTACGCGCATCGGCTGAGCGGGTTAGGCCACCAGGTGAGCGTGCTGACGGTAAGCGGCGACGAACTGTGCGATTGGTTTCCTTACCGGTCGTTCTCCGTGCTCCCGCTCTCCGCGGCACGCGCAGAAATGTTCGACTGCCTGGTGGCCACGTTCTGGACGACCGCCGGCCTGGTCGCGCGAATCCCGGCCGAGAAGCGCTTCTACTTCGTCCAATCCGACGAGAGCCGCTTCTACCCGGGCGATGAACGATTGCGATGGGCGGCGTTGGCGACGTATGAACTCGACCTGGAACTGATCACGATTGCCAAGTGGCTGCAGCGGCAACTCGAAGAGCGCTTTGGCCGCCCTGCCCACTACCTGCCCAATGGGATCGACCCCACGATGTTCCACCCGGCCGATCCCGTTGCGCCCAAAGGCCGCCGGCCGCGGGTGCTCTTGGAAGGGCCGATCGACATTCCCTTCAAAGGGATGAAGAACGCCTTTCAGGCGGTTGCCGGCCTGGACTGCGAAGTCTGGTGCGCCAGCAGCGCCGGCCGGCCGCAACCGGGCTGGCGCTGCGACCGCTTTTTCCAAAAAGTGCCGCAGCATCACATGAAGCACATCTACTCGAGTTGCGACATCTTTCTGAAAATGAGCGAGGTGGAGTGCTTCTTCCTGCCACCTTTGGAAATGATGGCCTGCGGCCAAGGCGCCTGCGTGCTGGGCGACGTGACCGGCATCGACGAGTACGGGGTCGATGGCGTCAACGCCCTGGTGGTCGAGCGGGGAAACGTGAACGCGGCGCGAAACGCCGTGCAGCGCCTGATGGACGACGCGGAACTTCGCCGGCGGCTCATTGCCGGCGGGCTGGCGACAGCCCGCCAATTCGACTGGGACCTGCGGACCGCCGGGATCCAGGAGATTCTCTGTTGCTCGGGCAAGTCGCCGAGTTCCAGGGCGAGAGCTGCCTGAGAAGGGAGACCGATCCCCTTCGCATGGGGTGGAAATACTATTCTGAGGCTCAAGAGATGACCTTGATTCCCATCCGTTGCCCCACTAAAATCCCGCCCCGTGCATTTCCTCCCGGGGCCTCGTGACGGCAGTCCGCCGGAAAGTTCAAGTCGGGCCATGATCGCCTATCTCTCCCACGTCTGGAACTTGCGTTTCTTTTGGCTGGCGTTGGTCCGCAATGACCTGCAACGCCGCTATCAGGGCTCATGGTTCGGCATGGGCTGGTCGCTCTTGCAGCCGATCGCCATGACCGCCGTGCTCAGCACCGTGTTCTGCAACGTGTTCCTGATGTCGTTGCGCGACTACGCCCCTTTCCTCCTGGTCGGCCTCACCTTCTGGAACTTCCTCGCTTCCGTCATGAACCAAGGGTGCTTCTCTTTCCTGCAAGGCGAATCGTACATCCGCCAGCACCGGGCCCCGTTGGCCATCTATCCCCTGCGGACGACGCTGGGCGCGGGCTACCATTTCCTCATCGGACTGGTGGTCGTAACGCTGTTCGTCTGGGGCGTGCGCGGGTTCGACAACGTGTCGGCGCTCTGGAGCATCCTGCCCACGCTGGTACTGCTGTTCGTATTCGGCTGGTCGCTGACCGTATGTGCGGGAACGCTCAACGTGTTGTTCCACGACACGCAACACTTGTTGGACATCCTGCTGCAGATCTTGTTCTACATGACGCCCATCATCTATCCGGCCAGCGTGCTGAACCAGCGAAACCTGGGCTGGGCCGTGAACATCAACCCGATTGCGGTGATGATCGAATTGGTTCGGCCGCCGCTGCTGGAAGGACGACTGCCGACGCCGGAGACCATCGGCATGAGCCTCGTCGTCACGCTCGTGACCTTCGTAGTTGCTTGCCTGATGTTGACGTGGTGCGAGCGTCGCCTGGTATTTTACCTGTGAGAATCACCGCCGATGAAGTTGATCGAACTGGACGACGTAAGTCTGATGTTTCGCGTGCGGAGCTATGGCCGCATCAGTCTGAAAGAGTATTTGCTGGGCGGTTTCTTCTGGCCGCGAAAGAAGGCGACCTTCGAGGTCCAGGCCTTGCAGAACGTCACTTTTGAAGTGCGGCAGGGCGAGCGCTTGGGGATCATCGGCCCCAACGGCGCGGGGAAGAGCACGCTGCTGCGGGTGTTGGCCGGCATCTATCCGCCCAGCAGCGGTCAGCGCCTCGTGCGCGGCCGCGTCAGTTCCCTGTTCGACATCTCGCTGGGCTTCGAGTCCGAAGCCAGCGGCTGGAACAACATCCGTTATCGCAGCTACTTGCAGGGCCAGACGCCGCGCTCGGTGCAGGCCCGCATTCAGGCAATCGCCGATTTCAGCGAGTTGGGCGAGTTCCTGGACATGCCGGTTCGCTACTACTCCTCCGGCATGATGGTACGCCTGGCGTTTTCCGTGGCGACGACCATCGAACCGGAAATCCTCATCGTCGATGAAGTGCTCTCCGCCGGGGACGCATCGTTTCAGGCAAAGGCCCGGCAGCGCATGCAATCGCTCATTTCCAGCGCGCAGGCCGTGGTGGTCGTCAGCCATGACACGGCTTCGCTGGAACAGCTCTGCACGCGGATTATTTGGCTGGATCATGGCCGGATTCGCATGGCCGGCCCGACCGAGGAGGTCATCGCCGCCTACCTGCAGCATTCCGTGCCAGGCGGGCAACTTCGCGCGGCGTGAGGACCTGTAGGGTGGACTTCAGTCCACAGGGGCGGACTAAAGTCCACCCTACAGAAAATGCCTAGATGCAATCGCCTTCATCCGCAAGATTGCACATCTATTAAGCGACACGTGCCTACGCTATGGGCAACGCAACTGACCCGGCACAGCGGACAACCATACGCACACGCTCGCAAATTGAATTGTCAATTACACTTGCGAAAAATACCGCCCGCGGTCACGGCCTCCAGCCCAATCCCGGCACGGGAAATGCCCTTTGTCGTTGCGCGCCGGACGGAAAACGGTCCGGCCTGTGACTCCTGGAAAAGCTTCATCAACGACGATCGCTTGAGAAATGAGGAGGGCAGAATCATGCTAGATCCCCCGGCCGGTTCTCGATGAGGAGGGGCACGAGGCCGCTCCCCAAGACGTGCGTTGTTCTCCCGGTAACGACAACCCCGGAGGCCGAATCGCGAACCCCGCCTTTGAGGCGGGGTTCTTATTTTCTTGATGGCTGAACGCGACGGTTGCTGCTTCTGAATAGGCACACCAGTGTGTCTTTCTTCCCCGAACCGGCCATGCTAGAATAGCCTCTTCGCAACGGATTTGGCAGGCCCATGGAAGTGGATCAAGCGAAGGCAAATGGGGTTCACTATACGCCGCCTGAGCTTGCCACGTTCTTGGCTGAGGTCGTGGCCGAACGCCTTTCCGTCGGCACGTGCGCGGTGAAGATTCTCGACCCCGCCTGCGGTCATGGCGCGCTGTTGTTCGCCTTCTCGCAAGCCGTGCCGTCCCCGTTACGCAAGCGGCTGGTCCTCTACGGATATGAAACGGATGAAGCTGCCTTGCGGCAAGCGGCCGGCTCGCTTGCCGGCGCGGGGGTGGGCCGTGTTGTTCTCCAGCGGCAGGACTTTCTGGCGATTGAGGGAATTGAGGGAATGGACGTTGGCCCCCGGCGAGGGCAACTGTCCCTGCTCGATGATTTCCAGTTGGCCGCCTCGAGACAATTCGACGCCGTGATCGCCAATCCGCCCTACGTGAGAACCCAAGTTCTCGGGGCAGCCGCGGCCCGGGAACTGGCGCGGCGCTTTCGGCTGACCGGTCGCGTCGACCTTTACCATGCCTTCACAAAGGCTATGGCAAATGTGCTGAAATCGGGCGGCGTCCTCGGACTACTCACGTCCAACCGGTTCTTGACCGTCAGGTCCGGCGCATCGCTCCGCCGTCTGCTCCGCACCGAGTTTGATCTTGAAGCAATCTACGACCTGGGTGACACCAAGCTGTTTACCGCAGCCGTTCTGCCGGTCATCGTGGTGGCGAGAAAGCAGAGAGCCGGCAACGCCCACCGGACAACTAACGTCAAAGATCGTGAAGTTCTCGGCGCACGTCAGCGACCAACGGCAGCGGACCCAAGTGAACCGGGCGGTAGCTCGCATCGGCTGGCGGCCCTGCCGCCCTGCGTGTTTGATCGTGTCTATGAGCATCGGCCCAACGGCCAGGCGTCTGCGCCCGACCATGAGTGTGCCGGAGTTCTGGCTGCTTTCCGGGATCATACGGTCAAGGGGCTGGTGCGCACGGAAAAGGGCACGTTCAAGATCGAACGCGGCGTTTTGGAAGCGGCAGACGACGATGAGCCGTGGTCGTTATCGACCGCCGATTACCGGGAGTGGCTGGACCGCCTCCAGCGGCAGCGGCGCTGTGCGTTCGATGATGTGGCGAACATCCGCGTCGGCATCAAGACCACCGCAGACGAAGTGTTTATTCGAGACGATTGGGAGTCTCTGCCGGAGCGGTTGCAGCCGGAAGCCGAACTGCTCCGGCCGCTCATTACGCACCTGGAGACCCAACGATGGATTCCCACCGCTCCCCAGCGGAAGGTGCTCTACACGCACGCGGTCCAGAGCGGCAAGCGAGTTCCCATCCGGCTGGAAGACTATCCGAGAGCCAGGGCGTACTTGGAATCCCACAAAGAGCGGCTCTCCGGCCGCAGATACGTTCTTGCGGCGGGCAGGCAATGGTATGAAATCTGGGTGCCGCAAAATCCCCGCGACTGGTCAAAACCCAAGATCGCCTTCAGCGACATTTCCGAGCAGCCGCGATTCTGTCTTGATCCGAGCGGCGCGATTGTCAATGGCGATTGCTACTGGATGACGCTGCGCCCGGGGTTCAAGCCGGACTGGCTGTTGTTGTTGTTGGCGGTCGCCAATTCCTCGTTCGCGACGCGGTACTACGACATCGCGTTCCACAACAAGCTCTACGCCGGTCGGCGGCGGTTCATGACGCAGTACGTCAAGAAGTTCCCCTTGCCGCCGCTGGAGGCCCCTATTGCCCAGAGGATCGTGCAACTGGTCGGCGCGCGAATTGCCGGCAAAACGCCCGACGACGACCACGAACGCGAAATCGAGCGACTCGTGTGGCAGAGTTTTGGTCTGGCTGAAGAAGGCTAGAGGACGTGCCCCTCCGGCTTCGGCAGGCTTGCCGTAGCCACCCACAGCTCTTGCTGCTCATCCCGGCGCCTTCCCCGCGCCATCGTCCTTGCCTTCTGCGGTGCGCGATGGCGACGGTATACCGTTGTTCAAGGACATTCGCCAGCGCGCCTGGGAGGGCATTTCACAATGTTTGCCAGTTCTGGCAACATACTGACGTAATCGCCTGAAGTCGGAAATGTCTTGGATGCCCGAACGAAATACGGTATTTCCTCTTTCCTATGGCTTGCAATCGCCGATACAACCGTTAGATCCGCTACAGCTTGCCGCGCGGCTGGCATGCACGCGCGTGGGCTTGCAATCTCGGAGCTTCGCTCCCTGATCTCTTATGTTAAGCCTTTTCTACTCCTTTCCTTCGGAACGATCGCATGCCCAAAATGCAACAATTCGCTCTTATGGCTGCGTTGCTTTCCTTCGCCGCCCTAAGCAGGCCCGGCGCGGCCGCTGCGGCGGAGTTCAATCAGTTCTTCGCGTTTGGCGACAGCACCCTGGATACTGGGTATTTCCGCTACCACACGACGGGAAGCACGGCGGCCGATCAAGGGATCGCCAACGCCGTCGCTCAGGGCGCCACGGGCGGATACGCCGGGAATGGGGTCATGAATACCGTCACGCTCGCGGAAAAGTTCGGCCTGACCATAGCGCCGATCGATGCGCCCGGAGGAGGAACGAATTATGCCAACGGTGGCGCCACTACGATTCCCAACCCCGAACCGGACTACCCCGACAACATAACCACGATTCAGCAGATAAAGACTTACCTTCACTCAGTCAACGGCGTCGCCAACCCCAACGCTCTCTATTTGATCAAGACAGGCGACAACGACGCGACGTATGTCTCAAATCAAACTCCAACATGGATCGCCGATCACCCCGACTATCTGAGCGGCGTGGCGGCCGCCCTGGCGCCAGAAGTCGCGCGCCTGCAAGCGGCCGGGGCAAACACCATCGTGGTGCGGAATTCGTATGACTCCGCCGTTTTTGCCGGTCCGGGTGGCGACATCGCGGTCAACTACGACGCCGCCTATGCGCGTTCCCGTTTGCTGGGGACAAGTGAATGGGCGGACCTGGCAGCGGCCGGCGTACACTTCATTCCCGCCGACAACGACAGCTTATTCAGGTACATAGCGCACAATCCCAGACTTTTCGGGTTCAACTCCTTTACGGTGCTGTCGACCAGTGCTCCCTATTACGACGTAAAACCTGCCTGTATGTGCATTCTCACCCCGGCCCAACAGCGAGAGTTTCTGTTCATCGATGGCGTACACCTGACCACGGCGGGCCAGACAATCGAGGCGGATTACACCTACAGCCTGCTCATCGCGCCGAGCGAGATTTCCCTCTTGGCCCAAAGCGCCGTGCAGGGCGGCTGGGCCCGCGCAGCCACGATCCAGGGGCAGATCGATCCTATCGGGCAACATTGCGGGCCTTGCGGCTTCAACGTCTGGGCCAGCGGCGGGGCTTACAGCCTGGAAGTCGGCAATGAATCGGGCTTCCCTCATGATTCCGGCGCCTCCTTCGGCGGCTCGATGGGCGTGGATTATCAGACGCCGGTCGGGGTGATCGTAGGCCTGGCGTTTACCGAGGGCAACCAGACCCAGCGGTTCTCTAGCGGCGGCAACTTCACCCAGCTCGACGCGGCGCCGAGCCTCTATGTGGCCTACGCGGGCAGGCCCCTATGGGGCAACGCCGTGCTGAGCTATGACCAGTTTCAGGACAATGTCGCACGCCTCGTGCCCTTGGGCAACTTCAACGACCAAAACAACGGCAACACCAACGGACAGTCTTTGGCGCTTGCCTTGCGCGGCGGCCGAGATTTCTGTGTGGGGCCGGTCACCACCGGCCCGGTGGCGGGCATGATACTGCAACAGGCGCACGTCGATAGCTTCACCGAAACCGGCGTCAGCCGCGTCACGGCCCTCTCGTTTGGCAGCCAGACGCAGAACTCGTTCGTCACCCAGGTCGGTTGGCGCGTCTGGGCGGACATGGACCAATGGCGGCCGTTCGCAGAAATGAACTGGGACCACGAGTGCGCAGGCAATGGCCGCACGGTAACCGCGTCGCTCACCTCGGTTGCGGCCCCCTCGTACAGCCTGGACGCCGCCCCGGTGGCCTCCGATTGGGCCACCTTAACGTTCGGCGCATTCTACAAACTCAGCCCCCAGGTGATGCTGCGAGGCGCGGCTTCGGCATTGTTCCTCACTCCGCAGATGACAACCTGCGGCGGCGAGTTGGGCCTGAACGTCAGTTTCTGAACTGACCCGGGTTACCCGGTTTCTGTTGGTGTGTGATACACAGCCCAAAAGAGTGGAGGATAGGGGGCTCGAACCCCTGACCTTAGCATTGCGAACGCTACGCTCTCCCAACTGAGCTAATCCCCCAGCGGCCAGCTATTCTAGCAAATCGGCCCGGGCGCTGTCAAAGGACAACTTAGTCCAGCCCCAGGCTGTTGAGATAGGCCGTCCGCTGCCGCTCGCTCCCCAAGCGCTTGGTAATCTCCCGCCAGCGGGCGGCGGCTTCTGCAAGCGCCTTGGCGGCCGACAATTTGCCGGCGACCGCCTTGCCGACCGCCTCGTCCAAGACGGCCAGGTATTCGGCACGGCCGGGAAGCGGCAGGGCCAACAGACAGTTTTGACGCCCTAGGGTCTGCTGTGTCAAAACGGCATATTCCGCGGCGACCGGTGCGGGCACCGGCTTTTCCACCCAATCCTGGGCCGATGGCAATTGCCCCCGGCGGCTGAGCGTGGTGGCGGGACTGGCGGCCAACACCCGGCCGTGCTGCGCGGCGAGCCACCACAAGAATTCCCGGGCGGCTTGCTGCTGTTGCGAGGCAGCCGGGACCACCCCGCTGCGGCCGGCAAGGCCCAACAGCGGCACCTGCGCAATGCGCCCGTCCGGCAGCGTTTCC
Source organism: Thermoguttaceae bacterium (assembly GCA_049509675.1). Lineage (GTDB taxonomy): Bacteria > Planctomycetota > Planctomycetia > Pirellulales > Thermoguttaceae > JBEKZQ01. The sequence goes on along the minus strand of JBEKZQ010000046.1, from coordinate 4,283 downwards.
CATGTCTTGGTGTTGACGTTGTAGCAGGTCGTGGCCCCGGGCAGTTCGGCAAAGCCGACACGGATCGCGCGGTCAACGCCGCCGAGCGACTCTCCCGCCGCGGTGGGCCACGTGAGTGCCATCCCGCAGTGGCCCCGCCAGAACTCGGCCCGCACTGCCGCCGGATCGAGCCGCGCCTGTTCGGGCGGACCAAGCTTTGCCGCCTCGACCAGTTCTTCCAACGCCCGGACCAATGGCGGCCCGGCCACCAGCGGCTCCATCGTATTGATGTCGAACAGGGCCGAATAGTTGTCGGGATGCTTGGCATAGGGGGCGGCGCGGGCCAGCAACAGAAGTCCCGCCCAGCCGGGCGCCAGCGGTTCGGCCGTTGCGTACCAACGGCCGCCGGGCGCGGCGGTTTTGGCCGCCTTGTCGTTGGCCAGCAGCCGGGCCAATTCCAGGTAGTCCGCCCAGGTCTGCGGCGGCTGGCGGCCCAGCCGCTCCAGCAGGTCTTTGCGGTAATAGCAAATCAGCAGCGGCGAGCCAAGGGGAACGGCCAGCAGATCGCTCCCCCAGGCCGCCTCATGCATCCGCAAGAGGGGAAATATCTCCGACCAGGGTCCGGCGTCCGCGGCAACCATCTGCTTGGGCCACGGCGAGAGCAACTTCCGCTGGGCCATAGTGCCCAGCAGGCCGCAAGGGCAGATTACCGCATCGGCGGCCAGGGCACTGCCGGCCGCAACCTCGTGCGATGAGACTTGTTGGATCTCGAAATCGGCGCCGGTCTGGGCGTTCCATTCGCCCTCCAGCGGCCGGACCGCCAGGGCAAGTTGCGGATCGTCGACCACCATGATCCGCAATTTCATCCCCGAGAAGGGCATTTCTTGTTTCACCTCGTCGCGTCGCGAGACGGTCGGCTCGCAGCCGGCGGCCAACAGCAGCAGCGCGAGAATCGGAAATGTTCGGGCCATGGCAGTTCATTACGGGCAGAATTGCAAAAAGTTCGGTAGCGGCAGGGAGTTTTCAGTTTTCAGTTTTCAGTCAGACGGGAGATTCGTTCTCGCTGTGACAAAGGCCCGTCCTCCAAAGAACTCTCGGTTCTTTGCCAATATCGTGCGGCACTGCTAAACACTGAACACTGAAAACTGAACACTGAAAACTGGACCGCCTCCATTGCCGACGCCCGTGGCGCCCGGCTAAAATCAGTCTTTTCCACGGCATCCCCCTCCCGAAACCCGTACACCGAAAGGGAAGGCAACATGAGCGCGCTGTTGGGCATCGATATCGGCACCTCCGGCACCAAGACCTTGGCGATCGACCCCGAGGGCAGAATCCTGGCCGAGGCCACGGAAAGCTACCCCTGCTACGTGCCCAAACCCCTCTGGAGCGAACAAGACCCGGAGGACTGGTGGCAGGCCACCGTGAAGTCGGTGCGGCGGGTCGTCAAGGCGGCGAAACTGCAGCCGGCCGACGTGCGGGCGATCGGTCTGTCCGGCCAGATGCACGGTTCCGTGTTCCTCGACAAGCAGAACCGGGTCATTCGCCGCGCGATCCTGTGGAACGATCAGCGCACGGCGGCCGAGTGCCGCGAGCTGGAGTCGCGCGTGGGCGGCCGGCACGAATTGATCAAGCTGGTGGCCAACCCGGCCCTGACCGGCTTTACGGCCCCCAAAATCCTTTGGCTGCGCAACCACGAGCCGAAGAATTTCGAGCGAACCCGCAAGGTGCTGTTGCCCAAGGACGAGGTCCGCCGCCGCCTGACCGGCGAGTTCGCCACCGACGTGAGCGACGCCAGCGGCATGCTCTTGCTGGACGTGGCCAAGCGGACCTGGTCCAAGGAACTGCTTTCGGCCTTGCAGTTGGACCCGGACCTGCTGGCAAAGTGTTACGAATCGGAAGAGGTTACCGGCAAGCTCACGGCCGAGGCGGCCCAGGTTCTGGGCCTGTCGGCCGACTGCCTGGTGGTGGGCGGGGCGGGCGACTGTGCGGCCGGCGCCGTCGGCAACGGCGTGGTCACCAAGGGCATTCTCTCCACCTCGACCGGCACCTCCGGCGTGGTCTTCGTCCATAGCGACGAGGTGAAGATCGACCCCGAGGGCCGCGTCCACACGTTCTGCCATGCCGTTGCGGGCAAATGGCACATGATGGGCGTCAACCTGTCGGCCGGCGGCTCCCTGCAATGGTTCCGCAACGAGCTCTGCAAGGCCGACGTGGCCCAGGCCAAGCGGTTGAAAACCGAGGTCTACGATCTCTTGACCCGGGAAGCGGCGGCTGCCCCAGCGGGCAGCCACGGCCTGTTCTTCCTGCCCTATCTCTCCGGCGAGCGCACGCCGCACGCCGACCCCGACGCCCGGGCGTGCTTCATCGGCTTGACCTTGGCCCACGCCCGCGGCCACCTGATCCGCGCGATCCTGGAGGGAGTGACCTACGCCATGCGCGACAGCCTGGCGATTTTCGAGGGCCTGGGCGTGCCGATCCGCCAGGTGCGGGCCTCCGGCGGCGGGGCGCGGAGCGCCTTTTGGCGCCAGATCCAGGCCGACGTCTTCGGCCGCAAGGTGGTGACCATCAACACCGAGGAGGGCCCAGCCTACGGCGTGGCCCTGTTGGCGGCCGTCGGGGCCGGCTTCTTCAAGAACATCGGCGAAGCGTGTGCCGCCACCATCCGCGTGGTCAACGAGACCGCTCCCAACCGGGCCGCCAAGAAGTATTACGACGCAGCCTTCCCGGTCTACCAGCAACTGTACCACTCGCTGAAAGACGACTTCAAGAAAATCGCGGCGCTGGAAGGGTGAACCGATGAGGGGTTGGGGATTAGGGATTAGGGATTAGAGACTTACGTCCCGACCCCGCCCTCCATCCGCTTGCGCCTAATCCCAAATCCCCAATCCCTAATCCCTTGCTTCTCATGTCCCGCCGCCAAGCCTTCGCAGAAATCGCTCTGGTCTTTCTGGTGTTCTCCCTTCAGGGCGCCTGGCCGGTACCCGACGTGAACGAACCGAACTACCTGGGCAAGGCGATTCATTATTGGAATCCGGCCTGGGCTCCCAACGACTTCTTCCTCGAGTCCGGCGACGCCCATTGGACCTTTTACGTCACCTTTGGCTGGCTCTCGCTGTGGATTGCCGAAGCGCCGCTGACGTGGATCGGCCGCGTGTTGACCTGGGGCCTCTTGGCCTGGGCCTGGCAGCGGCTGAGCTTCGCGGTCGTTCCACGCCGCTGGGTCGCCGTGCTGAGCGCCGCGTTGTTCGTCTTTCTGATGCAACACGGCAATATGGCGGGCGAATGGGTCATCGGCGGCATGGAAGCCAAAGGTTTCGCCTATGTTCTGGTGCTACTGGGCCTCTCGGCGCTGGTGGCCGGCCGTTGGAACCGAGTCTGGCTCCTGCTGGGCGCAGCCGGCGCCTTCCACGCGATCGTGGGCGGTTGGGCCGCCGTGGCCGCCGGCATGGTCTGGGCCTATGAGAAGGCCGTAGCGGGTGCCACGGGCGCTGCCACGACCAGGGCAATGCAGGGTGCCACGGGCTTGCCCGTGCGTGCCCCTGCCGGCTCGTCCAGCAGTGCGGCCCCCTCACCCCCCGGGCACCATGCGCAGCATGGTCGTCTCCCGCGAGGGGAGAGGGGAGAGGGTGCGCCGTCGCTTCGAAAGATGTGGCCGGGCCTGGTGGGCGGGCTGCTCCTGGCGCTGCCCGGCGTGGTGCCGGCGCTGGCCGTCAACTGGGGCGTCGACCGCGCGGTCGTGCGACAGGCCGACCAGATTTACGTCTACCAACGGCTCTACCATCACCTCGATCCCTGGCGGTTCCCTATCGACTTCGTCATTACCTTCGCCATTTTGTGCGAGGTGTGGTGGCTGTTGGCACGCTCGATCGCCCGGGCTGATGCGGCAAATACGCCGCCGGAGCCGGGGGACGTTTGGCAGACAACCCCTCACTCCGGCCCTCTCCCGCAAGGGGAGAGGGAGAGAGAGGCTCGTCGCCGCTTGCGATCGTTCGTCTGGGCGTCGCTCATTATCGCCCTGGCCGGCTGGGCCGCGAGCCTGATCAAGTTCTATGATCTGGGCTTGGCGGCCGGCATCTTGAAGTACTACTGGTTCCGGCTCTCCGACGTGGCCGTGCCGCTGGGCCTGGCAATCCTCGGCAGCAGATGGCTGTTGCGGAAAGCCAAGAACGGTTCGGCGGCGGGCCGCTGGTGGTTCCGCGCGGCGATCGTGCTGGCCGCATGGCACGCGACGGACTGCGTGGTCATGCGACTGTTCGCGCCCCCGCCCTATGCCGACCGGCTGCCCAACCTGGCGGCCTGGCAGG
>JBEKZQ010000459.1:0-5001 GCA_049509675.1 Thermoguttaceae bacterium | reverse complement strand
GGAAGCGGCGATGGAGAACCTGGCCAAGATGCGGGCCGCCGAGGGCCAGGCCATGGCAACCGACCTGCTGGCCAACTGCCGCGGCATCGCCACCGGATTGGACGCGATCGAGCGTCGCGCCCCGGGCATGGTCGAAGGCTATCGTAATCGGCTCGAGGAGCGTCTGAAGAAACTGCTGGCCGATTACAAGGTCACGCTCGACGCCGGTGATCTGATCAAGGAGGTCAGCCTCTTCGCCGAACGCAGCGACATCTCCGAAGAGGTGGTCCGGCTGCGCAGCCACTTGGTGCAGTTCGAATCGACGATGGGCATGGCGGAAAGCGCCGGCCGCAAACTCGAGTTCCTCACCCAGGAGATGTTTCGCGAAGCCAACACCATCGGCTCCAAGGCCAACGACGTGGAAATCTCGCAGTGGGTGATCGAAATCAAGACGGCCATCGAACGCATCCGGGAAATGATCCAGAACATCGAGTAAGGGATTGTCCCCTTTGACCGTGGCGCCCCATCTAGCACAGAAATCGAAACGGGCCGTTGAGTAACGTGACCGGTGCAAGCTGCGGACGATTGGTGATCATCTCCGGACCTTCCGGGGCGGGAAAGACCACTCTCTTGGAGCGGGTGTTGGCGCATTGCCGCCTGCCGCTGGTGCGTAGTGTCTCGGCCACCACGCGGCCGCCGCGGCCCGATGAGGTGGATGGCGTGGATTATCACTTCCTGACGCCGGCCGACTTCCAATCCCGCCGCCAGAGGGGTGAATTCATCGAATGTTTCGAGGTATTCGGCCGCGGCCACTGGTACGGAACCCTCGAAAGCGAGGTGACCCCTGGTCTGCGGGCCGGAAAATGGGTAGTCTTGAATATCGACGTTCACGGGGCACTGGCCGTCATGGAGCAGTTCCCCGACGCCATCAGCATCTTCGTCCGGCCCAGCACGGTGGAGGAGTTGCAGCGGCGTCTGCGGGCTCGCGGCACCGAAACTTGCGAGGCGATCCAACGCCGGCTCGAACGAGCCGAACACGAACTGAGCCTGGCCCATCGTTATGGATATGAGGTCATCAACGATGACATGGACCGGGCCGTCCAGGAAATTTGCGTGATTCTTGCTACGAACAGTGGAAACTGACATTCTGTATATCCAAGCGAAAGGCCGATCCTAATGATCGACGAGTTGCGAGAGGAAGCGGTAGTGAACAAGGTTGGCGGGCGGTTCAAGCTCTCTACCTTGATCCAGAAACGCCTGGTGGCGCTAAACGGCGGCGCCCGACCGTTGGTCGAAATGGACACGGAGAACAAGATGCAGATCGTGATCCAGGAGATCATCCAAGACAAGATCTACCTGGATTCGCAGATGAACCTGCAGACGGCGGGCGCGCCGGTGGCCGGCCCGCCCGAGCTGGACTTCCGCGACCTGTAAGGCTTAGGACTTGGGGAGGGAGCAAGTTGGGGACTGCCCCGATTTTCGCTTGTCACGCGCAGCGTGGCCGCGAAAATGGGACTGTCCCTTTCGTGAACACATGCAAGGCCGCGAAATACTCATCGGCGTGACCGGCGGGATTGCGGCCTTCAAGACCGCCGCGCTGGTCAGCCAGTTGGTGCAGGCCGGGGCCGGGGTGTCGGTCGTGATGACCCGTTCGGCGCTGCGGTTGATCGGGGCGCGGACGTTCGAGGCCCTCAGCGGCCGGCCGGTGCGGACGGCCGTTTTCGGCCGCGGGGCGGCCCATCCGCACATCGAGTTGGCCGCCCGGGCCGAGGTGTTTTGCGTGGCCCCGGCCACCGCCAACATCCTCGCCAAGGCCGCCTGGGGCCTGGCCGACGACCTGCTCAGCACGGTCCTGCTGGCCTTCGACGGCCCGGTGATCATGGCCCCGGCCATGAACAATCGCATGTGGGAAAAGCCGGCGGTCCAGCGGAACGTCGCCCAACTGCGGGCGGACGGCGTGTTGTTGGTCGATCCGGAGGAGGGCTACTTGAGTTGCGGTTCCATCGGCGCCGGCCGCATGGCTTCGCCGGAACGGCTGTTGCAAGTCATCGCGGAAACGCTGGCGGCGACCCAGCCCCGAACGGGGCGCGACTCGAAAGCCCAGGGCGCAGCCCTGGGGAGCGAAGGCCCACCATTTCCCGCAAGGCCCAACGGGCCATAGCTCGTCCCTTTGCCGTCCCCATGCCCCGCACCCCCATCAACTCGGATCCGACGACGCCAGACGCAGACGGCGAGGCCCGCTCGCGGACACGCCGGGCGGTGCAGTTATCGTGGATGGGAACTCATCACCCATAATCACCGGAGGAAAGAACACCATGTGAGCCCCGAATGGGGCGCGACCCGAAAGCCCAGGGCGAAGCCCTGGGGAACCAAGGCCAAGTCCCGACATCGCACAAGGCCCAACGGGCCGCAACTCCTCCTTCGCACTTCCCGATCCCCCACCCCCATGCCCCGCATCCTCGTCACCTCCGGTCCGACGCGGCAGTACCTTGATCCGGTACGATTCCTGACCAATGGTTCCAGCGGCCGCATGGGGCAGGCCCTGGCCAAGGCGGCGCTGGCCGCCGGCCATGACGTGGTTGTCGTCAGCGGGCCGGTCGAGGTCAAGTATCCGGCTGCCGCAGAAGTGGTACACGTCATTTCCACCGAAGAGATGCTCGCCGAGTGCCTCAAAATCTTTCCGCACTGCGACGGGCTGATCGGCGTGGCCGCTCCCTGCGATTATCGGCCCAAGCAAACGGCCGCGCACAAGATCCGCAAGACGGGGCAGTCGTTGCATCTGGAACTCGTCGAGACACCCGACATCATCGCCCAATTGGGCAAGTGCAAGGGCTCGCAATGGCTGGTGGCCTTTGCCTTGGAAACGAGCGATCACCGGCTGCGGGCGATGCAGAAGCTGGAGCGGAAGAACTGCGACCTGGTGGTGGTCAACGGCCCGGCGGCAATGTACTCGACCAAGACGCAGGTGGAAGTGATCGATTGCCGCGGACAGGTTTTGGCCGCCATGTCCGGGAGCAAGCAGAAGGTCGCCCGGAAGCTTTTTCGGCTCATCGAACAGCGGTTGATGGGGCGGGAGTAGCCTAGCCCAAGCGAAGTTTTGGAGTGCGGCGACTTGTCGCCGCTTTCTTTGAGCGGCCGGAAAGGATTGGAGGACGGATTTCAGGTACACTGCCGCGTCGCCTTTGGGTAGCAAACAATCCGGCAAAGCGGCGACAAGTCGCCGCACTCCAAAGAGCCAACAAAAAAGCCGCCGGTGCCGCACTTTCGCGACACCGGCGGTCTTGCATCAGCACATCGGCTGCACGCCACAAGTCGCTCGCCGCTAGAGCGAGTAACCGGGGCGATAGGTGGGTTGAATGACCGGTTCCAGGCCGGTGATATTGGTCACCTTTTGGTTCTTGGCGTCCCACTCGACCTTCTCGCCCTGGCCGGAGGCGGCAACCCAAACGGCAAGATTGCCCAGCAGGATCGTCTCGGTCAACGGACCGGCATAGTCGGGGAAGTTGGACATGGCCGGTTCGCCGCCGCGGATGGCGCGGATCCACTCCTCGAAATGCCCGGGCGAATGCTTGTACTTCACCTTCGGTTCGGTGACATTGCCCAACAGTTGGAAGCCGTCGCAGTAGTCGCCGGGCGAGAAGAGCTTGCCCTTTTCGCCGATGATCATGGCCCCGGAGCCGCTGGGGTCCCGGCCCTCGAACAGGTCCTTGGGCGGGCGCTGGCCGCCGTCGTACCAGAACATCTTCACGGCCGGCCGCTGCTCGGTGGCCGGGAACTCGAACGCGATCACCGACCACTTAGGATAGCTGTCCTTGTTGTGGCCGGAGCTCTTGGCCTGCACCGAGATCGGGTCGCGCAAGTGCAGGGCCGCAAACGGCATGTTGACCGTGTGGCAGGCCATGTCGCCCAGGGCGCCAGTGCCGAAATCCCACCAGCCGCGCCACGCGAAGGGATGATAGTTGTCGCCGTAGGGTCGCGTGGGGGCCGGGCCCAGCCACAGGTCCCACTTCAACGAATCGGGCGGATTCCGCGGCTGCGAGCGGCTGCCGCCTTGCGGCCAAATGGGCCGATTGGTCCAGATGTGCGCCTCGGTGACCTTGCCCAACGCGCCCGCCTGCACCAGGGCCGCCGCCCTGCGCAGACCGTCATTCGACGTGCCCTGGTTGCCCATCTGCGTGGCCAGTTTCAGTTCGCGGGCCAGTTGGCCCAGGGTGCGGGCCTCGTGCAAGGTGTGCGTGAGCGGTTTCTGCACGAAGCAATGCTTGCCCATGTGCATGGCCGTGGCCGCGGCCACGGCGTGACAGTGGTCGGGCGTGCTGACGGTGACCGCGTCGATGCTCTTGCCCATCTCGTCCAGCATCTTGCGGAAGTCGGTGTATCTCTTGGCCTTGGCAAACTTGCGCTCGGCGCCCTTCAGTTGGTTCGTGTCCACGTCGCAAACCGCGACCATGTCGCCGTTGCGGTCGGCGTCGTGCGAATCGGAATCGCCCTTGCCGCCGATGCCGACGCTGGCCATGGCGATACGTTCGTTGGGTGAGGTGCTCGCCTTGGCCTGCGTTCCGGCGGTCAGCCAGAAGCCAATACCGGTGGCGGCCCCGGTTTGCAGAAATTCTCGACGATTGGGCATGCTGCACTCCTTAGGTCTTGGGGGATGGTTATACCTGCACGGTCGGAACTGACGCTCACCGTCGCTGTTTTGGAGGGGCTCGGGTCGTATTCAACCGTTTGCAGTAAAGGCGGGAACTGCCGACAATCGCGGCAATCTGCCTTTTACAGTACTCTCCGCCAGCGTAACTTGCAAGCCTTCGGCAATATTTTTCAGGAGAACGGCAAACCCGCGACGTCTTCCGCCCGCAGGTCCGTTCCGCACACTAGGCGCGAAGCGCCAGCGAGGGATTTACGGCAATTCTCCCTCGCTGGCGCTTCGGGCTAGTGGTCTGTCCAACTTGAGTTTACGGGTGCCACGGTTGGCTTGTCCAACCGTGTTTCCAGCACTGCTGGGCAAGCCAGCAGTGGCACCCA
>JBEKZQ010000458.1:5016-5521 GCA_049509675.1 Thermoguttaceae bacterium | reverse complement strand
GGCGAGTCCCACCGCTTGGCTGGAGAACTTGGTGGGGCTCGCTGCGCTCGACCCACCCTACGTTCCGCAGCAGAAACTCACTTGCCCCGCGGCGGACGTTGCATCAGACACGACCACGCCAGGTAGCCCTCCGGGCGCAACGGGCTCTCCAGCCGGCAATGCCGCAGACGGACCATCTCGAAGAGTCGGGCCAGTTCGCTATAGAGTTGCCGCTTGCTGACTTGCGGCGGGCCGCCCTCGGCCGTTTCGCCCCGCGCGCCGGCCAAGGTCAGATACAACGAACTCGGTCGCGTCACCCGCCACAGAAGGTCCAGGTAACGGTCCAGATCGGTTTGCCGCGCAAAATGATAGAAGCCCGCATCGTAAATGAAGTCGAATTGCCCGGCCGTCAGGCCGAACTCGAAAACGTCGGCCAGCACGAACCGCGGCAGGGTGTCTTCGCGATCCGCCCGCACGCGGGCCCGCTCGATCGCCGTCGGCGCACTGTCCACGGCCGTGACTTCGA
>JBEKZQ010000458.1:0-5008 GCA_049509675.1 Thermoguttaceae bacterium | reverse complement strand
AAGCCGCGCTTGGCCAGAAAGATGGCCGTCGCTCCCGTGCCGCAGCCCAGTTCCAACACGGTCCCCCGCGGCACCAGGCCCTCGTCCACCACGCCCATCAACTCCGCGGCCGGCAGACCGGTGTCCCAAACCGGCGTTCCCTCCCGATACAGGGCATCCCAATCCGGTCGCCGGACCGGCGTCCGTTCTTGCACTTGATCCATTTCCAGGGTACCTCCGCTTCGCGGCTCCGCTTGTGTCTGTACTTCCAGTGTGAGGTCTATCGACGGTTTGTGCAAGCTCACGCCCGCAGTTCCGCCCCGTGCGCGCGGCGACAGGCCTCCACGACAGAATCGCAGACCGCGTCGGCCTCTTGACTGGTGAGCGTGCCTTCTTTGGAGCGCAGAACCATGGTCAGCAGCAAGCTCTTCTTGCCCGTTCCCAGTCGCTCCGGGTCGCGGTAGGTGTCGCGATAGTCCAACCCCTCGAAGTGCGGGCCGCCGTGGTCCCGCACCGTGACGGCCACGTCGGACCAGCGGACCGCTTCGTGTACCACCAGGTTCAGATCGCGCGTCACCGCCGGATAGGGCGGCAGCGGCACGTACTGCGGAATCAACTTGGCGATGGCAATCAACGGCGCAAGCCTCAGTTCGGCAACGGTCGTCGCTCCGCGCACGTCCAACTGTTTGAGCCCCTCGGGCCGCAGGCGGCCCACGTAACCCAGCCGTTGGCCCGCAAGCTGCAGGCAACAGGCGGCGGCCGGGTCCAACAAGGGCACGTCCGCGTCGGCCGATTCAAGCTGGGCCGCCGGATCCAGCGCGGCCACGATGGCCTCGATCACGCCCTTGACGGCCGGGTAGTCGCGGCCGCTGCTGATGCCCAGCATCAATTGCTCGTCGGGCAGTCCCGCGTCGTTGGGTAGATAGATTTTGGCGATCTCGAACAGTTCGATTCGCGGGTTGGAAAGGGCTTCGTTGATCCGCCGCGCACCCAACAGGCTCGGGACCAGGCTGGTCCGCAGGCGGTCGGCGCCGCGGATGACCGGCATCTGGCCGCGCAGCGGCTCGGCCGCGGTCCAGGGACTCATCACCCGGGCCGACGCTTCGTCCACCACGCTGAGCGTCATGGCTTCGTCGAAGCCGCTGGCGGTGAGGACGTGCCGGATCTTTGCCGCCACCCGGTCTTCACGGCGGCGGACCGACGGCGCCATGGGCACGCTCACGTCCTCGGGAATCTGCTCGTAGCCGTGGATTCGGGCCACCTCTTCGATCAAGTCGATTTCGCGGGACAGATCGCGGCGCCAACTGGGCGGGACGACGGTAAGACGGCCGTTCGCCTCGGCCCCGTGTACTTCCACATTGCCCAGCGCAGCGAGGATCTCGCGCACGCGCGGCAGGTCGATCTCGATACCCAGGATCCGCGGCAATTGCGACAGGCGCAAAGTGATCGGCTGACGCGGCGGAGGCGCCGGGCCAACGTCGATCACGCCCGCCGCCAACTCGCCGCCGGCCAATTCCAGCATCAACTCGCAGCAGCGGCGGCTGGCCCAATCGATGCCCTCGGGATCGACCCGGCGCTCGAAGCGGTACGAGGAGTCGCTGTGCAGATTGAGCCGCCGGGCCGTGCTGCGGATGGAGATCGGATCGAACTCGGCCGCCTCGACGAGCACGTCGCGCGTGGACTCCTGCACCTCGGTGCCGGCCCCGCCCATCACGCCGCCGATGGCCACGGGCTCGCGGGCATCGGCAATGACGCACATGTCCGGTTCCAGGGCGTAGGTCTTATGGTCGATGGCCTCGATCGCCTCGCCGGGCTGCGGCCGGCGGACGATGATTTCCGGCCCGTCGAGCTTCGCGTAGTCGAAGGTGTGCAGCGGCTGGCCGCACTCCATGAGCACATAGTTGGAAATGTCGACGACGTTGTTGATCGCGGCGATCCCCACCGTTTCCAGCCGCCGCGCCAGCCACTTGGGACTGGGACCGACCTTCAGGCCGCGCACGACCCGGGCCGTATACCGCAAGCACAACTCGGGACAGTCGATGCGCACGCGCACCAGGTCCTCGACGGGCGTCGGTCCCTGCCGCGGCTGGGCGGCGGGAACTTGCAGCGGGCGCTGCCACAACACGGCGATTTCCCGGGCCACGCCCAGGTGCCCCAGACAATCGGGCCGGTTGCTGGTCACCTCCAGGTCGATCGCCAGGTCGCCGCCCGCCTCGGTCGTTTCCTCGTGGTTCAGCCCGGCCATCATCAGCCGCCGCTGGAGCTCTTCCAACGGCATGTCCAGCAGCACGTATTGTTTCAGCCAGTTCCAGGAAACGATCATGTTTGGCTCTAAAACTGCTGCAGGAATCGTACGTCGTTTTTGTAGAATTCGCGAATGTCCAACACGCCGTGCCGCCGCGCACACACCCGCTCGATGCCCAACCCGAAGGCGAACCCGGTCACCTCCTCCAGGTCGTAGCCCACCGCCCGCAGCACGTTGGGATCGACCATGCCCGCCCCGCCCATCTCGATCCACCGCCCCTGCCAACTCATGTCGACCTCGACGCTCGGCTCGGTGAACGGGAAGAACGAGGGCCGGAAGCGGATGTGAACGTCGTCCTCGAAGTAACTGCGGGCGAACAGCCGCAACGTGCTTTTCAGATCGGCCATGGTGACACCCCGATCGACCAGCAGGCCCTCGATCTGATGAAACATCGGATAGTGCGTGGCGTCGGCCGTATCGGGGCGATAGACCCGGCCCACGGCAATGATCCGCACCGGCGGCCGGATCTTCTCCATCACGCGGATCTGCACCGTGCTGGTTTGGCTCCGCAGCAGCATCGCGCGATCGTTGTCCCCGCCGGCCGCCACGCCGGCCGCGGCCAGGTAGAAATTCTCCAGCGGATCGCGGGCGGGGTGCTCGGGCGGGATGTTCAGGGCATCGAAATTATGCCATTGGTCCTCCACCTCCGGGCCATCGGCCACGGTGAACCCCAGCCGGCCCATGATGTCCTGCAACTCCTCGATCGTCTGCGTGATCGGGTGCAGATGGCCCAGGATGGGCCGGCTGCCAGGCACGCTGGGATCGAACCGCTCGGCCTGCTCGGCCTGGTCCGGCCGCCGGGAGAGGCGCTGCCGGGCTTGCTCCCAGGCGGTCTCGATCTGCTGCTTGACGGCGTTGAAATGCTTGCCGGCCGCCGGCTTGTCGGCCTTATCGACGGCGGCGAGGCCCTTCTGAACGGTTTTGAGCCGGCCGCTCTTGGCGCCCAGCAGTTCGATCCGCGCGGCCTCCACCGCCGCCGCATCGGCGGCCGAGCCAAAGGCGGCAGTCGCCGCGGCGGCCAACGCATCAAGTTCCGCCAGGAATTCGGCCAGTGCCATGAGCAGGAGTTAGAAGTTAGGAGTTAGGAGTTAGAAGTTAGAAGGATGGCCGTTGTACGCCATTCTAACTCCTAACTCCTAACTCCTATTTGATCGCTTCCTTGACCAGCGCGACCACCTGATCGAAGGCCGCCGGGTCGCTGACCGCCAACTCGGCCAGGATCTTGCGGTCCAAAGCGATCTGCGCCTTGTGCAGCCCGGCAATGAACTCGCTGTAGCGCAGGCCGCGCTCGCGGACAGCCGCATTGATGCGGATGATCCACAGGCTGCGAAAAACCCGCTTCCGGTTCCGCCGGTCGCGGAAGGCATACACGCCCGCCCGGATCAATGTTTCCTTGGCGCTCCGCAACAGGTGTCTGCGGCCGCCGACGAAGCCTTTGGTCTTACGGAATAGGCGTTTTTTCGCCTTGTTTCGAGCTGCACCTTTGGTAGTTCTCATGTCGGTCCTTCAAGATTGGCGGAAACAAGGCCCTTCCCGTGGGGGGAAGCGTTGCCGGCGCCCGTTCCGCAGAGGTGGCCGGGGGGAACGGCTCAATAGCTGTGCTTGCCCAGCGCGCGGCGGATTTTCTTGCTCTCCACGTCGCTGACCACGACCGTGCCGCGCAGGTTCCGCTTTTGCTTGTGCGTCTTGCGCGTCGCCAGATGGCTGGTGCCGGCGTGCCGATGCTTCGCCTTCCCCGTGGCCGTGAGGCGGAAACGTTTCTTGGTCCCCTTGTGGGTCTTCATTTTTGGCATGGTGGCATCCCGCTATGAACTGATCGCTCGGCTTCGCATGGCAAGACCCGTCATTATAAACCGCACGGCGATCGGTTGAAAAGGGGGATTGCCGCGAAATCGGGCAGAACTGCAAAGTGCGAGAAGCCCTTCGGGACAGGTCCATTCCCGCACACTAGCCCGACGCGCTAGCGAGGGATTTTGCGGCGATTCTCCCTCGCTAGCGCTTCTGGCTAGTGTCTCGCTTCGCAACTTTGCAGTTCTCCCGGCCCGTGTACACTTGCTGCGTAATCCGCTATGCTATGGGTATTCTCGACAAGCTTACTCGTAGGGGAGAGCGGCCATGCATAGTGAGCTACCCGTCCTGCTAGCACAGAAAGGGGGAGAGATCACCCCCTGGGCCATCCTCGGCGTCGGCGTCTTCGCCATCCTGGCCGTGGTGCTGGCAATCCTCGTGTTGGTCTACGGCAAACTCTGGTTCCAGGCCTACATGTCCAATGCCAACGTGAGCATCTGGAGCCTGGTGGGCATGAGTTTCCGCCGCGTCAACTCGCGCCTCATCGTGCGCGGCAAGATCATGGCCATGCAGGCCGGCTTGGGCGGAGAGTCGGACACCGGCGTGAGCACGCGGCGGCTGGAGGCGCATTACCTGGCCGGCGGCGACGTGCTGAAAGTGATCCAGTCGATCATTGCCGCACACCGGGCCGACATCGACCTGGATTTCGACCGTGCCGCGGCCATCGACCTGGCCGGCCGCGACGTGCTCGACGCCGTCCGCACCAGCGTCTATCCCAAGGTGATCGATTGCCCCGACCCCAAGCGCTCCGGCCGGGCCACGCTCAGCGGCATCGCCAAGAATGGCGTGGAGCTCAAGGTCCGCACCCGGGTCACGGTCCGCACCAATCTCGAGCAGCTTATCGGCGGGGCGACCGAGGAAACCATTATCGCCCGG
>JBEKZQ010000457.1:0-7672 GCA_049509675.1 Thermoguttaceae bacterium | reverse complement strand
GGTATTCCGGGCATTTGTGGGGCGTTGCGGGCCGGTCCCGCTTGCTGAAAGGCGATGCTCGCCATATTGGCGATCATGCCCAGCAGTTGCAACACCAGGCTTAGCCAGCCGGTGACCAGCAGGCCGGTGGCTGGTCCCGAGACGCGCTGCAGGGCCGCGCCGCGGCCCAATTCAAACGTCACTGGCACATCGCCAGCGTGCGTGGGCGATTGGTAAGGGTTCTCAGAGTCGGCCCCGAACGGCGATGGGCCGCTCAAGGCGAAGGGACTGTCAGCCGGCGACAGGTCAGGGGCGGACGGGGCGGCCGGAACAGACGGAACGGTGGCCACGGCGCCGCATTGCGGGCATTTCGCTTGCCGCCCTGCCGCCTCATCACCAACGCTCAGCAAGGTGTTACACTGGCTGCAACGGAACTCGATCGCCATGTTCGTCTTCCGGCCCATGCCGCTTCTCGCGAAACCGCAGCTAGCATAACATGGAAGAGGGGCCCGCTTCAACTGCCGGCCTGAAATTCCATCAAAGAGCTTATATGGTCTCACCTACTGAAATCCTCGGTCCCGGCGGCCGCATCGCCGCGCGGCTGGAGAACTACGAGCCGCGCGGCGAACAACTGGCCATGGCCGAGGCCGTGGCCAAGGCCATCGGGCAAAAGGAACACCTGGTGGTCGAGGCGGGCACCGGCGTGGGCAAGAGTTTCGCCTATCTCGTGCCGGCCATCCTGGCCGCCCTGGCCACGGACGGGCGGCGGGTGGTCATTTCCACCCACACCATCAGCCTCCAGGAACAGTTGATCCATAAGGACCTGCCGCTGCTGCGGAGCGTGATGCCGGTGGAGTTTACGGCTGTGCTGGTCAAGGGCCGGCAGAACTATCTCAGCCTGCGGCGGCTGGGCAACGCCCTGGGCCGAGCCCAAAACCTGTTTACCGACGAGGAACAGTTCAACCAGCTTCGCCACATTCGCGACTGGGCACGGCAGACCGACGACGGCACGTTGTCGGAGTTGGATTTTCGCCCCCTGCCCGCCGTCTGGGACGAGGTCGCCAGCGACCACGGCAACTGCATGGGCCGGGCCTGCCCGCAGTATAAGAACTGCTTCTACTACGCGGCCCGGCGGCGCATGAGCCGGGCCCAAGTCCTGGTCGTCAACCATGCCCTGTTCTTCACCGACCTGGCCTTGCGACAGCAGAACGTCAACCTGTTGCCGCCCTACGACGTGGTGGTCTTCGATGAGGCCCATACCATGGAAGCCGTGGCCGGCGACCACCTGGGCTTGCGCATCACCAGCGGGCAGATCGAATATGCGCTGCGCCGGCTGTACAACGATCGGGCCAATCGCGGACTGCTGGTGGAACGGAAGTCGGTCGAAGGGCAACAGCGGGTGTTGGAATGCCATCACCGCGCCGACGTGTTCTTCCGGAACGTCGCCGATGGACGGGCAATCCGGCGGCAACGGCCGCGTCCGCCAGCCGGGGGTAGTCCCCAACGCGTTGAGCGAGGCCCTGACGCGTCTTGCGGGCACGGTGCGTAAAGTGGCGGCCGATGTTCCCGAGCCCGAGCGGCGGCAGGACTTCACGGCGGCCGCCAACCGGCTCGACGGCCTGTCGCAAGGCGTGGAGCAATGGTGCGCCCAGCAGACGCCCGAATCGGTCTATTGGATCGATAGCACGCAGGGCCGATCGCGGCGGCGGATTACGCTCTCAGCGGCCCCCATCGACGTCGGTCCCATCCTCCGCGAGCAATTGTTCGCCAAAGTGCCGACCGTCGTGCTCACGAGCGCCACGCTGGCCACGGCCGGCAGTTTCGAGTTCTTCAAATCGCGGATCGGTCTGCTCCAGTCGCGGTCTTTATGCCTGGGAAGTCCCTTCAATTACCGCGAGCAGGTGGAACTGGTCCTGCTGCGGGGAATGCCCGATCCGGGAGCCCAGCCGGCCGAGTATCAGTGCAAGGCCGTGGACATGATCCGCCGCTACGTGGCGCGCACCCAGGGCCGGGCGTTCGTGCTGTTCACCAGTTATGTCATGATGCGGCAGGCCGCGACGGCCCTGGCGCCCTGGCTGGCGGAAGAGAATTTGGCGCTGTACAGCCAGGCCGAGGGCCTGCCGCGCAGCCAGATGATCGAGCGATTCAAGGCCAATCCCCGGGGCGTGCTGTTCGGCGTGGACAGTTTTTGGCAGGGCGTGGACGTGCCCGGCGACGCCTTGCAGAACGTGATCATCACGCGGCTGCCCTTCAGCGTGCCGGACCGGCCGTTGTTGGAAGCCCGATTGGAATCGATCCGCGCCCGCGGCGGCAATCCGTTCCGCGAGTATCAACTGCCCGAGGCGGTGTTGAAGCTCAAGCAGGGGTTCGGCCGCCTGGTGCGCACCAAGCGTGACCGGGGCATCGTGGTGATTCTCGATCCGCGCATCCACACCAAGCCCTACGGCAAGCTGTTTCTGGCCTCGCTCCCGGAGTGCCGACAGGTGGTCGAGGAAGCGGGGTAGTGTTCCTCATCTGTCGTCCTCATCCTTGACCGGCAGGGCGGAGGCACGGTACAGTAAAGGCTGGACTTTCACAAAGCGGTGCCCCCTCTCTCTTTGGGAGAGGGACCCTAACCCGGATTATCCACAAATCGACGTAGCACAGGCTTCCAGCCTGTGTCTCGGCAACACAGGCAGTGGTCTGTCCATTTCGACATTACCGGTTGGGTGCCACTGCTGGCTTGCCCAGCAGTGCTGGAAACACGGTTGGACAAGCCAACCGTGGCACCCGTAAACTCAAGTTGGACAGACCACTAGCCATCTCCTGGCGGGAGAGGGGACTACGCGAATCATTCATCGGCTGATAAGGTTATGTTCGCCAAACGGGTGATACCCTGCCTCGACGTCCATCGCGGACGGGTAGTCAAGGGCACGAACTTCCTGAATCTCCGCGATGCGGGCGATCCGGTGGAAGTTGCCACGCGCTACGAACAGGAGGGGGCCGACGAACTGGTCTTTCTCGACATCACCGCCAGCCACGAAGACCGCGAGATCATGCTCGACGTGGTCCGCCGCACGGCCGAAGTGGTGTTTATGCCGCTAACCGTTGGCGGGGGCATCCGCAACCTGGACGACATCCGCGCCTTGCTCAACGCCGGGAGCGATAAGGTGTCGATCAACTCGGCCGCCTGCCGCGATCCGGAACTGGTGCGCCAGGCCGCCCGGCGGTTCGGAAGCCAGTGCATCGTGGTCAACATCGATCCGAAACGAGTGCAAAAAAACGGGCGGGAAATCTGGGAGGTCCATATCAACGGTGGCCGCATCGGAACGGGGCTGGCAGCGGTGCCCTGGGCTCGGGAGGTCGAGCGGCTGGGGGCCGGCGAAATCGTGCTCACCTCCATGGATGCCGACGGCACGAAAAACGGGTATGATCTGGAGATCCTCCGCGAAGTCACGCGGGCCGTTTCCATTCCCGTGGTGGCCAGCGGCGGCGCCGGTTGCCCGGAGCATTTGGCCGATGCCATTCTCCTGGGCGGCGCCGATGCGGCCCTGGCGGCCAGTATTTTCCATTACGGCCAATACACGATCGCGGAAACCAAGCAGGTGATGCGGCGGCGCGGCATCCCGGTGCGGCTAGGAACGTGCGGCTAGGACCGTGCGGGTCGACGTCGGCGAGCACGACCAACTGAAAACTGAAAACTGAAAACTCTTGGTTCCCATGGCGATAGCAATCGAAAAGGACCACCTGCGGTTTCTGGGCGTGCAGCCCGAATTGGAAATCGACAAACTGTTTCGCGCCCTGGTGAAACTGGAGGGGAGCGATCTGCACTTGAAGGTCGGCTGCCCCCCGTTCGTACGCGTCCGCGGTTCGTTGCGGCCGCTGAATCGCGGGCCGGTCGACGTCGAGGAAATGGCCCGGCTGATCTTTCCCATGATCGAGCCGGACCCCCGGCGGAAGCGGGTCTTCGATGACGACGGCGGGGTGGACTTCGCCTACTCGCTGCCCATCGACGAGATCCGTTGGCGGTTCCGCGTCAACGTGCTCCAGCAGATGGGCCAGGTGGGGCTGGTGGCCCGGCGGGTGAACAACACCGTTCCCGACTTCAAGGGACTGAACCTCCCCGACGGTCTGGAAACCCTGTGCGAATTCAGCCAGGGGATGATCCTTCTGGCGGGCGTGACCGGCTCGGGCAAGAGCACCACGATCGCCGCGATGTTGAACTACGTGAACCACCATTATCGCAAGCACATCCTCACGCTGGAGGACCCGATCGAATTCCTGTTCACGGAGGACAAGTGCCTGATCAATCAGCGCGAGATCGGGCTGGACGTGAAGGATTTCATGACCGGCATGAAGCACGCGGTGCGCGAGGATCCGGACGTGATGCTGGTGGGCGAAATGCGCGATCGGGAGACGTTCGAGACGGCGATCCAGGCGGCGGAGACCGGGCACCTGGTGTTCGGCACGATCCATGCCTCGACCGCCCCCAGCACGATCGGCCGCATTCTCGATCTGTTTCCGCAGGGCATGCACGACGCGATCCGCGGCGCCCTGGTGTTCAACATGAAGGCCATCGTGGCCCAGAAGCTGCTGCCTTCGATCCGCCCCGGCGTGGGCCGAGTGCCCACGGTCGAGATCATGACCTTCAACCCCACGGTCCGCAAGCTGATTCTGGAGAGCCAGGACGACAAGCTGGTAGATGCCATCCGCATCGGCAGGAACGAGGGGATGCAGGATTTCACCACGAGTCTGAAAACCCTGATCGAGGAAGAGATGATCGATCGGCCCACGGCGTTCGAGGTGGCCCCGAATGCGGAAGCTCTGAAGATGGCCCTGAAGGGGATAGAAATTCGCGAGCCGGGGATTCTGTGATGCGAGCGTCAAAGAACGTGAAGCTCTTCACAAAGATTAGCGACCAACGGGAGCGGACCAAATGAACCGAGCGGTAGCTCGTACTGGCTGGCGGCCCTGCCGCCCTGTGATGTTAAGATTTCGCCGCCTGGTCGCCGTGATACTGGTTGCCGCGTTGGTCTGCCTGACGGCCGGCACGCTGTGGGCCGCCGGACCGGCGGGCAACGCGGCGGCCGGCCCACCGGCCTTTCATCGCGATCCCGGCGGCTATCTCAGTTGGATCAAGATCCTCTGCTGCTGGCTGGTCTTTCTTGCCTGGGTCGGCTCGACCGATTGGGTCAGCCGCGACGCCGTGGAATTGAAGCTCGACTACCGCCGCTGGAATGCGATCGTCTTCGGCAGTTTCCTGGGCACTTTCGTGCTGCTATGGTTGATTCCCCTGTTCTGGCTGGTCTTTCCGCTGCTGCTGATCGCCTATGCCGTGCCGCTGACGCTGTACGTCCTGGATCGCAACGTCCGTGTTGGCGAGCACATGCGCGTTTTGACCCGCGGGCACCTGCGATACCTTTTGGCCGAGGTCGTGGGGAAGTTCGGCGTGCGGATGGCCGCCGAGAGCAGGGACCCGAACGAGGAGGGCTCGCCCGTCAAAGCGTTCGCGCGGGGCGGCGCCGACGCTCCGGCCGACGCGGCGCGGATGCTGGCCGCCCGGCAATCGCCGGGCCTGCCGCAGGCCCGGGAGATCCTCTACGAGGGGCTCGCCGGCCGGGCCACGGCCATCATGCTGGATTTCACGCCGTCGGCGGTCACGGTGCGGCACATGGTCGACGGCGTGTGGATGCCGCGCGAGCCCCGCGAGCGCGAGACCGCCGACCCGGCCCTGGAATCGCTGAAGCTGCTCTGCGGCGCCAATCCGCAAGACCGGCAAAATCGCCAGGAGGGAAAGTTCGGCATCGAGTACGTGGTGATCCGCCAGCTAGTGTTCGACAAGATCGACAAGGCCCGGGCGGCGTTCCAGGAAAGTACGATCATCGAGGTGACCAGGCGGCTGGCCACGGAGGAATTGACGCCGGCCCAGTTGCAGCAGCAGGTGTCGGTTGAGGTGGCCGAGCGCGTGCGGGATAAGTTCGCCACGTCGATCGGCCCATGGAGCCCCGTCCATCGCGACCGGCTGCCCAAGATGGTAGGCGTGGAGGCCCTCAATCCGACCGGCTCGGTGGAACCGGTACGCACGCTGGCTACGTTCGCCTCGCAGGGCATCCAGGGCGGAGAACGAGTGCTGATCCAGTTCGAGATCAAGGCCCAGCGACTGGCCTCCCTGGACGACCTTGGCATGCGTGCCAAGATGCAGGAACAGGTCAAGGAGTTGCTGGGCCGGGAGCGGGGCTTCGTCTTGCTCTCGGCCCTGCCCGGCGCCGGTCTGCGGACCGCCACCAACGTCGTGCTTCGCAGCCAGGACCGCTTTACTCGCGAGTTCGCGGCCGTCGAAGAAGCGACCAACCGCTACGACGAAGTGGAGAACGTCCCGGTCACCACCTACAAGGCAGCGGACGGCGAAACCCCTGTCACCGTGCTGCCCAAGCTGTTTCGGGAGCAGCCGAACGTGGTGGTCGTGCGCGACCTGGTGGACGCGGCCACGGTCGGCATGCTATGCAAGGACATTGCCGGCGAAGGCCGGTTGGTCATCGGCACCATCCGCGCCAAGGATTGTGCCGAGGCCCTGTTGCGCGTGCTGGCGCTGGGCGTGCCGCCGCAGGACTTCGCCCGGCAGGTGACGATGGTGCTGGGCCAGCGGCTGATCCGCAAGTTGTGCGAGCGCTGCAAAGAGGCCTATGCCCCCGCGCCGCAGGTGCTCCAGCAACTGGGGATTCCCGAGGGCCGGCTGCGGGCCCTGTATCGCCCGCCCCAGCCGAAACCGGACGACGACAAGAAAGACATGTGCCCCGAGTGCGGCGGCACCGGCTACAAGGGACAGACGGGCCTGTTCGAGTTGCTGGTCGTCGACGACACGCTGCGCAAGGCGCTGGCCGCCAAGCCGAAACTGGACGTCCTGCGACAGGTGGCCCGCAAGGCCGGCCAGAAAAGCCTGCGGGAGGAAGGCATCCTGCTGGTGGCCCGGGGCGCCACTTCCCTGCCCGAACTGATGCGCGTGTTGAAACAGTAATTGGAGTTTGGCAAGATTGGGAGAAGTCGCCGCCACTCATCCCCCTCTCCCATCGTGCCGAGGCGGCACGCGGGAGAGGGCCGGGGTGAGGGGGATCAGTTTTCAGTTTTCAGTTTTCAGTGTTCAGTGTAAGACATCCGAACGGCCTGCAAATTAATCGCCGAGTGCTACGATGAGCTTCATTCTGCCTATATTGTTGTTGCTGATCCCGGTGGCCTGCGTGGCTTTCTTGTATCCGCAAGGGATGTGGGCCAACGCCATCCGCCTGGTCAACGTGGTGACGGGCGCCCTGTTGGCCAGCACGCTGTTCGAGCCGGCCGCCCAATGGCTGGACTCGTGGAACCCTCACTACACGTATCTCTGGGATTTCCTCTGCCTGTGGGGCCTCTTTACCGTGATCGTCGTGCTGTTCCGCGCGGCCACCGACTGGATCTCGCAAGTCAACGTGCGGTTCCTGATGATCGCCGACCGCATCGGCAGCGGCGTGCTGGCCTTCTGCGTGGGTTGGGTCCTGCTCTGCTTCACGGTGATGACCCTGCACACCGCCCCGCTGGCCAAGAAATTCTTGTTCGAAGGCTTTGAACCGGGAAAACCGATGGTCCTGGGCATGTCGCCCGACGTCCAGTGGCTGAGTTTCGTCCACTGGACGTCCACGGGCGTCTTTTGTCATTCCGCTACGCCGGAGGAGTTCGATCCCCA
>JBEKZQ010000456.1:0-5017 GCA_049509675.1 Thermoguttaceae bacterium | reverse complement strand
TGGACTTCTACAGCGTCGAAGAGCTGGCGGAGATCGTGGGCCGGAATGCGGCGAAACTACGCGTCGAGATCGCGGCCGAGGCGGCCCTGGAAATCGCCACGCGCAGCCGAGGCACCCCCCGATTGGCCAACAATCGCCTCCGCTGGGTCCGCGACTACGCCCTGAGCCGCGCCGACGGCCGGGTCAGCTTGCCCGTCGCCCGGGCGGCCCTGGAAATGCAAGGCATCGACGCCCTGGGGCTGGATCCTCAGGATCGCAAGTACCTGGAGACCATGGCCCGGGTCTTCGGCGGCGGTCCGGTCGGCGTCGAGGCCGTCGCCCATACCATGAACGTCTCGACCGATACGCTGATCGACGAAGTCGAGCCCTTCCTGCTCCGCAGTGAACTGGTCATCCGCAGCCCGCGGGGGCGGAAAATGACGCCGGCCGCGTTTGAGCACCTGGGCCTCAGCCAGTTCTTCGGCGGCAAAGACGGCGATCAGCGACGCCTGTTCCCGTAGTACTCATCACGCTCCGCGAGAGGTCTGACATCTCGCGGAGCGAGATGAGTACGGTTGTTACCCCCCCCTCCCGATCCACTACTTCGCCGGTCAGGATTGCTCATTTGGAAAAATCATCATTTCCCGATTGCCGGAAGCGTCTGCCTTTGATATGATAACAGTCGAGATACTGGGTACCCAGATCGCACATCTCTTCTCCCGCGATAGGAGGCGGTGCCTGATGTTGGCCACAGCTCCCAGTTCTGACTTGGAAGTCGAACGAGGTCTCGAGTGGTTGTTCGTCCGCGTTCGCACGCAGGCAGCAGATCCCGCCAGTCCGGTTCCGCTGGCAGATGAAATCTGGAACTTGGCGCAACAGCACTTCACCTACCGGTTGGTGCTGGAACTGGATCAGATCCGCGTGTTGAACAGCTATTTTGCCGGGCAACTGGTCCGACTGTACCAGCGGATCCAGGACCACGACGGCATGTTGCACCTGTGCGGCCTGTCGCCGCACAACCGCCGCGTGCTGCACGCGTGTTGCCCGGACGACCGTCTGCCGATCTACGCCAATCGGGAAGAGGCGGTCATGGGGTCGATTCACATTCCTCGCCTGCCGCGCTAAGGCGCGGCGGCCACTGCAAGTGCGGCGAAGCGATCCCCTCCCCCTCCGGGAGAGTGGGCTAAAGACGGCCCATGACCGGCGTATCGTCTACCAACAAACTTCCAGTTCGTTGGTAACCTCTTGCACGCCAGCCAGATGCCGAATCGACTCTTGGGCCATCTGCTTTTGAAAATACGTCCCCACCACTCCCCGGAGGGTGACACGACCCTGGTCCGTTTCAAAACGCAGGTTGTGGCGGGAGAGGTACGGGTTTCGTTCCAGGGCGGTGAGAACTCGATCGTCGAGTGGCGGGGTGTCGATCATGTCCGGCAGCAGTGTGTCTGTCTTGAGGGCCTGGGGGCGGGTTCAGGGCTCGCAGCGGTTTGGGAAAAGGAGACAGGCACCTTTTGCCGGAACGGCCCTCCGGCGGGCACCATGCGGCGAACCGCGGGTTCGCAGCATGGTCGTCGCACAAAAGCTGCCTGTCCCCTTTTCCCCGCGACAAGGCCACGCCCGCTACGCCTAGACAATCACATCGGCAAGCTGGATAAGATCAATAAGCTATAAATCGTGCAACGGCTGGGGGAACAGCGGGAGCTGTTTTGGATGTAGCGGAAGTAGTGGACAGTGGGGAGCGAAGAGTCGCTCACCTGCTCACCTGTTCACCTGCTCTGCTGTTCCCCTGCTCTCACGCGCCCATCCACGGCGGGTACTCGCCTTGCGGCGGCAGCTTGACGACCCAGGCCTGGGTGACGTGCGGCAGGGCCAGGAGCTCGGACATGGCCTCTGCCGGCGGCGTGGAATCGAGCGATAAGACGCCCACCGCCTCGCCGCCCGGTTTGTGCGTGGCCCGGCCCACCGACATCTGGGCAATGTTCACGCCATGCTTGCCGGTGATCCCCCCGACCTTGCCGATCACGCCCGGCATGTCGCGGTGGATGAAGATCAACAGGGTGCCGTCCAGGTAGCTTTCCAGGCGGCTGCCGCCGTACTGCACCAACCGCGGCATGTTATTGCCGAAAAGTGCCCCGGAAACCGACGAAGTCCCCGCGTCGCTGACCACCTCGGCGGTGATGAGCGAGCTGAAATCGCCTACGTCGCTGCTTCGCTGTTCGATCAGCTCGATCCCCCGCTCCCGCAGCAGGACCTCGGCATTGACGATATTGACCCCCTGCCCCAGGGCATGCTCCATCAGGCCGGCAGCAAAGGCCGCCGACAACAGCCGGGTGTCTTTCTTGGCCACTTCGCCCTTGTAATTCAGCCGGCAGGCGGTGGGCGGGCAGTGGTCAACCTGCGACAGCAGCACCCCCAAACGGAAGGCCACGTTCAAATGGCCGCGGATGCTTTCCAGCGTCTTGGGGTCCAAGGTCGACATGTTGACCGACTGCTTGATGGCCCCCGTGGTGAAGAAGTCGATCAGCAGTTCGGCCGCTTCGACCGCCACGCTGGTCTGCGCCTCTTCCGTGCTTGCACCCAAATGGGGGGTACAAACGACATTGGGCAGGCCAAACAGCGGGCTGTCGGTGCAGGGCTCGGTAGCAAAAACGTCCAGGGCCACGCCGCCCAGATGCCCGCTCTTCAGCCCCTCCAGCACCGCCTGCTCGTTGTAGATCCCGCCCCGGGCGCAGTTGATCAGCCGGGCGCCCTTCTTCAGCAATTGGACTTCCTTCGGGCCGATCAGGTTCCGCGTTTCATCGTTCAGCGGCGTGTGGACCGTCAGGTAGTCAACCAGCGGCAGCATCTCGCGGGCGGAGGCGACCATCTGGATGCCCAGTTCCTTGGCCCGGGCGGCCGAGAGGAACGGATCATAGCCCAGGATGCGCATTTCCAGGGCCAAGGCCCGGGTGGCCACCGCCTGGCCCACGCGCCCCAGGCCGATGATGCCCAGCGTCTTGCCGGCCAGTTGCGTGCCCATGAACTTCTTGCGGTCCCAGCGGCCCTCGATGAGGCTGTCGTAGGCGGGGGCCAGATTGCGCGACAAACCCAACATCAACGCCAACGTCTGCTCGGCGGTCGAAATCGTGTTGCCGCCCGGCGTATTCATCACTACGATGCCCTGCCGGGTGGCGGCCTGGGTGTCGATGTTGTCCACTCCCACGCCGGCCCGGGCAATCGCCCGCAGACGGTGATTTCCCGCCAAGGCCTCGGCCGTGATCTTCACGCCGCTGCGGCAGATCGCCCCGTCGTACTCCAGCAGCGCATCGTGCAGGGCCTGGCCCTTCAGGCCGGTGCGGATATCCACCTCGATGTTTCCGGCGGACCGCAACAGTTTCAGACCGTCTTCCGACAATTCGTCCAGAACGATGATTCTTGGCATGGTTTGGGCTCGCGCAGGGAGTGGTTGTTAACTTGTGCCAGCACCCGGCTGGCCGCGCCGACACTAACCCCTAGCTTAATGTTTTGTCCCATTTCTACAAGTACCAACTCGATGGCCGCCAGGGCCGACAGGATCTCCAACTCATCGAGCATTCCCATGTGGGCCAGGCGGAAGATTCGCCCCTTGAGCGGTCCCTGGCCGCCGGCGAGTTTCACGCCAAAACGCTCCTCCAACCGGTCCAAGAAGGCCCGACCGTCAACTCCGTCTGGCAAATAGGCGGCCGTGAGCCCTGCGGCCGGCCGTGCCGCCACCAGCTTCAGGCCCAACGCCGCCAACCCCTCCCGGGCAGCCTGGGCAAGCAGCTTGCCCCTGGCCCAAACGGCCTCGATCCCCTGCTGGCGGATCATCCGCAGGCTCTCGGCCAGGGCCACGATCAGTGCGGTGGCCGGCGTGAACGGCGTCTCCGCGCCGGCCAACCCCTTGCGATAGGCCAACAGGTCGAAGTAGAAGGCCGGCCGGGGAATCGCCTCGATTTGTTTCCACGCCGCCGGGCTGACGGCCAGGAAAGCCAATCCCGGCTGGGTCATCAACGCCTTTTGCGCCCCGACCACCAAGACATCGATCCCCCAGGCGTCGGTGCGGCACTCCATCACGCCCACGCCAGAGATCCCGTCGACGACGAACAGGGCCCTGCTGGCGGCCACCACTCGGCCGATGGCCTCGATGTCGTGCCCCACGCCCGTACTCGTCTCCTGCAACGTGGCATAGACGGCCGCCGCATCCGGATGTTCGGCCAGCAATCGGGCCACGTCGGCCGCGGCGAACGGCTCTCCCCAGGGGACTTCCAGCCGCACCACCTCGATGCCGAACCGCTCGGCGATCTCCCGCCACCGCTGGGCGAATTTGCCCGATTCCAAGACAATCGCCTTCCCCCCGCGGGGAACCAGGTTGACCACGGCCGCCTCCATGCCGCCGGTGCCGGAACAGCTCAACAGCACCACGTCGTTCTGCGTGGCCAGCACATATTGCAGCCCCGCCAGGACCTCGACCAACAGGCCGCGGAACTCGGGCGTGCGATGGTGGATGATCTGTCGAGCCAGGGCCAGCCGGGCCTCGTCCGGCACCTGCGTCGGCCCGGGGGTCATGAGTCGTTGCTTCTTCATGGGCGGTCTCGATGCGGGGGGACTGTCCCAATTCGGGCACCGAGCTTCGCTTGGTCGCAACGAAAATGGGACCGGGTACCCTCTGGGTGCCTTTCGGTCCCCATTCTACGCGGCCGCGGGCGTCCATCAAATACTCCCGTCTCCCCGCGTGCCGCTGCGGCACGAGCGGGAGAGGGGTCGGGGCCCAAGGGGGAATTGCGATCGAAGCGCCCATTGCCGGTTTGATCTGCCGGAGACGTTGGAGCTAGCGAAGCCCGCATGGCTAACGTGAAATAATCTCTAGAGCATCCAAACTCAACCTCCGTTCGCAGTGCCATTCGCCTGCTGTTGGTAGCGTTGCCAAATCGCATCCAGGGCAGCGGCCGCGCCGAGCGCCAGTTTCACGTCCACCAAATGCGACACCTGGGTGCGGCCCGGATTGATCTCGATCGTGGGCGATCCGCGGCGTCTGGCC
>JBEKZQ010000455.1:0-5020 GCA_049509675.1 Thermoguttaceae bacterium | reverse complement strand
CGGCGTCGAGGACTGTCGAAAGCGGCCGATCGTTGCGGCTCAGGAGCAGCAACAGCAGCGTGAGCGTCATCAGGGCGTCCGGCAGGGCGACCGTGCCTTTGGGGTGCCAGAAACGTCCGCTGGGTCCGCCGCCCAGGACGGCCTCGTGCGTGTGCATGGCCGCAGCCATTTCGGCCCGTGCGGCGCCGCTGCGTACCACGGTGAAGCCCCGCGCCTGAAGCTCGCGCTGAAGCTCGGGCGACGAATCTTCTTCCAGGATCACGTTGCGATTCTCGGGCCTCAAGGGGGACAGGTCCATATTTTCGGCCAGCGATTGGTTGGCCAGCGCAACGCCATTTGGCCGAAAAATGGACCAGTCCCCGGACATGAGCAGGAACATTCGCTCGGCCGCAACGGCGCGGCCCGCTTCGTCGAACCATTGGCAGGATTCGCCTTGGCCGTCGACGTGAAGTCCGAAGTGGGAACCATGCACGAGCACCTGTGCTCCCAGCCGTTCGCCCGCGGCAGCGACCACGGTGACGCGGCAGGCCACCCGCGCGCTCAGTTGACGGATGTAGCCGACCAACGGAGTGCAAGCAGAGTGGAGCACCCACTGCAAGGGACGCATGGCATGATAGCAGGGCGCGATGTGGGCCAGATAGCCGCTCTCGGCCGGTAGCCGGTCGAGCGAACCATAGACGCGCGTGGGGCGATCCGGCGGCACGTGGAAGAGCTGTTCGACCCGCGCCAAGTCGTGCCGGGCAAGCGGCTGAGCGCCAGGGCCCCAGAACTTCAGCCCCACGAGGTGCTCTCGCTCGCTCGGATTGTGGATCAACAAACCGCCCGCGGCACGGAGCCGTTGCAGCGTATCGGCCAGACAGGGCGCGCTGGCCGGGCCGATGTCGACGACGTGGCAGCCGCTCCAGCGCAGCCCTTCGCTGGCGGCGGCGAAGCAGGCGGCCGTCCAGGGCCGATCGTCGCCGCCCAAGAGCACCGTGGGCCGGCGGTCCGCAGCCTGCGCGGGCAATCGGGGATGCGTTGCGGCACAAGGCAGGTGGGTGCCACGACCAACCTCCGGTCGGTGCCCGGCTTGTCCAGCAGTGTGGAGGGCACGGTTGGGCAAGCCAACCGTGGCACCCGTTTTCCCACGTTCTCCGCCAAACCCCGGAAGAGCCTCTTTTTCCGCCGGCCCTTGTTGCAAGAGAAGGCCCAGGGCCACGGCCGCCCGGCGGGCCTGCTCAGGCCCAATCGCGTTGGGGGTCGCGCCTGCCATCCCGTCCTCATCAAACAGTGGCTGCGGCGGCCGCCCGGCCGCAACTTCCCCCAGCCGCCGGATCTGTCGGGCCGACAGACCGTGGGTGTCGTGGCGGTGCAAACATCGGCGACATTTGGGACAAAAACGCGCCAGCCGCCCCAAATGGACGGCCCGCGCGATCGGATACCCCTCGCCCGGGCAACGGTATTCGGAAATCGTCGTTTCGTCGCTCACGGTCGGCTACTCTAGGCCCGCCCGTGGCGCGCTGTCAAGACGAGGCGTGCCGGATGCGTTCATGGAAACCAAACCCCTCCGTGGCGTTGTTCCTTTTTCACCGATTTCGTCTTGGCGGGAACGCCCATCGGTGTTATAGTCCCGCACTCAAGTCTCGGGATATCCCCCTTTGCCACCCCGATTGTTCCGCTATGGTTGGCGACTGTGTGAAACAGCCTGCACTATGGACGTGCTGCCTCGTGGCCCTGCTGGCTTCGGGCTGCGCCGAGAAAATGCAAGTGCCTTCCTGGCTGCCCTGGGGACACCATAGCCAGGATCTTTCGGGTATCCCATCCCCCACCGAGCGTGTAGAGAATCTGAGGAAACTGGCGAAGGATGCCGCCAAGACTCCGCCCGCACAGAAGCTACAGGTCTCTCAAGAGCTTTCTCATGAGATTCAGAGGCAGGACGATCCACTCATTCGGGCGGAGATCGTACGGACGCTGGCCGAGTACCCCGGCCCGGCCACGGACCAGGTGTTGCGGGCGGCGGTCAAGGATCCCGACGCCGACGTCCGCTTGGCGGCCTGCGACACGTGGGCCAAACGCGGCGATAGCGAAGCGGCCAAACAGATGGCCGGGCTGCTGGCCGGCGACATCGACCGCGATGTGCGTTTCGCCGCCGCCCGAGCCCTGGCGCATACCCACGACCAGGCCGCGATAACTGCCTTGGCGGCGGTCTTGGAAGACGGCGACCCCGCCATGCAATACCAAGCCGTGCTATCGCTCCGCGAAATCACCCACTTGGACCTGGGAAACGACGTCAACCGCTGGCGCGAGTACAACAAGAGCGGGAAACTTCAGCCGGGCGATCCGCCATCGTTGGCCGAACGCATGCGGCGAACGTTTTGATAACCGTTCGCGGGCCGGGAACTGGTCCATTTTTCGGCCGGAAGATGCGGTTTTGCGAATCGACGATGGCCGAAAACATGGACCCGGGGATCCTCTGGGTGCCTTCCCAGCAATTGAAATGATGCAAACCGCAGCGATAGGGCCGCATTGCCGTTGCCCAGGGCCGCAAGAATTCGTAGGATAGGGGGGAACTGGGGACTATGTGCCGCCCACAAGTCACCGCCGGCAACAGGCAGGGCCTGACGCAATGCAGCCGCTTCGACTGACCGAACAGTTCAAGTCGTTGTTCGCTCTGGCGGTGAGCTTGACGGAAACCTCCGGCGTGGATGCCGTGCTGCTGATGCTGGAGGGGACGGCCGACTGGCCGCGGTTGCGGAACATGGCCGGCGACAAGCGGTTGTTCGTGGCTGCCGACACCGCCGAGCAACTTTCCGGCGCCCGGGACGCGGGCCTGGAGCCGATCCGCGTGGGCATGCCCGAGAGCCCCATCTACGAACGCATTGCGCAGGCGATTTTGGAGGCCGTGGCCGACGACCTGCTCGCGCCGGGGTCGGCCGTGGCCACCCTCTACAGCGGCTTCGACGCCGAAACGATCGACTCGCTGAGCGTCATCAATCTGGACGAGCATCTCAATCGCCTCACCGGTCGCGACCTGCGGCAGTTGGAGACCCGCGTGCCCCTGGACACCTTGAAGATCGTGGTCGATCTGGCCGTGGAAATCGGCCGGGAAGGGCGGGAAGGCAAACCGGTGGGCACGCTGTTCGTGGTGGGCGACTCGCGGAAGGTGCTCAACTGCAGCCGCCCGGCCGGTTTCGATCCCGTCAAAGGCTACAGCCGCAAGGAACGGAACCTCGACGATCCGCGGGTCCGCGAAGGGATCAAGGAGATTGCGCAGATGGACGGCGCGATCATCGTCTCGGCCGACGGCACGGTGGAGGCCACCTGCCGTTACCTGGATTGTTCGGCCGCCGACGTGACCCTTTCCAAGGGGCTCGGTGCGCGGCACTGGGCCGCGGCCGCCATCAGCCGGGCGACCAATGCCGTGGCGGTCACCGTCAGTCAGAGCAACGGCACGGTCCGCATCTTTCAGAACGGCGAGACGGTGCTCCGCATCGAGCCCTACCGCCGCCCCATGGTCTGGAAGGATTTCGAGTACGACGCCCCCCCCGACGCCAAGGCCAAGCCCAAGCCGGGCGAGTGACCGCCGCGCGGCATTGGGTGCCAGGCTTTGCCAGTGCCGGGTCAGGACAACTGCAAAGTCGGGGTCTGGTCCATTTTTCGGCTGATAGGCATTGCCATTTGGCCGTACTCATGACCGAAAACATGGACCTGACCGCGTCGCCGAGTGCCACTGGCTTTGCCAGTGCTGCTGGAACTCCACGGTGCGGCATGTTACATTGGAAGGCACGCCGCCAAGCGTTCCACTTGGGCACATCGGTTTGCAGGGCAAGCACGGCGGCGCGCCCATCTACTTCCGCAACATGAAGATCAAGCCGCTCGACTGACGAACGGCACCGTGGTGGTGTAGAGTTGGCCGCCTGGAGGTTCACAGCAAATCCGTGAACTGATCGATCGTCAGCCCTGCGGCCTTGATCTGCGAGCGCCAATGCCTCCACGCCGAAGGCGTGTAACCCGAAAGCCCAGGGCGCAGCCCTGGGAGCGAGGGCAAACCCTCACGTCCCGCAAGGCCCAACGGGCCGTAACTTGTCCCTCGCACAGGAGAAATCGCCATGCCGCAATCGCTGTCGAACGTCTTGATCCACCTCGTTTTCAGCACGAAGCACCGTTACCCCTACCTGCGCACGCCCGAACTCCGCGGCGTGATGACCGGTTACATGGTCGGTATCCTGCAAAACCTCCATTGTCCCTCTTTGATCATCGGCGGCGTCGAGGACCATGTACACATCCTCCTTAGCCTGCACCGCACGATCGCAATTGCCAAATTGGTCGAGGAGGTGAAGATCAGTTCCTCGGTGCGCATCAAGGAGGAAGGACCGGCTTTGCGGGAATTTCATTGGCAGAACGGCTATGGCGCGTTTTCCGTCAGCCAATCCAACGTTGAGCAGGTCAAAGCCTACATTGCCGATCAGGAGGAACACCACCGGAAACGTACCTTCCAGGATGAGTTTCGCTTGATTCTGAAACGCCACGGGATCCAGCACGACGAACGTTACGTGTGGGATTGATTCGACGAGGTGATTACCGGGTAGTGGTCCGTTGGACCTTATCGAACGATTGCGTCGATCCGTTTCCCCAGGGCTGCGCCCTGGGCTTTCGAGTCACGCCCCGTTCGGGGCAGCATTGGCCGCCAGTGTAACGAATCGCTTGTGGAGCGTCGAGAACTCGCGAAAGGCGACCCCAGGTGGAATTTAGAATGCGCGGCCAACGTGTTCTGCCGCGCCTTACGCTAGACGCCTCGCTTTTCGGGTTTCCTTCTCCCCGATCTTGGCCAGCCGCCTTACGTCCGCACGTCGGCCAAGGCGGCCAGAATCGTGTCCACGATCCGCTGGGTGTCGAACTGCCGGGCCGCGACGGCAGCCACCGCGCGGCGATCGAGTCGCTGACACGCGCGAACCGCCTCGCCCAGCCATTCCGTTGCGAAGCAATCCAGCAGGATGCCGGTCCGGCCCGGTTCGACGAACGGCGCGCCGCGGGGAATTCC
>JBEKZQ010000454.1:0-5029 GCA_049509675.1 Thermoguttaceae bacterium | reverse complement strand
ATGGAAAAAATCCTGGGTCCTTCCGCGGGCCGGGACCGGCCGATTCGCGAAATATCGGCCGTCGAGCAAGCGGCGATGATCTACTACAATCGCGGCATCGATCTGCTGGCCGAGAAGCGGTTCGCCGCGGCGGTGGCCGCCACTGCCAAGGCCGTGCGGCTCGATCCGTCCAATGCGACGGCGCGCGGCAACCTGCTGGCCGCGCTCAACAACTGGGCCGTCGATCTGGGCACGGCCCGGCATTACGCCGAAGCGGCCCGGCTGCTCCGGCAGGGGCTGGCGATCGATCCCCATTACGCGACCTTCGCCGACAATTATGCCCGGATCCAGCGCGACTGGATCCGCGCACTGGAGTCGGCCGGCCACGGCGAAGAAGCGGCACGGGTCGTCCGGCAATCGCTGGCGCCCTGATGGGTCGGCAATTTGACACTGTGCCTGCCGTGACCTACGCTTGTCTTGGCGGGTGTTTGCATACATGCCCGCCTGGACAAGCTCATCTGCTGCCGCCCGCTGCGACTTTTCGGCATTCGCCTCGCGCACTTTCCGGCTGGCCGCGTACGCGGCCACGGCTGACCGCAACGATTGAACAACAAGGAACGGCACTCATGACGCTGAACTTGGCCGCGAGCCCACCGCTCTTGGAACTCGTGCCGGAGGCGGCTGCGGGCAACGAGCTGCGCACGCAAGTGTGGGTCCTCCTGAGTACCGTGCAGTCGCGCTGGGGCGCGCTGGAGCGGCGGCAGGAAACCCGTTATCCGTTCCCGCACTTGCTCTACCTTACGCCGGTGGCCAACGATGGCGCCACGCCTTGCGGTGCGCACATCTCCGTCGTCGGAAAACACATCTCCGAGCGGGGGTTGGGATTCTACCATCTCGCACCGTTGCCGTACCGCCGCATGATCGCCTCGGTGCAAAGCGGCGGCCATTGGCTCGGCTTCCTCATCGATCTGAACTGGTGTCGATTCACCAAAGAGGGTTGGTACGAGAGTGGTGGACGCTTCTTGCAGACGGTGCTCTCGCCGGTCGAGTGACGTTGAGCCCGCTCTACAAGCTGCATTACCAGCGCTACGCGGTTTACTGGAAACTGGGCCGCGAAAGCGACTGATTGACTTCAGCGACCGCGCGAGAGTAACCTGTGCAATTCGCATGTAGTAGGCACCGGGCACCATGCGCAGCATGGTCGGTGTGCCGTAAGTGGGCGGACGGCACACGGCGTGTGCCTGCTACAATTTGTCCAAATTATTTGTGCGCGAGCCTTTAGCGGAGTTCCTGCAACGTGTTCGCCACCGTGATGCCGTCGACCTGCACGTCCTTCTTGCCGGCCAGATCGATCCCCAACTCCCGCACGACCGTCTCGAAAACGTGCAGGCGCGGGTCGCCGCCCGTCTTCACCATGATCCGCCCGGCGGCCTTGTCGTGGGTGAACTCGGTCCACGGCCGGCCGTCGCGGAGGACCTTCTTCGGCGCATTGGGCAGCGGCGCCGACCAACTGCCGTCGGCGGCCCGCTGCCAGCCCTCGATGGCGTCCGCGCCGCTGATCGTCACCTCCTCGCCCTTCATGGCCCGCACCGTCACGCCGTCGCTGCCGGGTTTCAGCGTTTCGCGATAGATGCCGCCGCGCAAGAGCACGGTTTCGCCCGCTTGCGCCACTGCCATCGCCTTGGCCAGCGTGGCCAGGGGCACGGCCGGATAGCCCCAGGCCGGTTCGTCGGCGGCCGCCGGATGGCGCGGATCGACGTAATACACGTTGGGGTACTCCAGGGCTCCGGCCGTCGCGCCGCCCTTGTCCGCCCCGATGGCCGGGCTGCCCGTGCGCAGGCGGAAATTCCGCTTCGGGGAATCCACGAAGAGCGGATCTTTGCCGTTGACGTTCGTCCCGCCCGCCAGCGGCGCCGTCTTGAACGTCAGGTTGTGCTCGATCAGCGGATTGGCGTGCGAGAAGGTCTCGTCGCCGTCGACGACGGCCCGCTCCGCGTCGCAGAGGATGTTGTTGCGGATCTGCCCGTTGGCCGCTTGCTTGTCCCGCAGGCCGATCGTGGACCAATTGACCGTCGAGATGGTGTTATTCTCGATTATCACGTCGCGCGCGTGGATGATGTCCGGGCCCCAGCCCCCGCGCATCGTGGGCGAATTGGTCGAGGCGATGTTGTGCCGGAAGGTCCAGCCGCCCAGATCGGCGTTGGGGGCGAGCTTCTCAACCATGCACATCTGGTGGAAGTCGAAGCAGGCGTTGTACTCGAAGAGCACGTCCAGCGCGCTATCGCCGTTGCCCGGGAACGTCTGGATGCAATCCACGTGGGCCGTCTTGATCTCCTTCTGGGTGCTGCCGTGGTAGTAGTTGCAGCGCTGCACGCAGCGGCGGCCGAAGAACCGCGTGTAGTCGCAATCGTCGAACTTGTTGCCCTTGGCGTACATGAACAGGCGGTTGACCTCGTTGTTCTCCACCAGCCAGTCCTCCCCGTTCAGGAGGAAGCCGTACTCGCCGTGATAGACCTTGTTGTAGGCGATGCGGTGGTGCGCCACGGCCGAGTAATCGCGCACGCCGGAGGCGGAGCGCTTGTTGCCGCCGCTCCCCGTGACCCCCTCCATCATGTCGTGAATGTAGTTGTCCAGCACTTCACAGTGGCTGGCGCGCAGTTGCACGGCCGTCGCCGGCCGCTCGGCCGTGATCTCGAAGCCCTCCACGCGGACGTAACTCGCATCCAGGTCGAAGCCGGCTACGGACGCCGAGCGCCGGGGCATCGCCTGGAACTTGATCGGCCGGCCTTCCGCCCCGCCGGTCTTCACCTTGATCCGCTCGTCGTACCGGCCTGCCATGACGTAGACCGTGTCGCCCGCCTTGGCCGCGTCGGCGGCGTGCTGCACGGTCTTGAATGGCTTCTCCTCAGAGCCGGGGTTGGTATCGGCCGCGGCGGGGGCCGCCGAGTCGACCACGTAGACGGCCGCTCGGGCCTGCCCGACCGTGCCGGCCAGCCCGGCCCAGCACAACCCCATGCAACTTGCGACTAAGGCGACGTGTTTTCGCGGGGCCATTCTCGTTCTCCTAATGCGGGTTCCTGCGGGCATCCATCTGCCGCTGATCGGTCTTGATGGTTTCGATTTCCGACGTTTGCGACTCACAGGCGTTCCGGCGTAGTCTCCAGATCCCGAACGCGAACGCGCCCGCAAACAGTATGGCAATGCCGCCGGGCTCGGGGCTCGCTGCGCTGCTTGCAACGCGGAAACCGATATCGTAACTCTCTGATGACGGGGGCTCTGTGTTGCAGGCATCCCGGCCGATATCGGAATAGGAGAACGACCCGCCACAGATACTGCGATAGAAGCCGGAGTACTACTGTTCTTCCCATTGCCAAACGTCGCCGCCCATATCGAATGTGCCGTATCGGCCCGGCGATGCGGCAAACGCGCCGACAGGAGTCAGCAAGTTCGTCGGGTCCGTGTAGCCGCCGTTGTAATAGTTGGCGTTGTTAGTCCCAGTGGACGACAGCACGTTGCTTGGCGCGGTATCGCTCGTCGTCGGATACGCCCAGTAGCCGGCATTTGTGCCGCCGCCCTTGTAATACGACGCCTTGAACCATTCGTCTGCGGATGGAATGAAATAGGTAGCCCCGACGTTGCGATTAACGGCCACAAGGGCAAAGTCCGTTATCGCGCCATTGAGAGTGTAGGCCCCGGTTTCCGTTGTGCCCGGACCTTCTGTTGTTCCCGGCCCGGATGGCTGGCCGTTTTGGAGCCAGTTCGCAAAAGGCGCGGCGTCGCCCCAGGAGACATAGTTTACCGGGAAGTCCTCGCGGCCCGCGATCACGCTGTAAGTATAATTGCCCGATGTCCCGCTTTGCGTGATGCCGCACCCGATAAGACCGCTGGTGGTGATCGCCATCCTGAAGTTGTATAGCCCGTATTGGTCCGTTGCCGCCACGGCGTTAAGGAACGCAGCATATTGCGCAGCCGTGATGTCGTACTTGCCAATCTGGTACGTGTAGCTCACCGCGCCAAATGGTCCGTATGAGTACGCCGCGTTGCCCGGATCGCCCACGGGTACCATGTCGATAGTGATCGTCTCGGCCTGCCCAGTTACGCCAGAGGCGGCCAAAGCCGCCGCCAGCAAACCCCGCACCATCGTCTTGTGGAACACTGGTTTTCTCCTCAATGGACTTGGCGATTGTCAAGCCTTCGACCTGCGCCGCCGCAGATAGACTACCCCAAGTCCCAAAAGTGCCGAACCAAGGAGGGCAAGGGTGGAGGGTTCGGGGGTGTTGTGAGCAAAGGCCAGGGCATACGGAGAGTCCAATCCGCTAGCGAAGGTGGATCCACTTCCACTGGGTGTGAATTGGTAAATACTGTGCGAGCCAAGGTCCGACACGAAGAGATTCCCGCTCGAATCAAATGCAAGGTTGTATGCACCGTTAAATCCGGCGGCGAAGATGGATTGAGTCCCGCCTGGCGTGAGTTTGTAGACGTAGTCCTGGTTGGCCGTGACGAAGAGATTGCCGCTGCTGTCGAATGCCAAAGTACTCAGAGAATGCAACCCGCTGGCGAAGGTGGATTGACTCCCGCCAGGCGTGAATTCGTAGATGTTGTTCGAATGAGAGTCGGCCTCGAAGAGATTGCCGCCAGCGTCGAATGCCAAACCGCATGGCCAACTCAATCCACTGGCGAATGTGGATCGACTCCCGCCGGGCGTGAATTCGTAGATGTTGCCAGTCCAAAAGTCCGATTCAAATAGATTGCCATTCCGGTCGAATGCCAATCCTGTCGGGAGATCCAATCCGGAAGCGAAGATGGATTGACTTCCGCTGGGCGTGAACTCATAGATGTTGCCAGAGTTATAATCCCCCTCGAAGAGATTGCCACTGCCGTCGAATGCCAGACGGTATGGGTAACCTAATCCGGAGGCGAACGTGGTTCGAGTGCCGCCTGGAGTGAATTCATAGATGCAACCGTCGGTCAGGTCCGACTCGAAGAGGTTCTCGGCCACTGCAGCTTGGATAGAAAACAAAATGCCAAGTCCGAACATCACCAGCACTTT
>JBEKZQ010000453.1:0-5035 GCA_049509675.1 Thermoguttaceae bacterium | reverse complement strand
GAGCGGCAGTTCGACGCCAACGTGGTGCTGTGGGGCGAAGGCCAGCCGCCCAGGGATTGGACTTCCAACGAGCCGGGGGCCTACGTGGACCTGCACAACATGCCGGGCCGGGTGGAGCGGGTCGACCAGAACCACGTCAAGTATTTTCTCGACCTCCAGCCGGGGAAGAAGCAACTCGTCAGCTAC
Organism: Thermoguttaceae bacterium; assembly: GCA_049509675.1. Classification (GTDB taxonomy): domain Bacteria; phylum Planctomycetota; class Planctomycetia; order Pirellulales; family Thermoguttaceae; genus JBEKZQ01. The sequence goes on along the minus strand of JBEKZQ010000453.1, from coordinate 4,849 downwards.
AGCGTGACCTACAAGCGCCGCAAGGTTGAGCCGGAACTGAACACGGAGAAGAAGCGGGAACCGCTGTAATGCCCGGGCGGCCCATTGGAACGATGGGGAGTTGAAACATGAGCAGCAAAGCGTATTTCGTCGCCTCCGGCACCATTTTTGGCTTGGTGGCGGTCGCGCACCTTGTCCGGGTGGTCTGCCAGATGCGGGTCCACGTCGGGGACTGGGCTTTCCCGGTGTGGGCGTCGTGGGGCGGCTTCGTAGCGGCGGGCGTTTTATGCTTATGGGCGTTTCGGCTTCTGTGGCGATAGCCGCGAAACAACCATCATCAGCCCGGCATTTCTTCTTTAGCTGGAAGCAGGGAGAGCAGAATCAGCCCGCAGGCCGACAAACCATAGGCGGCGGCCCAGTGGTACGGCGACTGGCAGAGGATGGCCGGGTCGCGGGACATCTCGGCGAGGACGGTAGTGGGCCAGGCGATGATTGCGGGCGCCAAGGGCGAGTGGATGATGCCGAAAAGGCTGCACGCGGCCGCGATGCCCAGGTAAACGGCGGCACGGCGCAGACGGCCATCCAGCAGCGCGGCCAGCGCCGATGACCAGAGCAGGCTGGTGACGATGAAACCGTTGGCCAGGCAGCGCAGCGATTGCACGACCACTGTCGCGTGGGCGGCGACGGGACGATCGCCGAGCGCCCCGTCCAAGGGAATCAGCGCCAGGTACGCCAGGGCCGGCAGAATCGCCAGGGCCACGGCCGGAAAGTGCCGTGGCGGCGTGGCCCGGAACGATTGTGCGGCGATCTCCAGCCCGATGAACACCAGGATGGGAAAGGCGGCCGCTTCCGGCAGCCATTGGAATAGCCGGGTGAACCAGCCGAGCACTCCGGCGGCGCCGATGAACAGGGCTGCGGCCAGCGTGTAGGCCGCCCGGCCTCCCATGGCCTTGTAGGCGGGCTGGCCGATGTAAGGCGTATTCTGAATGACGCCGCCGCACAGACCGGCGGCCGCGGACGAAAGTCCCTCGGTCAAGAGAATGGTTCGCGTGTCGTACTCGTCGCCGGCCGCAGCCGCGCTCTCGGTACAGTCGATGCCGCCCACGATGGTTGCCAGGGCAAACGGCAGCATGATGGGCAGGCTGGCCAAAGCGTGCCATGCCACTCGATTCCACCATAGCGAGTTCTGGGCAAAGGCGGGCAACAGATCGGGAAGCCGCCAGGCGCCGGCCGCCGCGCTCGACACGGGCGGGACCATTGGCCAATCCACGGATCGGCCCAACTGGGAGAGGGCTGCATACGCGAGCACGCCCACGACCACCGCGGCCAGGGCGCCGGGGATTCGCATGGGCAGGGTGCGCCGCGCCACCAGGGTCACGAGAATCACCGTCAGCGAGAGCATGCCCACCAGCGGCACCGCCGCGATATGCGTCCACAGCGGCACGAAGGCGATCAGCGCCAGGGCGATCCCGGCCAGCGAGCCCAGCAGTCCGGCCCGCGGCAGCCAGATGCGAACCTTGCCGCCCAGCGGCGCGACCAGCGATTTGAAGATGCCCGCCAGAACCAGCACCAACGCCCCCACGTGCCAGGCGAAAACCATCGCCTGGGCGTGGTCCAAACCGTAGCGCCGCATACCCTGGTCCAAGGCCGGCAGGAGCACCAGCGGTCCGACCGCGAAGGTGCTGGGCGTGTCGAGCCCCAGGGGCATCGCCGTGACGTCCTGCCGTCCGCTGCGACGCGCCAGGCGGAAGGCCATCCAGGTGTAGACCAGATCGCCCAGCAGGACGCCGAAGGCCGTCCCGGGAATCATCTGGGTCAGCACGAAATCACGCGAGAATCGCCGTTGGGCCACGGGATCGCTGCTGCTGATCAGGACCACGAGCACGATCATCACGGCTACGTTGTCGAGGATCAGCCCGAAGAAGGCGTTGATATCGCCGCCCCGGACCCAGGCGTACGGGGCCCGCATGTTATTCTGGACAGTGGGCATGATGCGGCGCGTCACCCCCGATTTTTCAGGTAGGGTGGCTCAAGGTCGCGTGAACTGCCGGTGGGGCTCGCAAACCGACCAAACGATACGCAAATGGGGACCGAATGAACCACCGTGGTAAGCGACCGAAGCCCCACCACAATCACGGTTTGCTCGACCCACCCTACTGTTTGATGAATGATCCAGCGTCACGGCTCCATCAGGATGCGGACCAGGCGGTCGCGGTAGCCGTCCAAGTCTTTCCAGCGGGTGGCGACCGACATCTTCGCGCCGTGCGGGTCGATGCGCGTAAAGCCGTCGGGCGTGACGCGGATCGAAAGCTGCTCCAGCTCCAGCAGCGAAGGGGCCGCGGGCGTGGCCAGGAAGACGCCCACCGTGTCGAACAGCACGCTGCTGGAGTGCATGGCCTCGAGACGCTCCTGACGCGCCCAAATGCGGTAATTCTCCAACATGGCCTGGACGCGCGGATCCTTGCTCCCTTTGAGCTTCTCAAAACGATCGCCGGAGAGAGTGACCAGGCCGCAGGTGTCCAAGGGGGTGATGGCGATGCTGCGCCAAGGGGCCGAGAGGACTTTCTGGGCCGCCGCCACGTTGGCTTTCACGTTCCATTCGGGCTCGGGTTTTGCGCTGCCGTAGCCTCTCCGCACGCTCCCTTGCATGCCGGCAAACGCGGCCCGGGCCGCGATTTCCGGCCGTCGCTGCAAGGCGGCGGCCAACGTGTTGAGCGGTCCGATGGAAATAATCGTGATCGGCGTAGTGGATTTCTCGACCAGCTCGATCAGTGCCCCCGCGCCGTCGGCATGAATCGTGCCGCGGTAGTCGGCAAGCTTGTAATCCTGCACCCACGCCTGCTGTCCGCCCGTGCCGTCGTGCCCGCCTTCGCCCAGTCCGACGTGTACGTCGGTGCGGGCGGCGACGGTGAGCATCTTGGCCACGATCTTGGCCCGGTACTCGGCCTTGCCGTAGGTCGTGGTCACGAGTTTCAAGTCCAACTCGGGACTCTTCAGCAACACCACCAGCGCCCAGGTGTCGTCGATGTCGTCGCCGATGTCGGTATCCAGGATCACCGGAATTTTGGCGGCTCGGCCGGCCGCAGGCTCGGCCAGTTGCAGGGAGAACGTGAGCAAGACTGCCGGCAGAAGGGAAAGAAGATTTCTCATGATGCGGATCTCCGTTAAGGGGGTCTTATTGAGGTATCTTGGCGAGTGTAGAGGGTAGGGTGTAATGGGTGGGTCGAGCGCAGCGAGCCCCACCAATTCGCGCGATAGCTATCTCAGGAAGCACTCCCATGATAGCGGAACATTCGGTCGAAGTCTACCGAGGCGCGATTCATTCCGCGCACGGGCTCATACCGCACACCAGCCCGACGCGCCAGCGAGGGATTTGCGGCGATCCTCCCTCGCCGGCGCGTCGGGCTAGTGTCGTGCGTCGCGACGCGGCAGTTCCAGCGGCGCAACGGTTGCCGGGCGCGCCTGGCCGGAAGTATACTGCACCTTGCGCAGCATACTGACCTTTTCATCGATACCAGTGGAGACCCATCATGCGAATGTTCCTGGCAACGGCAGCGACGCTGTTTCTGACTTGCGGGCTACTGTGCTCGGCAATGGCCGCCCAGCAGGCCGACGTGATCCTGCACCACGGCAAGGTGTTGACCGTCGATCCCCACTTTCGCATCGCCGAGGCCCTGGCGGTGCGGGGTCAGCGGATCCTGGCGGTCGGCGCCAACAGCGAAATCCTCAAGCTGAGCGGGCCGGAAACGCGAAAGATCGACCTGGCGGGCAAGACCGTCATGCCGGGGCTGATCGATTCGCACCTGCACATGATGTCGTCGGCGATGAACGAGTTCGACCATCGCGTGCCCACGATGGAGACCATCGCCGACGTGCTGCAATACGTGCGGTCGCGGGCCGCCGTGCTGAAGCCGGGCGAGTGGATCGGCATCGACCAGGTTTTCATAACCCGACTGCGCGACAAGCGGTTCCCCACGCGGCAGGAATTGGACGATGCGGCGCCGCGCAACCCGGTAGTCTTCCGCACCGGCCCCGACGCCTCGGTGAGCTCGTGGGCCTTGAAACTGAGCGGCATCGACGAACAGTTCAAGATCCCCGCCGACGAGCCGGGCAAGGTCGAACGCGATCCGCAGACGGGCGAACCCACGGGCATCTTGCGCAACTGCCATCGCTACGTCAAGTATGTGTCGCCGGAGAAGAAGGCGAACGCGGCCGACCGGCAGACGCGGCTCAAGGCGCTGCTGGCCGCGTACAACGAGGTCGGCATCACCAGCGTCAGCGATCGGGACACGGACGACGAGGACATCGAAGTCTTCCGGGCGCTGAAGGACCGCGGCGAGTTGTCGTGCCGCGTCTACATCACCTATCATGTCGACGCCCAGGCGCCGTGGGACAAGATCGAGGCCCGCGTCCGCGGCGCGGCCCGCAGTCCGCTGCACGCCTACGATAACCGGCTGTGGCTGCACGGCATCAAGATCTATCTCGACGGCGGCATGTTGACCGGCAGCGCGTACATGCGCGAGCCGTGGGGAGTCAGCCGCATCTACTCGATCACCGATCCCAAGTATCGCGGCATCCTGTTCATTCAGCCCGATCGCCTCACGAAGATCGCGCGGCTGGTGCTCTCCAGCGACCTGCAACTGACGGCCCATTGCGTGGGCGACGCGGCCGTGGAAGCCTTGACCGCGGCCTACGAGCAGGTGGATCGGGAGTTCCGCGTTCGGCCCTGCCGGCCCTGCCTGTCGCACGCCAATTTCATGACGCTGGCGGCCATCGAACGCATGCAGAAGGTGGGGATCGTGGCCGACATGCAGCCGGTCTGGCTGTATCTCGACGGCGCCACGCTCCGCACGCAGTTCGGCGACGCGCG
>JBEKZQ010000452.1:0-5040 GCA_049509675.1 Thermoguttaceae bacterium | reverse complement strand
CCTCAGTGAGATTATGAACGGCGGCAGCGGCGGCATCGCGGACTCCGCCGGAGCCACTGCCGACTGGCTGGAGGTGACCAACACCAGCAGCACGCAGGCCGTGAACCTGAACGGCTGGCAGCTTCAGTACGGCAATGGGCCGACAACGTGGACCTTCCCTGCGGTCACGCTCGGTCCGGCCGAGTCGCGGGTCATCTTTTGCGACAGCGTGCCGGCGACCGACCCCGTGCAGGAGTTGCACACCAACTTCAATCTGAGCAAGTCGGGCAAGAACCTTGTCTTGTTGGACAACGACAACAACACGATCTCTTCGTACACCCCCTATCCGGCGCTCAGCTCCAATGTTTCCTATGGCGTGGGCGAGGCGGTGAGCGAGACGGACCTCGTGGCGGCGGGGGCCACGGCGACGTACCTTGCCCCGACCGATAACTCGCTGGGCACGACCTGGACGCAACCTGGCTTCAACGACGGCGCCGGGTCCGGGTGGGCGTCCGGCCCCACGGGCCTGGGATTTGCTGCGGTTCCCGGTTTTGCCGCCACCCTTTACAGGGCCAACACCGGGAGCGTCAGCACCCTGAACCAGGCTGAAGCGGTCATCAGCACGTCCTCCGAGCAGAGTTCGGCAACCGGCAAGACCGAGAGCGTGCTGAACTTCATGGACACCGGCGGGGGCGGCCACTTCGGCAACGACAATCCCTTTCCCGGCATGACCGTAGGCGAGGGGTTGCAATACTACGTCTTGCAGGCTACGGGTACGATCCAGGTCACGGCGAAGCAGGCCGGCTATTACACGTTCGGCGTCAACAGCGACGATGGTTTCACGTTGACGATCGGCACCGGTACCACCGGCACCAGCCCCAACTTTTCCAACCCCGTGAACACCACCGCGTGCAGCGGCGGCACGATGACCTGCGATAGGTTGCAGGGTCCGACCGACACCCTGGCCACCACGTACCTGGCGGCAGGCAGCTATCCGGTCAACCTGGTCTATTTCCAGAATCAGGGTGGTGCGAGCCTGGAGTTCTACGCCGCCAAGGAGAGCAGTCCGGGGGTGACCACCTTCGACGCCGCGAACTCGTATCTCGTGGGCGATGCGGCCGACGGCGGCCTGGCGGTCAGCAGCGTGCCCTTCGTGGGCCAAAGCAGCACCGCCTCGCCCTTGTCCTCCGCCATCGGGACGAACGTCTCCGCGGCCGTGCAAAACGCCATCGCCACGGCGGGCAGCACGTCGCTCTATTCGCGAATCACCTTCGGCGCCGCCAACCTGGCGTCGTTGACGAGCCTGACCTTGCGGATGCAGTACGACTCGGGTTATGTGGCCTACTTGAACGGAGTCGAGATTGCCAGCCGCAACGCGCCGTCCTCGCCGACGTGGAATTCGCCGGCCCTGGAGTATCGCAACAGCCCCGTGCAGGCCACCACCTACGAGGACGTCGACATCTCGTCGTTTCTGAACCCCGCCACGACGGGCCATCTGGCGGCCACCGGCAACGTGCTGGCGATCCAGACGCTGATGAAAACGCCCACCGACCAGGACCTGTTCGTAATGCCCGAGATCTCGCAGATCGCCATTACCCAGGAGGGCCTGCACTTCTTCGCCGTGCCCACTCCCGGGACGTACAACACGCCTAGCACCTGGCAGCCCGACTTGACCTTCAGCGCGCAGCACGGCTTCTACAGCACGCCGTTCCTGTTGACGTTGTCGACGACCACGCCGGGCGCGACGATCTATTACACCACGAACAGTTCCACGCCCAGCGCGACCAATGGGACGGCGTACACCGGTCCCATCACCATCTCCACCACCACGATCGTCCGCGCGGTTTCGGTGGTTGCGGGCGGTCAGGCGGGCATCGTGTCCACCGAATCGTACATCTTCCCGGCGGCGGTGATCAACCAACCGGCGGCGCCCAGCGGTTTTCCCACCGTGTGGGGCGAAGATACCGGCGGCAATCCCCTGCCGGCCAACTACGCGATGAATACGCAGATCACGCAGAGCCCGCTGTATTCGGCCGGCCTGCAGCAGGATTTGCTCTCGATACCCACGGTCTCGATCTCGACTGCCGTTTCCAACATGTTTGACGCGACCCAGAGTCAGACCACGAACACCGGCATCTACACCAACGAAACGAACCTGGTGCAGGGCAGCATCAACGGCGTGCCATTACAAATGACGGCGCCGGCCTCGTTCGAGTACTTCAACTCCAGCGGCACGATCAGCGTCCAGGCCAACATGGGCTTGCAAATGGAAGGCGGCGTGGGACGTTATCCGCAGTTCGACAAGCACTCCTTCCGCATGTCGTTCTCGTCCGATTACGGGCCGTCCACGCTCAATTATCCGCTGTTTCCCGGCGACCTCATCACTTCGTTCAAGAATGTCGACCTGAAGGCCGGCTTCAACGACGCCTTTTCGTGGTGTGGCTCCGGCAGTCCGGGGACGACGGGGGGAGACGCGGCGGAGTACATGCGCGATATTTTCGGCGCCAACAACATGTTGGCGATGGGCCAGCCGGCGTTCCACTCCAACTACGTGTTTTTGTACATCGACGGCCTGTTCTGGGGCGTCTACATGATGATGGAACGCCCGGACGCCTATTTCGCGGCGAGCTACATGGGCGGGACCGCGTCGGACTGGGAGGCCAACAACGCCGGCCACGAAGTCGACGGCAGCGCCACCAATCTGCCCTATTGGAACGCCCTGCAGAACCTGCCCACGTCGAGTTCCTTCGCCACGAACTCGCTGGCCTTCTACGAGCAGGCCCAGGGCAACAATGCCAACGGCACGCCCAACTCCAGCTACACCGACCTGCTGGACGTGCCCAACTACATCGACTACATGTTGATGAACTTCTACATCGGCAACACCGACTGGCCCTGGCACAATTTCTACGCGGCCATCGACACGGCGGATCCCACCGGTTTCAAGTTCTTCAACTGGGACGCCGAGATGTCGCTGGGCCTTGTCAATGGCGGCTTCAACAGCAACGTCGCCGTCAACGTTCTGGGCCCGAGTTTCAGCGGCGGCAACGGCGTGGGCACGATGTACTCGGCGCTGTACAGCAACCCCGAGTTCGACATGGCCTTTGCCGACCAGGCACGGCAGTTTCTTTTCGATAACGGCGCGTTGACCCCCACGGCCGCGATTGCCCGCTTGCAGGCCCAGATCAACACCATTCAGCAGGCGATGGTCGGTGAATCGGCCCGCTGGGGCAACATCGCCACCAGCCCCGGCCCGATCCCCAACACGCAGGCGGCCTGGCTCAACACGGCCAACTGGCTCACCGGCACCTATCTGCCGCAACGGACCGCGATTTTCCTCGCACAGTTGCAGGCCGCCGGGCTCTATCCCACCATCACCGCGCCGGAGTTCTACGTCAACGGCAGCGACGAGTACGGCGGGACCTTCAATCCGGGCAACTCGCTGACCATGCCCACGACGGGCCTGCCGGCCGGCGCGGTGATCTACTACACGCTCGACGGCAGCGACCCGCGCCTCTTGGGCGGCGCCGTGAACACGGCCGCGGACGTCTTTCAATACTCCGGCCCGATCACGCTCACGCAGGGCGAGGAGGTGCGGGCCCGCGTCTACTCCGGCGGCACCTGGAGCGCTATCTCCGAGGCAGAGTTCACCGTGAACCTGCAGTCGCTGCGGGTCACCGAAGTGATGTACGACCCTGCGCCGGCCACGCCGGCCGAGGCCGCCGGCTACACGAGCGTCGATGGAAACGAGGATTTCGAGTTCCTCGAAATCGAGAACATCGGCACCCAGACGCTGCCGCTGGGAGGGCTGCAAATCGGCGGGGGTGTTACGTTCACCTTCCCCCAGTACGAAGGCAATGTCAGCACCAACCCCCTGCTCACGCTGGCGCCGAACAATTACATCGTAGTGGTGTCCGATCTGAGCGCCTTTGCGATACGTTACGGTGCGGAACTGCAGGCGCAATTCGGCAGCAATTGGCAAAACCTGGTGGTCGCCGGGCAATACACGCATCACCTCGGCAACAGTGGCGACGAGATCCAGTTGACTGCCCCCAACGGCGGCGTCATCCAGGACTTCACGTACGACGGCGGCTGGTATCCCCAGACCCATGGGGATGGTTTTTCGCTGACGGTCCGCAGTTCCACGCAGGCGCTGGCGCTATGGGACTCCAGCGCCGGCTGGGAGGCCAGCGGGGCGCCCAACGGCACGCCGGGCACGGCGGAAACGACGGCCACCCCCTTGCCCGGCTCGGTGGTCATCAACGAAGTATTGGCCAACCCGGCCACGGCCGGCGGCGACATGGTCGAGCTGTACAACACCACCTCGCAGCCGGTCAACGTCGGCAGTTGGTGGCTCAGCGACAGCAGCACGAACCTGACCATGTACCAGATCGCCGCCAACACGTCGATCGCCGCCGGCGGATACCTGGTGTTGACCGACGCCAAGAACTACGGCCCGGGCTCGGGCGACTCCGGCGCCAAGACCCCCTTCACCCTGAGCAAGTACGGCTTCACCGTCTGCCTGTCGTCCAATGCGGGCGGCGTGGCCGGCGGCTACCAGGTGGAGGAAGACTACGGCGCCAGCCCCCCGGGCATCTCGGTCGGCCTGCTGACCACTTCGACGGGCGCTACGGACTTCGTCCTCCTTTCGGCCCCCACGTTCGGCCAACCGGTGGGCGGCGTGTATCCGGGCGCGGTCAACAGCCTCGCTTACGTCTCGCCGGTCGTCATGAGCGAGCTCCAATACGATCCTGCCCAGCCTACGGCGGCGGAAACGGCCGCCGGTTATACCGACGGCGACGATTTCGAGTTCCTCGAGTTGTACAATCGCTCCGCCACCACGCAAACGCTGAGCAACTATTACGTCGGCCACGGCGTGGGGTTCACCTTCGGCTGGTATCCCGACGGCACCGTCAATGAGTCCTGGACCTTGGAGAGCGGCGCCACCGCCGCGTGGACCACCAGCGCGCTGGCCGCCGGCACCTACACCGTCTATGCCGATTACAGCCTTACCGACCCCGACAACAACACGCGAACCGTCGATTCGGCCGCCCAGTACGC
>JBEKZQ010000451.1:0-5048 GCA_049509675.1 Thermoguttaceae bacterium | reverse complement strand
GGCGTCGGCCGCACAACGCTTCATCACCATTTGATAGCCGGTGAGTTCCGCCAGGCTGCCGCCTTGCGCGCCGGCCAGGCGGCGCACGATGCCCTGGGTCACGGCGAGATTGTCGGACGCCCCCAGCAAGTTCCCGGCGAGGAAGTAAACGGTTTGCCGCAGAGCGCCCGCTGCCGCGGCCGGACCGCCGGCTGTCGGCACCGGCGGGGGCAAGTTGAAGACCAACAGCGTCACGCCGCCCAGCATCGCCTGGCTCTCGGTGGCCCCTTGTTGGAGCAGATTCTTCTTGGCCTTGGCCAACAGGGCGTTGGCCGCTTCGACGTGGCCGGTAACGTCGCACAGCAGGGCCGTGGCCGATTGGTTGGGCCCCGGTTCGATCAGGGCCACGGCCACCTCGCCGCCGGGGATGCCCTTCAGGTCGTCGAGGCCCACGCCCAATCGGTCGCGGACCTTCGACCACCGCTTATGGAACTGCGCCCGCGTGTCCTTGGCGAACGGCTCCATCACCGGATCGGCGATGAGTTGGCCCAATTGCGTTTGCTTCCAGTGTTCGTCCATCACGCTGTAGTTGGAAATGGAGAGCCATCCGGTGGTGGTTCTGGGCAGCAGGGTTTCGCTTGGGTGTCCGGCCGCCCAGGCCACGGCGGCGGTCATCAGTTCGCAAACGAAACCGATCCACATCCAACAATAGGGCCGTCGCACAATAAGCACTCCTAGAGGAATAGTTTTCAGTTTTCAGTTTTCAGTTTTCAGTGTTGAGGATGGGCAACGCATCTCCACGATCGCCCACCGGTGTCGGTAGAAAACTACCAAAGTTTAGTCAGCCGGGCTGCCTTCTACCAGATCGGTTCGTAAAATTGGAGAAGTGTGGCGATCTGTTGGGGCTGCGATGGTCGCTCACTAGCCCGAAGCGTAAGCGAGGGTTCAACGCTGCGCCCGTCGTTCGGTTGCGCTTCGCGCTCGCGATATAGTTAAAATGCGTAACATGGATAAAATAATAGCGAAAATCCGAGCGCCGCCGGCGCCTACATCATCGGCCATGTGTTTTGCTTCGCTTGCCAAAATTAGGGAACATGGTCTAATTTCCCATCGATGCGAGATCTACAACGCGAAAGTCTGAGCCACGACGCCGTCCACGGATATATTCCGTTCATTGCGGCCGTGGGACTTTCCGATGGCGAGGTTTCCGAGCAGCGGATCATCGACGATCCGTGGTTGCAGCGACTGCGGCAGATCCACCAGTTACAGACCGCCTGGTGGGTCTTTCCGACGGCCGAGCACACCCGCTTCCAGCACGTGTTGGGAGCCATGCACCTGGCGAGCCGGGCGGTAGCGGTGCTCTATGACAGCCTGCGCGAGGTTTGTGCCGACGTGCCCAGCCGGCCCTACGTCGAATCGCTGATGCGTCTGGCCGCGCTGCTGCACGACGTGGGCCACGGCCCTTTCGGCCATTTCTTCGATGCCTATTTCCTGGCCGATTACGGGCTGAATCACGAGATCCTGGGCGGACAGATCATCGAGCACGAGTTGGGCCCCCTGATCCGTGCTGTCCGCCGCAATCCCAACGGCCGCCTGCCGGACCAGGAAACGCTCGATCCGCACCAGATTGCGCTGTTGATCGCCCGGCCCCGGGCCGCGGACGACGGTCCGCAGTGGTTGCGCTTCCTGCGCAGCCTGTTCAGCGGGTTGTATACGGTCGACAACATGGATTTCGTGCTCCGCGACGCCTACATGTCGGGCTACAGCACCCGCGCCTTCGACCTGGATCGACTGCTGCACTACAGTCTGTTCACCGGCAAGGGCCTGACGATCCACGAGCGCGGACTGTCGGCCCTGGTGCGTTTCATTGCCGTGCGCGCCGAGTTGTTTCGCACGATCTATTTCCACCGCACGGTGCGGGCCATCGACCTGGAATTGCAAGACCTCTTTACCGACAGCAAGACATACCTCTTTCCGGGCCATCCCCTGGAACACCTGGCGGCCTACAAGGACCTGACGGAATGGTCGCTCCTGGTGCAGGTTGCCGCCTGGCACCGTTCGGCCGATGCCGCGCTGGCCGCGCTGGGCCGGCGCTGGGCCGAGTTCCTGCACCGCCGCATGCGCTGGAAAATGGCCTGCGAGCGCACGATCTTCTTCGCGCCGGGCGAGCCCGAGCGGAGCAGCGTCTTTAGCAGCCAGCGGGCCTTCGAGATGGCCGTCCGCGACGCCTTGCCGCCGGGGTTGAAGGAGATGCCGTTGCGGGTCGATACGGCCCGGCACGTCCATCGTCCGGGCGTGGAGACGGCCGCGGCGGGGCAGAATTTCCTGCAAGACGCCGCCACCGGCGCGATCCGTAGTCTGGACGAACGCGAGCTGTTTCGCCGCATTTCCATCAGTTTTCGCATCTGCCGCATTTACGCCGAGGACCATCGCCACAATGCGGAGCTTTCCGCCGTGATGGATCAACTCGCCGGCAGCAGCGGCGACGATGCGACCAATATGTAGTAGCAAACCATGCCTGACGATTTCACGCGTTACGACAACCCCTTGCTGGGCCGCTACGCTTCAGCCCGCATGAGCGAAATCTGGAGCCCGCAACGGAAGTTCAGCACGTGGCGGCGGCTGTGGCTGGCCCTGGCCGAGAGCGAGGCCGAGTTGGGGCTGCCGATCACGCCCGGCCAGATTGCCCAATTGAAGGCCCACGTGGACGACATCGATTTCCAGGCGGCGGCCGGCCACGAGCGGCGGCTGCGACACGACGTGATGGCCCACGTCCACGCCTACGGCGACGACTGCCCCGAGGCCCGGCCGATCATTCACCTGGGGGCCACCAGTTGCTTCGTCACCGACAACACCGATCTGCTATTGCTGCGGGAATCGCTGGAACTGGTCCGCGGCCGACTGCTGGGCGTGATCGAGCAGTTGGCCGGCTTCGCCCGCACGCACCGCGATCTGCCCTGCCTGGCCTTCACCCATTTGCAGCCGGCGCAGCCGACGACCGTGGGCAAGCGGGCCTGCCTGTGGACCTACGACCTGGTCCTGGACCTGTGGGAAATCGAACATCGTCTGGAGCAACTCAAGGCCCTGGGTTCCAAGGGAACCACCGGCACGCAGGCCAGCTTCTTGAGCTTGTTTCACGGCGATCACGCCAAGGTCCGCCGCCTGGAAGAGTTGATCTGCCGGAAGATCGGTTTCGCCGAAAGCTATCCGGTCACCGGCCAGACCTATCCGCGCAAGATCGACGCCCAGGTGCTGGCCGTGCTGTCGGGAGTGGGGCAAAGCGCGCACAAAATGGCCACCGACCTGCGCCTGCTGGCCGCGCGCAAGGAACTGGAAGAGCCGTTCGAAGCGGAACAAATCGGTTCCTCGGCCATGGCCTACAAGCGGAACCCGATGCGGAGCGAGCGGATCTGCTCGCTGGCCCGATTCGTGATGAGCCTGGAAACGAGCGCCGCACAGACCATCGCCGTGCAGTGGTTGGAACGCACGCTGGACGACAGCGCCAACCGCCGGCTGATTCTGCCCCAGGCCTTCCTGGCCGTGGACGCCATCCTGATCCTGTGTGGCAACGTGACGGCAGGGCTGGTCGTTTATCCGCGCGTGATTGCCGCGAACCTGGAGGCCGAATTGCCCTTCATGGCCACGGAAGACATTTTGATGGCCGGCGTAGCGGCGGGCGGCGACCGGCAAGACCTGCACGAGCGGATCCGCCGGCACAGCCAGGCCGCGGCCGCCGTGGTCAAGACGCAGGGCGGGCGCAACGACCTGCTGGAGCGGCTGGCAACGGACCCGGCCTTTGCCGGCATCGACCTGGCCGCCGTGCTCGATCCGTCGCAGTTCGTGGGCCGCGCCCCCCAACAGGTCGACGAATTCCTTGCCGAGGTGATCGGCCCGATCCGTGCCCGCTATCCGGCGACCGCCCCCGGCGACGCCGAGGTCGGGGTTTGAGCGGCCCCCGTCCCCCCTCCCTCCGGGAGATGGTTAGGGTGAGGGGGCCCCTTCGCAAGTTTCGGCCCCCTAGCTCTTACGCCTTCCCAAGCATCCCCTCACCCCGGCCCTATCCATCCGGGAGAGGGGGACAACTTGCGTACCCGTTACGGCAGTTTGCGAAAGTTCTGTTCGGCGCAAAAAGCCGACTTGAACAATGCAGCCCGCCCTGCTATAGTATACGCACGTTCACATTCCTGGCTGCGCACCATGACTCAAGTGATCCCTGTAGAGCGAAAAACGGCGGTGCTCACGCCCTCCAGCCTGGCGTGCCTGGCACACGTTCCGACGGTCAACTTGACGGCAGGCTGCGCCCACGAGTGCCGCTATTGTTACGCCCGCGGCTACCTGACGTACCCTGGCGAAGGCAAGGTCAGATTTTACACGAACACGCTTGCTAAACTGCGGGAAGAGCTGCGCCGCAAACGCAAGAGGCCGGCCACAGTGTATTTCAGTCCGTCCAGCGATCCCTTCCAGCCGGTCCCCGAGGTCCTGGAAATGGCGTATGACGTGTTCCGGTTTCTCTTGGAGTCGGGGATTGGCGTGGCCTTCGTCACCAAGGGTCGGATTCCCGAGCCGCACCGCAACCTGTTGGCCGCCCACGCACCACTGGTCCAGGGGCGGATCGGGCTGATTACGCTTGATCCGCGGATCGCCGCCGCGTTTGAACCCCGCGCGGCGATGCCAGCGGTCCGGCTCGCGCAAGCGGCCGAGCTCATTGCCGCTGGCGTGCCGGTCGAGGCGAGGCTCGACCCGGTTCTGCCCGGCGTGACCGACGGCGCGGACTGCCTGGGGTCGCTCTGCGCGGCATTGGCGGGCATCGGTGTGCGCAAAGTTGCCGCCAGCGTCCTTTTTCTCCGGCCGGCAGTGACCGGATCGCTGCGCCGGCACGTCGCGGACAAGCTGATGCTCAATCGCATGTTGGACTGCTTCGCCGGCGGCGCGCCGCTGCCGATTCATGCGGGCAACAGCCGGGTGTTAGCGCTTCCGGCTGCGGCGCGTCTTGGGATCATGGAACGTCTGAAATCCATCGCGCACCGTTACGGCCTGGAGGTTCTCGTCTGTGCCTGCAAGAACCCGGA
>JBEKZQ010000450.1:0-5054 GCA_049509675.1 Thermoguttaceae bacterium | reverse complement strand
TCAGTGCCATCCCTGGCTTCCTCCTTTATCTGAATTCCCATTACCTGGCCCCTTACCAAGCAAATCATCCCCCCTTCTGTTTACCACGTCTCCGGCGAATGACAAAGTGCAACTTGCACCCACCTTCGCCGAACGGCCACAAATGCAGATTGACGCGCTGGGGCCGCTTGCGATACAATGCGGTGTCATGAATCTGGATTACTGCTGCAAAATCTAGTCCTTCGCAGGAGTCCGGCTTTGCGAACGCTGCTTTGATCGAGGGACCCAAGGAATGCAGGTCCGTCGTTCGTCGGCGGAGATCGTGGTGCTTGCGCCGGCGAAACTGAATCTGTTCTTCGAGGTGCTGGCAAGACGTGAAGATGGCTACCATGAGGTGGAAACACTCATGTGCCCGATCACGTTGTACGATACCCTATACTTTCGCGCGGCAGCGGGCCAACGGCTGGAATTGCAGTGCCGCTGGGCATCTCGCTCGGATGGTGGGGGACGCACCATTTTCGAGGAGCTTCCCTGCGGTGCTAAGAACCTGGTGGTGCGCGCAGTCGAGTTGATCCGCCGTCGCGTAGGGGCGAACCTGGGGGCAAGCCTGCGGTTGGTGAAGCGGATCCCGACTGCTGCCGGCTTGGGAGGCGGATCGAGCGACGCCGCCGCCGCCTTGGTCGCGGCCAATAAAGGATGGAATCTCGGGCTGTCGCGCGGCCGGTTGGCCGAGCTGGCCGCCGAACTGGGGAGCGATGTGCCGTTTTTTCTCGCGCGTGGTCCGTCCGTATGTCGCGGCCGTGGAGAACAGGTCGAACCGGTGGGAGGCTTCGGCCCGCTGGATTTCGTCATCGTGCGCCCGCCCGAAGGACTGGCCACGGCGGCCGTCTATGGCCTCTGCCGGCCGGCCGCCCGGCCGCGGTCCGTTTCTCCGCTGGTCGAGGCCCTGCGGCGGGGCAACCGGCCGCAGGCCGGCCGCTTGCTCCACAATCGATTGCAAGCGGCGGCCGGGCAACTCACGCCCTGGATCGAGAGACTGCAAAATGCCTTTGCCCGGCAAGATTGCCCGGGCCATGGAATGAGCGGAAGTGGAACGAGCTATTTCGGACTTTGCCGTCATGCCCGCCAGGCACGGCGGATTGCCGAGCGCTTGCGTGCCAACGGCTTAGGCAACGTATATGCCGTGCGAAACTGCCATTAGGAACTTAGTATACTTTGCGCGGTTTGAAGTGATCCCAACCGCAGCAATAGGGAACGGATCGTATCATTTCAAACCGTTCACACCAAGGTAAGCCACGTTAGACCGCCCGTATCGTAAGGAGAACCACCGTGGAGATCACCGAGGTTCGCGTCAAGCTCATGGAGGAATCGGGGGAACGACTGCAGGCGTTTTGTTCGATCACCTTCGATGACGCCTTTGTCGTCCGCGATTTGAAGATCATCGAGGGGGCGACCGGTCCGTTTGTGGCCATGCCCAGCCGCAAGCTGACCGCGCACTGCCCCCAGTGCGGTTGCAAGAATCACCTCCGTGCGGGGCATTGCAACCAGTGTGGCGCGCGATTGAAGGAACAGCAGGCATTGAAGGATGAGGACGGCCGATCGAAGCTGTACGCCGACATCGCGCATCCGATCAACTCGGCCTGTCGGGAAATGATCCAGCAGCGTGTGATCAATGCCTTCGAGGAAGAGCGGGCGCGATCGAGGCTGCCGGGCTATGTGCCCAGCTACGACGACTTCGACGAAGAGATCGCGGCGCCGTGGGGTCAACCGTCGCGGCCGGCCCCGGCCCTGGAGACCACGCAAATCCAGGCCGCCGAGAAACCGCAGGGGCCGCACAAGACGCCCGTCGGCCAGCCGCGCCGCCCGCACGGCAGCGGTTTCGGCGCCGGCGTCTTCGAGTAAGGTGGCACGATGGCATGGCCTTTGCCCGTGCTCGTTTGGGTGGCACGGGCTTGCCCGTGTTCTTGCCGAGTTGGGCAAGCCGTTCCAGTTGAAGAAGATGCGGTAGGAGCGGCGAAGATGATTTCCGCGGCGGTGTCGACAGGAATATAGTTGGACAGGAAAATGGATGTCTTGCTGATTTGCCTTTCCGTTATCTTCTTGTCCGTTATCTTCCTGTCTTATCGTGGCTCGCCTGTCCAGCCCTACTTCCTAGAGTGCTTCTTGGCACAATTCGCGCCTTTGCGTGAGGCATCTCGTCTACCGGAAATACTGTACGGCGTTGCGAAACACCTGCAAGCCGTCGCCCACCGGCCGGCCCTCGCCGCGGGTCCAGCGCGGGTGGTGCGTGGGATCGATGTGCCGCTCCGGATGCGGCATCAACCCGAAAACCCGGCCTTCCGTATCGCACACCCCCGCCACGTTGGCCAAGGAGCCGTTGGGATTCTCCGGGTAAGCGAGCGGCTCGGAATTCCCCGTGTACCGCAGCACGAGTTGACTGTCGGCGTCCAGCTTCGCCAGCACGGCCGCATCGCGAGTGACGAACTTGCCCTCGGCGTGCGCGACCGGCAGGTACATCTCCTCGATCCCGCGCAGAAACACGCACCTGCTGTGCCGCGTCTCCAACCGCACCCAGCGGTCTTCGTATTTTCCCGAGTCGTTCCAGGTCAGCGTGGCGGGCGGGCCGAGCCGCGGGTCGTCGGGCCAAAGCACGCCCGACTTGATCAGCACCTGGAAGCCGTTGCAGATGCCCAGGATCAGCTTTCCCCGGTCCTTGAATTCCGCCAGCCGGCCCGCCAGATGGTGTTGGATCTGGTTGCCCAGGATGCGGCCGGCGGCCACATCATCGCCGTAGCTGAATCCGCCGGGAATGCACAATATCTGGAAACGCTGCAAGATCGCCGTGTTCTCCAGCGTGCGATTGACGTGCAGGGTTTCCGTTCTGGCGCCGGCCTGCTGGAACGCGAAGGCGGTTTCCTGGTCGCAATTGGTGCCCGGGGCGCGAAGGATCAGAACATTGGGTTGCATAGGGCAGGAGTTTTTCAGTGTTCAGTTTTCAGTTTTCAGTGTTCAGTTTTCAGTGGGCTGGCTGGTTGATGAATTCCCCACGCCCCACGCCCCACGCCCCACGCCCCACGCCCCACGCCCCACGCCCCACGCCCCACGCCTCACGCCTCACGCCTCACGCCTCACGCCTCACGCCCCACGGCCCCACGCCTCACCAGCGGAGCGGCTCTTGCCAGGCCTCCTTCAGGATGTTGATGTCCACGTCGAGGATCGTGCGGCCATTGCCGATTTCCAATCGGCCCCGGTCGGTGACCACGCCGATCCGACCGAGCGGGACGCCGGCCAGGGCAGCCTCGAATGCTGCTGCCCTCACGGGCGGCACTTCGCACAGCAGCCGCGTGTTCGACTCGCTGAAGAGCAAAACCATCGCGTCGAGATCGCCGGCGCGCGGCACGTGCTCCAGCGAAAGCCGTGCGCCCAGGGCCCCGGCGAAGGCCATTTCGGCCGCCGCCACCGCCAGCCCGCCCTCGCTCAAGTCGTGACATGCCCGCACCAGTCCCGCACGGATCGCCGCGTGCAGGGCAAGGAACGTCTGCCGGGCCAGGGGCGGATCGACTCTTGGCACCTGCCCGCCGGTGAGCGATTGGACCAAGGCGAAATGCGATCCGCCCAGTTCGTCGTGCGTGCGGCCGACCTGGTACAAATAGTTGCCCGGCTCCTTGAGATCCATGGTCACGCAGCGACTCACGTCGTCCACCTGGCCCAGGGCGCTAATCAACAGCGAGGGCGGAATGGCGATCGGATCGCGGGCGCCCTGGGGGCGGAACTCGTTGTTCAGGCTGTCCTTGCCGCTGATGAACGGCGTGCCCAGCACGGTCGAAACATCGTAGCAGGCCAAGGCCGCTCGGACCAGCGAGCCCAAGGTTTCGGGCCGGTCGGTGTTGCCCCAGCAGAAATTATCGAGAATGGCGATGCGTTGCGGATCGGCGCCCACGGCCACGCAATTCCGCAGGGCCTCGTCGATGGCGCTGGCGGCCATCCAGTAGGTATCCAGATCGCCGTAGCAGGGGTTCATGCCGCAGGCCAGCACCAGGCCGCGGCGGCTGTCCAACAGGGGCCGCAACACGGCCGCGTCGCTGGGTCCGTCGTTGGCGGCGCCCACCAACGGCTTGACGACGCTGCCGCCCTGCACCTCGTGATCGTACTGGCGGATGACCCATTCCTTGCTGCACACGTTGGGGGAGCCGAGGATCCGCAGCAGGATCTCCGCCGCGTCCTCATCGCGCGGGATAAAGGGGACAGTCCCATTTTCGCTACGATCGTGAGCGATCGTCGCGCGACAATCGGGACAGTCCCCTGGCCGTCGGACCAGCGGCACAACCGGCGGCGGGGTGTAGACGGACTGGCGGAGCACCGGCGGTCGCCCGTCGTGAAGGAAGGCCATGGCCAGGTCGGCCACGACGTGCTCGTCGTATTTCAGGAGCAACCGCCCGGTGGGCACGAACTGGCCGATCACCGTGGCCTCGACGCCTTCGGAGGCGCACAGGGCCGAGAGCTGCTCCCAATTCTCCGCAGGCACGGCCAGGACCATCCGCTCCTGGGCCTCGGAGATCCAGATTTCGGTGTACGACAGGCCTTCGTACTTCAGCGGCACGCGATCGAGCCACACCTCGGCGCCGATCTTCTCGCCCATCTCGCCCACGGCGCTGGAGAACCCGCCGGCCCCGCAATCGGTCACCGCGTGATACAGTCCGCGATCGCGGGCGGCAAGCAGCACGTCCAACAGCATCTTCTCCGTGATGGCGTTTCCGATCTGCACGGCGCCGCCGGAGACGGTCTCGCTATGGCTGGTCAACTCGGCCGAGCTGAAGGTGGCGCCGTGGATGCCGTCGCGGCCCGTGCGGCCGCCCACGGCCACGGCCAGGTCGCCGGGGAGCGCCTGCTTGGACGACTTGTCGCGGGGGATCAGGCCGACGTTGCCGCAATAGACCAACGGATTGCCCAGGTAGCGGGGGTCGAAATAGATGGCCCCGTTGACCGTGGGGATGCCCATGCGGTTGCCGTAATCGCGCACGCCGGCGACCACCCCTTTGGCCACGCGGCGGGGGTGCAGCACGCCGGGCGGCAAA
>JBEKZQ010000045.1:0-22317 GCA_049509675.1 Thermoguttaceae bacterium | reverse complement strand
AAGCAAGAAGGTCTTCACTACAACACCTTGCGGCCAAAGAAACGCCATCGCCATTGGACTTACATTCACGGACCGGCCCAAATCATTGCATTTTCCCGCGCAACAGCGTAACTTGGGTTAGGAGCGGCGAAGAAATAGTACTCATCACGCTCCGCGTGATGAATTCCATCTCGCGGAGCGAGATGAGTACGATTGTTGCGACACAGCTCGGACGAACCGCAGGGGACAGTCTTCTCACGCGCTGCGCTTGAGATCCTCGAACTGGATCTGATACAAGCGGCGATAGAGCGCGCAGCGATTGAGCATCTCCTCGTGCTTGCCCACGTCGACGATCCGCCCGGCTTGCATGACCACGATGCGATTGGCCAGGGCGAGCGTCGAAAGACGATGCGTGATAAGGATCGTGGTGCGGTTGCGGATGAAGGTTTCCAGAACCTGCTGGATGGCCTGTTCGCTTTCCAAGTCGATTTGGCTGGTCGCTTCGTCGAGGATGAGGATGGCGGGATCGCGCAAGATCGCCCGGGCCAGCGCGATCCGCTGCCGCTGGCCGCCTGAGAGTCGTCCGCCCAGAGTGCCGACCACCGTCTCATAGCCGTTGGGCAACTCGCTTTCGATGAAGCGATGGGCGTGGGCCCGCTTGGCGGCCTCGACGATTTCCTCCCGCGAGGCCTGGCGGCGGCCGTAGCGGATATTGTTCAGGACCGTATCGTCGAACAGCAGTGGTTCCTGCGTGACGATGCCGATCTGGCCGCGCAGCTCGCGCAGCCGCAGTTGCGTCAGCGGCGTGCCGTCCAGGCGGATGACGCCGCTGGTCGGGTCGGCGAAGCGCGGAATGAGATTCGCCAGCGTCGTCTTGCCGGAACCGTTGGCGCCCACCAGCGCGAGCGCCTCGCCGAAGGGGATTTCCAGGCTGATCTGCTCCAGCACCGCAGAGCCCGGCTGATAGGCGAAGCCCACGCGGTCGAACGCCAACTCGCGCTGGTGCCGCTTGAGCGACACGGGGGCGGCCGCGTTGCGGACCTGCGGCTGGCGATCGAGCCGCTCGAAGATGCGATCGCTGGCCGCCATGGCACTTTGCAGACGGCTGAAGACGTCGGAGAACTTGCGCATCGGATCGGCGGAGGCCGCCAGGAAACCGTAAAACAGCAAGAGCGACCCCAGATCGATGGGCCGCGCCGTCATGCGGATGCCGAACAGGTGCGTCTGGCCCTTGAGCACCAGCCAGGTCCCCGCCAGAAACGCCAGGCAGATCGACATGATCCCCATGATCTCCGTGATCGGGTGCGACAGCGAATCGTAGCGGGCGATCTTCATCGCTTTCTTGTAGTATTCTTTGCTGCGCAGATGGAATCGCTTGCGCTCGTGAGGTTCATTCGTAAAGGCCTTGACGATCTTGATGCCGCGGAAAGTCTCTTCCAGCGTGCCGTAAAGCTGCGCCATCTGTTCCATCGCCCGGCGGTTGGATCGCTTGAGCATCTTGCTCAACCAGCGGATCGCCAGCCCGGCCAGCGGCGCCACCACCAACGACAACAGCAGCAATCGCCAGCAGACCCAGGCTGCTCCGATCAAGCAGGCCAGCATCTTCAGCGGTTCCCCAATCAATTTGCCGAAAAGGGCTTCCAGTCCCGAGGCCACGTTCGCGGTGTCGTGCGTGAAGCGGCTCATCAGGTCCGAGGTGCCCTCGTTGCTGAACACCGCCAGGTCCAGGCGCAGCGTACGGCGATAGAACAGCTTGCGCAAATCGAAGGTGGCCAGTTGCGCCAATCGGGCCACGAGCACGTTGTTGGCGATCAGGAACAGATCCTTCAGGAGCGTCCCCAGGATCAACGCCAGGGTGACCAACGCAAGCGTCAGGAACGGGTCGTGGGGCAGATAGCGATCCACGTAAGGCTTGACGCGGGTGTAACTCCGTTCGGCCTGCTGTTCGGCGGCGATCCGCGACTGGGCCGCACGGATCTTGGCCTGCAAAGGGGCCTGCTCGCCGGCCGCCGCCCGGGCGAGGTTCTGCTGGAGCTGCGCGACCTCGGCTGTCTTCTCCGCTGCGGTGTCGTGGGCCTTCTTGATCTCGCCATCGACCCATTGTTGCAGCGATTCGCCCAGCAAAGCGACCTGTACGAACGGATACACGGCTCCGACGTTGCCGCCCCACAGCACGGCCACGGCCAGGGCACTGATCAGGGCCCCCACCAGGGTGACGCGGTATTGGAACGCCATGCGGATGACGCGGTTGAAGTTGGTCATGGAAGTCGCCGGTCGTTGCTAACAGTGGTTGGTTGATGTCTGCTTTTAGCAGAACCGGGCCGATTGGCCAAGATCGAAGCGGGCGCGACAGGGGATCGACGGGCATACTCCCCCTGATGTTAGCACTACCAGATACGCCAGAAGTGTGTGCCGCTGGCTTTGCCAGTGCTTTGGGCTTCCTCGACGTTCCAGCGTGTTGCGGACAAATGTGGGGAAAACGGCGCGTCGAAAGCCGTCTACTGTCGCCCGCGGAAGGCACTGGCAGAGCCAGTGGCACACTTCAATAGCCCCAACCAACTCCCCCTTCACATATCGCAGACTACTACCCCAGCGGTTGGATCCGTGCGACGATCTCCTGCTGCGACAGTTCCCGATCGGTGGGCAGAATCAGGTAACTGCCCTTCGTGCCGCAACAATCGATGATGATCTGCGTGGGATTGGGTACGGCGAAACCGTCGGGACAGGGTTCGTGCCCATTGATCAGCACCCGCGCATCCATCAGCTTGGCAAACGCGGCGCCGTTCTCGGCGCGGTAGTCGCGACCCCAAACCAACTGGAAGATCGCACCCTGCTCGTAAAACTCCAAAGGATCCATGGGCCGGGCGAAGATGCCGCTGTCGAACGGCTGGGCGTCGACGTGCTCGGGAATGCTGTGCGAGACAAAGACCCCCGGCCAACGCACGGCCAGCGGGCAACTGCTGAAAAAGGCCAGATACGACTGGCGGACCTTTTCCGCCGCCGCACCATACATCTGATAGATCCCTTGCCGGAACAGCAGATTGAGCATCTGCTTATTCTTTTGGATCGGATAATCCGTCAACTCCGAGAGTTCGTGGTTGCCCAGGATGAAGTGAACCCGGTCGGGATATTCTGCCTTCAGCCGGGCCACGTCCTCCACCATCTGGTGCGACATGCAGCCGCCGCTCGTCTCGTACACCGGCCCTCCGTGGCAGACCTCCTGCAAGATCAGATGCCGCTGCGGATGGGACTTCAAGGCGGCGATCTTGCCGATCAGATTGAAGTTCCGCCGATGCCCGTGCAGATCGCCGGTAATCATCACCTCGCCGGCCAGTTCCGGCGTAAGGACGATCACGTTGCCTTGCCGGCCGGGTGTGGCGCGACTGGCCTGGATTGCCTGCTGGAAGGTCAAGAGGATGTTCTCGATATACGAGATCGATGCGACCATATACTGTGAACGGTTTGTAATACCACGATCCGTTGCCTCTTGCCGCGGTTGGGATCGTTTCAAACCGCGCAAGATATGATCCCCTCCAGGCAGACACAACAGAAATTTATCTATTTTACGCCACTTCGGCCAGCGGGGGCGTGCAGAATGTGGGCGGGCGGTGGTACAGTTTGGCCGGAGGTTGACGCCCCCCGCGCCCACGGGTAGATTAGCGCACGTCACACCGAGGCCCGGAGCGTCCCAGGCATGAGCGTCTTTGCGGAATATCTCGCGGCGATCAGCAAAGAGCACGCCGCTGGCGATGCCACCGAGCATACCCACCGACCCGTCCTGAAAACCCTATTGGAATCGGTTGCCAAGGGGATTACGGCCACCAACGAGCCGAAGCGCATCCTCTGCGGCAGCCCCGACTTTCAGGTTAGTCGCAAAGGGGTGCCCATCGGTCACGTCGAGACGAAGGACATCGGGACGAATTTCGACGAGATGGAAACTGGCAAAGGCCCCAGCGGCGAGCAGTTCACCCGTTATCGCGACGGCTTGCCCAACTGGATTCTCAGCGATTATCTGCAATTCCGCTGGTTCGTCGGCGGCGAGAAACGGCTCACCGCGCGCATTGCGGACGTGGATGCTAAAGGTAAAGTCAAGCCGCTGCCTGGCGGGGAAGAACAACTTGGGCAGTTGCTTGCCGCTTTCTTTGAGCAACCCGCCCTTACCATCGCCACCGCAAAAGAACTCGCTCGGCGCATGGCGGGCATGACGCGCATCATCCGGGACTTGATTACCGGCAGTTTCAAGCACGAGAAGGAGCGCGGCTGGCTGCACAACTGGCTTTCCGCCTTCCGCGAAATACTCATCCCCGATCTGGACGAGAAGCAGTTTGCCGACATGTTCGCGCAGACGCTGGCCTATGGCCTTTTCGCCGCGCGGGTCCATGCGCCGCCGGGCAAGCCGTTCTCGCGCGAATTGGCGGCCTTCAACCTGCCGAAGACCAACCCATTCCTCCGTAAACTGTTTGCCGAGATCGCCGGCGTGAATATGCCCGATTCCATCGCCTGGGCCGTTGACGATATCGTCGAACTGCTCAAGCACGCCGACATGGCGGAGATCCTCGCGGATTTCGGCAAGAGCAAGGGCGAAGAAGACCCGGTCGTCCACTTCTATGAAACCTTCCTGGCGGCCTACGATGCGAAGATGCGCGAGTTGCGCGGGGTGTACTATACGCCCGCGCCGGTGGCCAGCTACATCGTCCGCTCCATCGACCACCTGCTGAAGACGCGATTCAATCGCCCGAAAGGTCTGGCCGATGAAAACACGCTGATTCTCGACCCCGCCACCGGCACCGCGACGTTTCTGTACTTTGTCATCGAGCAAATTCATCGAAAGTTCACCAAACAAGCGGGCGCGTGGGACGGTTACGTCGCCAAGCACCTCTTGAACCGTTTGTTCGGTTTTGAGTTGCTCATGGCGCCCTATGCGGTGGCACATCTGAAGCTCGGGATGCAGTTGCAGGAAACGGGCTACCAGTTCGACTCCGAACAGCGGCTGGGCATCTATCTGACCAATACGCTGGAAGAGGCCGCAAAGCAGGCCGAACATATCTTCGCCGGTTGGTTCGCCGAGGAGGCCAACGCCGCGGCCGAAATCAAACGCGACAGGCCGATCATGGTGGTGCTGGGCAATCCGCCCTACTCCGGCATTTCTGCGAATCGAAGCAAAGACGCCGATGGCAAACTGACGTTCATCGGAAAGCTCATCGAAGACTACAAGACGGTGGACGGCCAACCCCTGGCCGAGCGAAAGCACTGGCTGCAGGACGATTACGTGAAATTCATTCGCTTCGCCGAGTGGCGAATCGACCAAACGGGCGAGGGGGTCGTAGGGCTAATCACGAACCACGGCTACCTGGACAATCCTACTTTCCGCGGGATGCGCCGGCATCTCATGGGAACATTCGGAGAGATCTTTGTGCTCAACCTGCACGGCAACTCGAAGAAGAAGGAGAAGGCTCCCGACGGGAGCAAGGATGAAAACGTCTTCGACATCCAGCAAGGCGTGGCAATCATCCTGTGCCTCAAAAAACAAAGCGGAGCGAAGTCTACCGAGGTCAAGTATGCGGATCTATGGGGCCCGCGAAGTTCAAAATACGAGGTTCTCGGCTCGACCGATGCCAGGGGCACGCGCTGGGCAAAGCTCAAGCCCTCCAGCCCGTTCTACCTTTTCATCCCTCACGACGGTGCATTGCAAACGGAGTATGACCGGGGCTGGCAAGTAATGGACATCTTTCCGCTGCACGGCGTCGGGGCAGTGATGGCTCGGGATTCCTTGACTGTCGCTTTCGCGGAGGAGGATCTCTGGCAAAAGCTACGGGAGTTCATCTCGCTGCCGGTCGAAGAAGCCCGCCTTCGGTTCGGCCTGGGAAAAGACGCCCGTGATTGGAAGGTCGAAACTGCGCAGGCCGACCTGCGCACGGCGTCGCTCGCAAAGAGCAAGATCGCGCAGATGCTCTATCGGCCATTCGATCGCCGCTTGACGTACTATACGGGGAAATCGAAAGGGTTCTACGCCTCGGCCTGCTCGAATGTGTTGTCGCACCTGCTGTCTCCGAACCTGGGCCTCATCACCTCCCGCAGTGTGGAAATCGGCAGCTTCGAGCACGTTTTCTGTACGAGGTCGATCATCTGCCATCACTCGGCCTCGCTCAAAGAGGTCAACTATCTCTTCCCGCTGTATGTCTATCCGAACGGTGATCCGCCGCCGAACCTCTTTATGCATGAAAATGGCCGCGCCGCGAACCTCGCCGCGAAGTTCGTTGACGCGATCACCGCGAAATTCGGCCTGCGCTTCGTTCCCGACGGCCGTGGCAATCTGCGCAAGACGATCGGTCCCGAAGATATTTTCCACTATGTCTACGCGGTGTTTCACTCGCCGACGTATCGCACGCGCTACGCCGACTTCCTGAAAATCGACTTCCCCCGCCTACCACTCACGAGCGACCTGGGTCTGTTCCGCGCCCTGGCCGCCAAGGGGGCCGAGTTGGTCGCGCTCCACCTGTTGGAATCGGCCAGGCTCGAAGACTTCCTGACCGATTGGCCGGTCAAGGGCGACAACGTGGTGGAGAAGGTGCGATATGCGGAAAAGGACGGCCGGGTCTGGATCAACAACACACAGTACTTCGGCGGCGCGCCCAGGGCTGCCTGGGAGTTCTGCGTCGGCGGCTATCAGGTCTGCGAAAGATGGCTCAAGGATCGAAAAGGCCGGAAGCTCAGCTACGAAGACACGCAGCATTACCAAAAGATCGTCGTCGCCCTGAGCGAGACCATTCGCCTGATGGGAAAGATTGACGAAGTAATCAGCCAGCACGGCGGCTGGCCAATCCAATAGTTACCAAACAAGCGGCACTTTCGGCGGTTATTCTCGGCAGCCGCGGCAAATTGTGCCGCTGCCCGTGGCCGACCGCCCACCGACCGGGCACCATGCTTGCCTGGTCGGCGTTGGTGGGCGAGCCCGACCCACTCGGCAGCGCAAGCAGCCAGCCGTGCAAGGGCGCATCGCTCAATGCTGTGAGCATGCTTTGTAGGCGAAATGCGCGCGGCGGGGATCAGCGGCCCAGTCTGCCAGCGTCAGGCCGTTGCGATCCTTCTCGGAAAGCAGGGCCGCTCCACAGGCCAAACCATCGAAAAGCGACTTGAGCCCCGGATCGCAAAGCGACCAATCCAGATCGCCGGCCAGGGGAGAAATGCCGCCCTCGCCGCGCGGATTCCACTGGCCCGTACAAAAATATTGAATCTGTGTCGGCTCGGGGAAGAAGTTGCCGTGGGCAAAACCGGAAGGCACCCAAATCCACTCGCCGAACTCGCGCTGGGGCGCGGAAGGCATGTCGCAGGCAACGATCTTTCCGTACGTGGGCGACCCGGGGCGAATGTCCAGGGCCAGGTCCACCATCCGTCCCGCCACGGTCCGCAACAATTTGCCCACGTACGGATTGAACTGGAAGTGCAGGCCGCGAATCACGCCGGCGCGAGACCAGCTTTCATTGACCTGTACGAACTCCAGGCCGCGAAACATGGCCATTTCCGGCCGCTCCTGGAAGTCGCTCTTGCGATAAAGCTCGGTGAAATAGCCGCGCGGGTCGGAGAATCGGGCGAACCGAATCACCTTCACCTCGGGGATCGCCAGGGGTTCGACGCTGAGGATCTTCATCGATGAATGTCACCGAGCCGCATAGAAATCCCATCGATCTTGCCGATCCCCCGGCGCGCACTTCCGGGAAGAGACACCAGGTTCGCGAAACCAGGGCGTGCCGAACCGGCACAGGGTGGGACAGTCGATAGCTACCGGTTGTTGGTAGGTTGCGATTGGGCCTTCGAGCGGCGAATGGCCCGCAACTTCGCACGCCGGCGAACGTCCGAAGGCTTTTCATAACGTTCCCGGCGGCGCAGCTCGCGCTTCAACCCGGAACGATCCATTATCTTTCGAAACCGACGCACTGCCTCTTGAACACTCTCCCGCTCACGCAACACGATCTTTACCACATGCACCTCCTGGGGGGGACAAATAGGGAACAACGCCACAGAATCTTACGGCCGGCCATCTCGCGCGACAAACTACTTACTATACCAGTATCGGCGGCGATGTCGAGAGCCAGCTCAAATATTGTACCAAAACGCGACACAGCCATCACCGGAAAAGGAAACTGAGCCTCATGGGTGGTATAAATACCACACGGAAGACTGGTTAATGCTTGGGTGCCACGGTTGGCTTGCCCAACCGTGCCCTCCACACTGCTGAACAAGCCAGCAGTGGCACCGGCGCTCCACACGACCGACTGCTTCATGCTCGGCCTCTTTACGCTGCCACGCCTTGTCCGTTCCTGCTCGACGCGGCCAGCGCCTGCTCGAGGACCTGCGCCAGGCGACGATCGAAGAGCTGCGGGGAACAATCGCGGGTCACGGCCGCCAGCGCCCCATCGCGAAGCCGTTGCCAAAGCTGGCCGTCCTCCTCAAGGCGCCGGCAACATTCGGCAAATTGCCGCGGATCATCGGCCACCAGAAGTTCCTGCTCGTGCCGCCAGCCCAACTGCTCGGCCAATAGCGAAGAGACCACCGCCGGCAGCCCGCGGGCCGCCGCTTCATGCACCTTGTGCGGCAGGCCGGCGGCAAAACGCGTGGGGGCCACGAACATCCGCACGCGATCGTAGAGCGAAGTCAGGTCGGCCACTTTGCCCAGTACGCCGACGCAGGAGAAATCCAGATCCTTGGGCATCGTGCCGTCGCACCACAAGCCCGCCAGCAGCAGCTTTGGCGGGTTGTCTGAGTGGCGGCGCAACCGCGGCATGATTTCCGTCAAGAGCCAGCGGACACTGTCGGCGTTGGGACTGCCCGGGTCGTGGATCGGGCCGACAAAGAGCATTCCGCGGCGGGCAGAGAAGCCGGCGGCGCCGGGACGTGTTTCCGTGGCATGCGCCAACGTCGAGACGCAGCGGAACCCGCGGCAACGGAACTGCTCGGCCTCCGCCTCGCTCACGCACGTGACGCCGTAGGCGCCCTCGGCCAGGAAAACTTCGTCGCTCACCTGGCGCTCCACTTCCCCGGCCGAGAGGTGCTGTCCGCGCGACTCCCGCTCCCTCATCTCCCGCAACACGAAGAGGGCCTCGGCGTCGTAAATGATTTTGGCCCCGGCAAGCACGTCGGGTTTGCTCGCCAGGACCTGGCGCAAGATGCGCATGTTGTGCGGGCGGCTCACCAGAAACAGGTCGTAATAGCCGCGCCGTTGGGCGAGAAAATCCGCCAGCCCGGCCTGACCCTGGTTGAGTATGACTTCCACTTCCCGCGAAATGCTGCGACCGACCTCGGCCCACGTGTCGTGGGGAAACTGCAGCGGATAGAACGTCACTGCATACCCCAGCGAGACCAACTTCTCCAGGATCGTATGCGCCCGCGGATAACCGTTGCCCAGCCAAGGGTAGGGCACGCGGTCCTCGAGAAACAGGATGCGTTTGCGGCGGTCGCGGGCACGGACCGCGGGAAAGGCCGCCGACCCCGGAGGGTGTTGTTCGGCCAGCCACGACCGATGCCGCTGGACCAAGAGCGGCCTCTGCCGGGCCATGAGCTTGCACGCGGCGGCCGACGAGGAGGAACTGCCGAATTCGTAGTGCAACACGCTGATGTCGGGATGGTACACGACCCGCCAACCGTCGCGCCACAATTGCAGGCAGTAGTCCACGTCCTCGCAATAGGCGGGGAAGAACACCGAGGCAAAGCCGCCTTCTTCGCGGAACAAAGCCCGGGGCGTCATCAACAGCGCTCCCGAGCAGTAATCCACGTCGCGCTGATACATGGCCGCTGGCGCGTAGGGATCGTCGCCGCGGCCGCAGGCCGTGGTCGAGCCGTCGCGCCACACGATGTTTCCCGCCTCTTGCAGGCGGCCGTCCAGAGTAAGAATGCGTCCGCCCACCGCGCCCGCGTCGCGGTGCTCGTCGAGAAAGCCGGCCGCCACCCGCAGACTGTCGCCCAGCAGTTGCGTGTCGTTGTTCAGCAGCAACAGGTACTCGCCTGCGGCGTGCTCGGCCGCCTGGTTGACGGCCGTGGCGAAGCCCCGGTTCTCGGCGTTGCGGAGGATCCGCGCCCCGTCGATCCGTTCGAGCAACTCGGGCGTCTGGTCCGTCGAGCCGTTGTCGACCAGGATCAGTTCCAACGGCATCGCCCCGTCCGCGGGCAGCGATCGCAGGCAGGCCAAGGTCAACTCAGCCCTATTATGCAGCACCAGGAGCACGGAAACCTTGGGCTGCGGGCTCTCGGCGAATTGCAACCGTGCGCCCCCGGTCAAGAAGGCATCCAGCGCAACCCGCGCAAAGTGCGCATAGCTTTTCTTGAGGCTTGCCAGTGGCACGGCGGCCAACGAGCCGGCCGGGGCCAGCGAAGGAAAACTGGACGGCTTTCCGGTCCGGGCCAGGTAGGCCCGCACCCGATGCATGGCAGGACGCACGCCATGCTGTCGCAGATGGTACGCAAATCGCCGGCACAGGCGGACGTATTCCTGCCAACCCCGCTGCATCGGCTGCCTCTCCCCAGTTTCCTCGCCATGCGGGCCGGCGCTGCCGGCTGGCGCAGCGGCTATCGCGCAAGTCCTGACGTGTCCAAGCTTTATACTTGGCAAGGCGTTGCAAGGTCAAGACCAGTTGCCGTAACGGGAAAAGGGGACAGGCACCGGCGTGATTTGTTGGATCGCATCGGGAAACGGCAGTTGCAGTCAGTCCCGTTACTTCTTGCCGCGGCCGGCATAGCCTGGCGCGGCTTGGCCTTCGGCGTCCAGCTTGCCGCATACCCACAGCAGGCCGTTGGCCAGCAGGTGCTGATATTCGTCTTGATCGACGGTCAACACGTTGTGGCCCAAGGTGGTGCCGAAGACGCGGCTCTTGCCGTATTGATTGGTCCAGGCCACGACGTGATCTTTCTTGGAGTCCACGCTGTAGGCGGTCAACAAGGCGGTGGCGCGGGGCCAGAACTTGATGTTCTGGTACAACTCGTCGCCCGGCGTCTTCCAGTCGGCGGGCCAGAACTTGATGATCGCGTGGTCCGTCGCTTTCTTCGTGGAAATGGCGCGGAAACCGTCGTGCGATTTCGATGTCAGACCCATCGCCTCGCGCCAATCGTCCCAATCGATGGCCCGAAAATTGTGCAGCGAGCAGTGGATGAACACGGCCGGCTTGCCTTGGCGGATGGTGCGCGTCATGTTGCCGATCAGGTCCTTGTCCTTGACGTCGGCAAAACACAGATCGTAAACCACCACGTCGTAACCCTTGGCGTAGTCCTTGTCCTTCAGGGGCGACATGTCCTCGGGGCTGTTGCAGAACCGGGTCTTGAAACTGACGCTGGCGTATTGCTGCATCTTTTCCTGCAAGAGCGGGGCGTGCTTCTTGTAGTCATGGCAGCAGCCGCCGGTGACCCAAAACGCCTTGAGTTCGGCGGCGCCGATGGCCCGGGGGCAACAGGCCAAGGCCGAAATCACGGTGCAGAGCAGTGCAAGTCTTTTCATGGAGGAACTCCTTGGGGGGGGTGACGCAATGGGGGTGGGAAACTGGCGAGACATGGCGCACGATGCGGCCACTGCGAGCTAGACTAACAAGCACGGGTGCGAATGTCAAACGGCACGGCCAGTACAATGGGCTTCGGCACTAATTCCCCACGTGGCCCGGCTGTCCGCCTTCGTAGCAACTGAATTCGGCCCAAACGGGCAGATGCTCGGAGACTTCCAGGGCCGCCTGCGGCGTCAGATCGAACTCGCGCAGCAGATCGAGCACGCCCGAGCGGCCGGTGAATTCCACCGTGGTGCGGCGGTCGAAAAGGATGTTGTCCAGCAGGGCGGTGCCGCGCGTGGTGCTGGGCGTGCCGCTGATCGCCGCCGTAAGGTAGGGGAGCTTGCCGAGCCGGCCCAGGTGTTCGCCGTCGGCCTGCAAGTTGCCCAGCACGAGGATGTCGTCCTCGTCACGGTAGTAGTCGCGCACGGCCCGAAACACGTCGGCCAGCGAATCCAACTCGGTCTGCGCACGTTCCGCGTCGATCTGGACGTTGATCAGCGTGCAGGTGAAGGCCTCGGCCTCGGCCGGTCCGCGCACGCGGAACGAGCCGACCAGCGGCTGGCAACGGAACCGCCGCTGGGGATCCACCACCGAATGGACCGTGCCGCGATCGATTTCCACGCTGGCGGCATCGAACAGGAAGGCGTTGTATTGTTGGACCGCGTCACGGTCGGCCGTGGGACAGATGGCGAAATCGTAGCTCCGCTGTCCCAACGCATTGACCTGTTCCAGCAAGCGCACCAGGACGCTGTGGTTCTTCGATCGCACCCCCTGAACGGCGAGGATGTCGAAATGGGAAACGATCCGCACCAGGATGTCGCTCACCTGGTGATTGGCCCATTTCGTCTCGTCCAGGCCATCGAGATCGAAAGTGGCCATTCGGATGGAAGGTCGAGGGGCGGCGGGTGGAACCTGCCGGGGGGCATCGCCCGGAGACGTGCCCCGCCCCTGCCGGGGCACGATTCGCATGTACTCCATGCCGCCGTTCTGCCCCTGGCGGAATTCCAGCGAGTAACTCGAAAGTAAATACCAGCCGGCAATTGCGCCGGCGGCCAACAAAACGACTGTCACAGGCCGTCCCATGGCTGTTGCCCTCGGAAGAACACGGGAGCGTACGCACACGTATTACTTGTGCCAACAAGCAGTGTTGTAGGCTGTGGAAGCACTGGCGGAGCCAGTGGCACCCAGCGGAACCATTGGCACCCGCGCACACGTATAACTTGTACCAGCAAGCAGCCTTCCCGTGAAAGGGCAATTTGGGGGGGAATGGCCGGCCGCCGAGGACTCGCGTTGCCTGCACGCTTGCGGCGGGTATACTAGAACTGGTTTCACAACAGTTTATTCGCCGCTATTTCCGCGCGCCGCGACGGGGTTGTGAAACCAGTTCTCGCAGGTGAGCTAAGGGCATGTTAAATGGTTGACGGGAACATCACCATGCGATGTAGGATCCTCTCCTTGGCGGCGGTGGCGATAGTGTCGGTCGCGCTGGGCTCGGCCGGCCGGGCCGAGGTGTTCGTGCTCTCCAGCGGCGGCCGCCTGGAGGGCGAACTGCTCAATCGCGATGAGAAGCCCCGGCAGAGCTACGTCATCAAGCTCGCCTCCGGCGCGCAATTGACGCTCGAGGCCGCGCAGGTTGCCGAGGTGCTGACGGGCGGGGCCGACCAGTCGGAATATGCCAAGGTCCGGCCGCAGTATCCCGACACGGCCCAAGGGCAGTGGCAACTGGCCGAGTGGTGCCGCGAGCACCAGTTCCCGGCCGAGCGCAAGGTCCACCTGGCCCGGGTTATCCAGTTGGATCCCAATCACCTCGAGGCGCGACATGCCCTGGGCTATAGCCAGGTGGACGGCAAGTGGACGACGCGGGAAGAGGCGATGTCGAAGCAGGGCCTGGTGCTCTACAAAGGCCGCTACCGGACGCAGCAAGAGATCGAATTGATCGAGAACCGCCGCAAGCAGGAATTGGCCGAAAAGGATTGGTTTCAGAAGCTCAAGCGCTGGCGCAACGACCTGGGCGGCAACAAGAACCGCGCGGCGCGCGACAACATCGCCAATATCGACGATCCGCTGGCGGTCAAGGCCCTGGCCCGATACCTTGGCGACGATCGCGATCCGGAGCGGACGCTGTACATCGAGCCGTTGGCGCGGATCGACACGCCCGCGGCCGCCGAGGCCCTGGCCCAAACGGCGATCGACGATGCCTCGGAAGACGTGCGTCTGACCTGCCTGGAACAGTTGCAGAAGAAACCGCACCCCGAGGTGGTCCAGTACTTCGTGAAGATGCTGGGCGACAAGAACAACGTCATCGTCAACCGGGCCGCGGTCGGACTGGCCCACATGAAGGACCGATCGGCCGTCCCCGCGCTGATCCAAGCCTTGGTCACGAGGCACAAGCAGAAAATCGGCAACGGCAATCCGGGCCAGATGACGACCACGTTCCCGACCGGCGGCGCCGGCAAGCCCGGCTCCGGGGCCGTGGGCGGGCCCGGCATGGGCATGGGCATGGGCGGCGGGCCGAAAATCGTCAGCTTCCCGGTACCCAACCAATCCGTGTTGGACGCCCTGGTGACGCTCACCGGCCAGAACTTCAACTTCGATGGTCAGGCCTGGCGGACCTGGTACGGTCTGCAAAAGAAGTCCCAGACGCTCGACCTTGATGCCCGGCGGGATTGAAAGCGGCGAATAATCGCTCTACGTGCTCCTGCACGCTGGCGGGGTAGCGCGCGAGAATACCGGGGAAATCGTCGCCGCGGATCCGCCCGAGATTCCGGAAAGTGACCAGGGCCTCCGGCGCGGTCGCCTGCCGCCGCGAAAGATAGACATAGTCGCAAAGCGCTTGCGCCGGCGGAGCAATCGCCCCTTCGGGCACGGGAAAGTACACGCTGCTCCGCACACAGACAAAGACCAGTCGCCCGAGCGGCGTGATTCGTTCCCGCGCCCGGGGACTTCGCCGGTCCGTGAAGCAGGTAATTGCAACGGGCACCTGGGTAACCAGATGGTGCCCAAAAAGCGCGTAGTGACCGGTGATGTAAGCGTGCGAGTCGATTGTTGGGACCAAGACCTGCGGCGATACGGCGCCCGGTAGGCCGTACAGCCCGTGACTATACTTCGTGATGATCTGTTGGTCGCGAAGCCTCGTCAGTTCCACGTTCAGTGCGGCCCGGGAGGCGCCGGCCACGTTTGCCAACTCCGTCACGGTGAACAACACCTTGTCATGAGCGTCGCGCTGCTCAGCCAGGAATTTTCGCCAGGCATTGGCTTTCACGACGACAACTCCTTGGCCTTTTTCAAGGTGCCGTGGAGAAGACGCATTACCGTGTCCCAAATCATGGCGGCGCCGCCCGCGGCACGGAGGTTGGCCGCCACCGCGGCGGCAACCTGCTCGGCCAACAGCCGCTCCAACTCCCTCACGTGAACGGCCCGGCTGGTTTCCAGGCGGTCAAGTCTTTCGATGGCGTCGGCGACGGGCAGCTCGATTTGCCGGCACTTCTGCGACAACCGCGCCGGAGCGTCGCTCGGCAGGGCGTCCTGGAATAGGAAGATGTCCAGCACGTCGCGTACCCGGCTGAACCGACTGTTCAGCAACGCGAGGATCTTGCTCTCGATCATGTCCGCATCGGACACGGTCAGGAAGACGGTGCCTGCGATCGGCCGAACCAGGGGCGCATCAAGTCGGGCGACGCGCGTAATCTCAATCGGGATCTCGATCCGGCTTCCGGGCTCCGCCGGGCGGTAGAACGCGGTCTCGACAATGCGCACTGCTGGAGACTCCGCCTCAGGACCGGCGCCAGGCCGTATGTCGCCATCGTAACCAAACTGCCGTTTGACCTCTGGCAGAAGCTTGCGGCGAAGCACGTCGACGATTTCTACCTGCTTGCGCCCGAGATCACCTTCCCAGTGGTAGTCGATATCGGTCGATGTCCGGGCACTTGCGTTGAGCAGGCGATAGCGAAACCCGCCGATCAAGCAAAGCTGGTAGCCAACCGGGTTGGTGGCGAGGATCGTGGCGGCAAGTGTCTGAATGCGTTCAGTGATTGTCGGAAGAGCTGAGTCCATGTATCCAAATATAACATAATTGTTATATTTGGCAACTGCCGATGCGGCATTCTACCCGCTGCTCCGCCGCCGCCGCCAGCCTTCGGAGATGGCGCTGAGGGCCACGCGGTCCTCCAGATTCGGACGGAGAATGGTCAGGATCACCAGCGGGAGATACCAGGCCATGTACAGTCCGCCCTCGTGCGCCTTCCAGAATTGCACTCCCAGCATGACCGCGGCCGAAAGGCTCAGCAGCGTGCCCAGATTCTTTTGCGTAGGCCAGAGGGTCATGCTCGCGCACATGGCCACGAAGGCCGCCAACACGGAGAAGCGGAAGACGTCTTCATGGTATCTCCAGAAGCCGGTCAGGTTGTCGGCCTCGGTGAGGAAGCGGGCGCCGAACATCTGCCGCAATTGAAGTACGAACGACGCCAGGCTGCTGGAAGTGAAGGCCAGCGAGGCGGCCAACAGCAGCAGCGCCAGGGCCACGCCGACGGAGAACCGCACCAGGCCCCGCCGCCAATAGAAGCTGCACCACAAGGGCAGCAAGTAGAGCGGATAATAGACCACTCCTCCGGCCAGGCCCAGCAACAGGCCCGACACGACCGGCCGGCGATAGGCTTCGACCGCCCACACCAGCAGGGCCGCGGGAATGATGTGGTCGACGTGCGGCGTCATCTGCGCAGTATAGGGCAGCAGCAGGTACAGTGCGGCCGCCGCCACCCCGGTGCGGATGTTGTCGAAGTGCCGGTAGCCGATGAGCACGATGCCGATGACCAGGGCCAAGTGGCCGAGAATGGCGGTGGTGCGCGCCTTGTACCAGCGGGCCCAAGCGCGGGCCTCGCCGCTGGCATCGTCGCTGGGCTGTAGCTTGTTGCCGGCGAAGTGGGCAAAGATATAGAACAACGGATAGCCCGGCCCGTAGTCGGCCAGGTGTTTTTGCACCTCGGGCGAGTCCCGCCGCGCCAGCAGGTCGTCGATCCAGCGGGCCCCTTGCAGATCGCCCTCGGTGGGTCCGCTGGTGGCCACTTTGCACATCAAGAACACCAGCAGGGCCACGCCCATGAACGTCAGACCGCTGGCCGAGAGGTTGGGCTCCAACAGCGGCCGGCGGACCATCAAGGGATCCAGCAGCAGACGCACCAGGAAACATGCACCCACGCAGAACAACCAGATATAGCCGAATTGATCGGCGCCGCGATTGACCAGCAACAGCCCGGGCGCAAAGGCGATCAGGCCGATCAGGTCCAGGTTTCGCACGCTCCAGAAGCGGTGGAACTTGAAGTACACCGCGATCATGATCAACGACGACAAGTAAACCCACGTCGTCGGATTGAGCTCGTACTCGATGAGGATCTTATCCATGCGTCGGTTGCATCAGGGCGTGCCGGACATGCGGGGCGAGCGTCTGCTTATTGTCCCACACTACCCGACCGGCCGGGAACTGCAATGGCGGGATGGGGGTGGGGGGGTTTGGGGGGCCGGTTGGAAGCGTTCGGGCCGTTCGCCGGGTGGCACTGGCAATGTAGCAGGCACATGCCGTGTGCCGTCCGCCAGTTACGGCACCCGGCGTGTGCCTACTACTGCTTGGCCAGCCGATTTTGGGCCTCGTGAGCCCAGGGGCTGTCGGGCGCCATGGCCAGAAAAGTCCGCCAATGCTCGGCAGCTTCGCGCTGGCGGCCCATGCTATCCAGGGTGCGGGCCAGGTGGTAGTAGGCGTCGGCGTAGCCGCCATGGTACGTCAGGGCGCCCTCGAAGGCGGCCACGGCCAGCTCATACTGCCCCATTTCGGCCAAAACGCAGCCCAGGTTGGCCCGGGCTTCGACGTAGTCCTCGTCCAGCTCGATGGCCATGTAGTAGCGCTCCCGGGCGGCCGAGCGGTCGCCCAGACGATAGAGGATCTCGGCGAGTTGGAAGCACGATTCGGGCGCGGGGCCACCGGCGGCCAGGGCCGCCCGATAGCTGTCCGCGGCGGCCTCCAATTGGCCGTCCTCTTCCAGTTCGGCGGCCTGGCGGCATAGTTCTTCGGGCGAGGTGGCCGTCGGCTGCCGTGCGGCGTGATCCGCTGAACCGCCGGCGAAAGCGGGTGGTTGCTGGGAAAGAGGGTCTTCCGTCGCCGGCGCGTTTGCGGCCGGTGGATGTTCCCGGGCCTCAAAATCAAATCGCAACTGTCCGCCCGGCTCCACGAGGCCGTCGCCCTGCCGCAGCAGGATCTGCTTGCCCTGGATGATCACCGACAATTGCGCCAAGGGCCGGCCCACGCCGGGCAAGAGTCGCTGCAACGCGGCCAGCTTTCGTTCGATCGCCGCGGGCGACATGCCGGCGGCCAGCAGTTGTGCCAGTCGCCGCGCGGTGGCCGCCTCCTGAAAATCGAAGTAGGGCAAGCGGCGCACTTCCATGGCCGGCACGATCAGTCCGCGACGGTGCCAGCGGCGGATCACGGCCACCGGTACGCCCAACGATTGGGCCAGCATGGCGGGCGTATACAACCGATGGATGTCCGGCCCTTGCGCCACCAGCCCCAACCGCTGCCACAATTGGGTCTCGGTGAGGACTTCCAGCGTCCCCCGCTCGACCGCCGCGCGGCAGGTCTCGTCGAACCACTCTTCCGGTTGGCCGGGCTCCGGCAGGGGCAAACCGTTCTCGCCCACCACCAAGAGATGGGCCGAGGCGTCGGGCTGCTCCAGCACCACGCCGCCGTGACGACGCACCAATTGGGCGGCCTCCCGCCGGCCCATGCTCGCCAACGGACCGACCAGCGCCACGCGCACGCCGCGCAGAAGTTCGCAACTGGAGTCGGCGTCGGACATCAGGTCTTCAGGGCCGGCTTCGGCCCGTACACGCTGTCCGACGGCGATTGCGTCTTCGGCTCGGGCGCAGCCGGTTTAGGCGCCGGCACCGTGCTTTCGGGTGCCGGGGCGGGAGCAGCCGGTGCGACTGCTCGGCTATCGTCCGGCGGCAACGCTCGCGTGGGCGCCTGCGGCGCCGGCTGCGGCCCGGCGGTCGCATTCGGAGCCGCGACCGTCGGCACCAGGCACTGGTCCACCGGTTCGCCGCACGCATCCACCGGCACGCGGCAGCACACCACGCGCGGAACGGTATACGTATACGTTACGGGAATCCGCCTTTCCACGCAATGCGGCACGCGAACCGTCTCCTGGTAGGCAACCATCCGGCAGACCTGGTAAGGCACGTGCTCGACGTGTTCCTCGTACACCATGTGGCAGGTTTGCACCGGGATCGTGCAAACGTGCTGCTCGGTCACCATGTGGCACACTTGAAAGGGCACCTTCCGCTCGACCCGCTCGATCACCGGGCGGCAGACCGCGTACGGCACCTTCCGCACGCAATCCTCCTGGACCAGGCGGCACACCACGTACGGCACTTTTCGGCATACCTGTTCCTGCTGGATGCTGCACACTTGCACCGGCACCTGTTCGGACTTGCGTCCAATACAGACCGGCGCGCTGGTAGGTGGTCGCCCCGGTGACCGGATCGACCGCACAACTGGCTGATTGCCAGGCAAGTCGATAGGGGAACAAGGTACACTGCGGCGCCACGCGCTCGGCATAGCAACCCTGGTCGCTGTACTGCGTGCTGACGGCGGTTACCGGCTGGAGCACAGTGTGGTACTGGGTGCGATAGACGGTCTGGACCACCGGCCGATTGACGGTGCAGTATTCGGTGCGCACGGCCGTTTCGCGGACCGGCCGGCTGACCAGATAGTGCTCGTCGCGCAGGC
Source organism: Thermoguttaceae bacterium (assembly GCA_049509675.1). Classification (GTDB taxonomy): domain Bacteria; phylum Planctomycetota; class Planctomycetia; order Pirellulales; family Thermoguttaceae; genus JBEKZQ01. Next base: position 3,039 of record JBEKZQ010000045.1, on the reverse strand, counting down.
AGGTTTCCTGCACGTATCGGACCGTGTTGTAGCTGCAATCCCGCACCCGCGTTTCGTAGACCGGGCGGAGGATCGTGTAGGTCTGCTGCCGTCGGCAGGTTTCGACGACGGGGCGGGCGACGGTGTAGCGGCATTGGCGGGTGCAGGTTTCCAACACCGGCCGGTAGCGAGTCACCTGGCGGTCTTCGTACGCCGTTTCATAGGCGATGCGGCAAACGGTTGCCTGGTGCTGCTCGCACACCGTTTGATAGACGAGGCGATAGATCTGCCCTTGGCAGCAGATGCCGCCGGCCGGCGAACAACAATCCTGCGCAACGGCCGCCGTACAACAGCCGGCAATTGCCAACAGTACCAGGATCACGTTGGTCAGAATCTTCATCATGGTTCCTCCACCTCGGGGGAAAAGGGGACAGGCACCTCTTGCCGGAACCGGGCACCATGCATGCATGGTCTTCGCACAGAAGGTGCCAGTCCTCTTTTCCCGGCCACCTTTTCCCGGCCAGCGGTAATCGACCACCCCTTCCTATGAATGTGCCAGATGGATCGCAAAACTGCAAACGGTGTTGCGGGGCCGCGAAGCAATTTCGTGTCACTAATTATACGCTGGCAAGAGGTTACGAGTTAGCAGATTTTTTGCACGGGGTACCTCCTTGTTTCCCGCAGCTTCGCAGAAAAACCCTCGACGACCAATCCCAATTTCAAACCCTCAACCGGTTGCCCGGCGCCTGATTTCGGGAGATGATGGTCCTTCCCGGCAATGCCTCTTGACAATAGCCGGCCCATTGTTGTACGATTGTACACATAAAGGAATCCTCACACATTCCAGCCGTTTTTTTTCCGAGGGGGCCACAGATGGAGCCGTCCAGACGCGTTACGGATAAGCAGAGGGCAGTGTACCAATTTATTCGCGAAAAGATCCGCGGCCGCGGCTACGGTCCCACCGTCCGCGAGATCGGCTCGAATTTCGGCATTAGTTCGCCCAATGGGGTCGTCTGCCATTTGAAGGCCCTGGAACGCAAAGGGATGATCACCCGCGAGCCGAACATGTCGCGGGCGATCCAGTTGTCGGCCGAAGACCCGGAGGAGCGCGGGCTTCCCTTGGCCGGGCGGATCGCCGCGGGAACGCTGCACGAAGCGGTGGAGCAGGACGAGCGGGTCGATTTCGACGACCTGTTCGATCCGGCCGATCGGGAGCTCTTCGCCCTGGAGGTGGAAGGCGACTCGATGATCGAGGACCACATTTCCGATGGCGACTACGTCATCGTGCGTCGCCAGGAACTCGCCCGCAAAGGCCAGATCGTCGTGGCCATCACCAGCGAGGGCGAGGCCACGCTCAAGCGTTGGTATCCCGAGCGCAATCGCATCCGGCTGGAGCCGGCCAACTCGTCGATGCGGCCGATCTTCGTGCGCGACGCCCGCGTGCTGGGGGTCGTCGTGGGCGTGGTGCGCAAAGTGCGCTAAGGACCGGCAAATCAATAACCGGCTTGTTCTCGGAAGTACTCATTACGCTCCGCGCGATGGATTCCATCTCGCGGAGCGAGATGAGTACGATTGTTCCGCCGGTCCTAAGCGAAACAGCTACCGCTTCACGTCGAAGCAATACAGGTGGGTGTCGTAGCGGAGGTACAGCCGCCCACCGGCGACCACCGGATGGGCCCAACTCGGGCCGTCGCCCGCCACCTTGACCTTGCCCGTCAGTTGCAGGCCCTCGGGCGAACAGGTGGCCAGGCCGGCGTGCCCGGCGTTCTCGCTGAACAGGTACAGCATGCCGTCGGCGAAGCACAGCGAGCCCTTGCCGACGCCGTGCTCGGTCCACATCTTCTTGCCGGTGACCAGTTCGAGGCAGCTCCAGCCGTCGTCGTGATTGCCGTAGATGTAGCCGTCCCGGATGATGTAGCCGCCGTGATGGCAGACCAGGTCGTGGCTCTTCCAGGCCACCTCGACCGTCACCGCGTCGTCTTCTTTCACCAGCTTCAGGCAGATCCCGCCCTTGCCGTAGCCGTTCGACCAGAAGACGTAGCCGTTGGCATAGTCGGGCGTGGGGCAGTTGGCCGTGTTTCCCGCCGACCAATCGTTCGACCAGAGCTTCTTGCCGTTTTGGGCATCGACGCCGACGATGCCCTTATTGGTGCCGGTCACGATCATCGGCTGGCCCTCGAAGGTGACGGCGATGCACGAGCCATACTCGGGTCCGGCGTCGAAGCCGGTGCTCTTCCAGACGGTCTCGCCGCTGGCCTTATCGAGGGCCACGATGCAGTTCTTTCCGCCGGGCTTGAAGATGGCCAGGTTCTTGTAGATCAGCACCGATTCGGCGTAACCCCAGCCGCCGGCCGAGCCGCTGAACTCATGGGCCGTGCGGGTCCATATCTTCGCCCCGTCGGCCGTGGCGAAGCAGCCGATCTCGCCGTTGCCGTTGAGCAGGTAGAGATTCTCGCCGTCGATGACGGGCGAGGAGCGGGAGCCGTCGGGCCCGCCGCGGCTGGCGCCGAGGTTCGCCTTCCACAGCGGCTTGCCGCTGAGATCCAGGGCAGTGATCAACAGTTTGCGGTCCTTATCGCCGCTGATGAATATCTTCCCGCCGGTGACGGCGACGCTTGAGAAGCCCACGCCGATCCCGTCGGCCTGCCAGAGCAATTTCGGGCCGTCCTTCGGCCACTGCCGGAGCAGGCCCGTGTCGAGCGACTTGCCGTCGCGATTGGGGCCGAGCCAGCCAGGCCAGTCGGATTGGGCAGCGAAGGCCGATGCCGTGAGGATTCCCCAGAAACAAAGCGCGTAGCGGATGTGCGTCATGGTGCGTTTCCTTTCGATCAAGGCGGGAGGGTGGATGCGGGACTGCCATCTTTATAACATCCCGCCGGGCGGATGGAAAGGTCGCCAGTGCCCCTGGCTCTTGCCAGTCCTTCCGTTGGCCGTTTCGTTAGCCCGGATTATTCATGTAGGGTGGGTCAAGGTCGCGCAACATTATGGTGGGGCTCGCAAACCGACGAAACTCTGCTCCGCACCCGGTAAACGAATCAGACCGGCGGCAAGCGACCGAAG
>JBEKZQ010000449.1:0-5090 GCA_049509675.1 Thermoguttaceae bacterium | reverse complement strand
TCAGTGCCATCCCTGGCTTCCTCCTTTATCTGAATTCCCATTACCTGGCCCCTTACCAAGCAAATCATCCCCCCTTCTGTTTACCACGTCTCCGGCGAATGACAAAGTGCAACTTGCACCCCCCAACCTTGGGGCAAGAAAAGCCGGCTTGACACGAATTGTCCTTTGCAGGATGCTTACCAGGTTCTTTTCTTGGGAGGGGTGCGATATCCACCCTACGGAACACTGTACGGATACAACGGGAACTACTTCCATTGCGGATGGCCCGGCAAGGGGGATCTTTCGCCGTGCCGGGCACGCCATTTTCAGCACTGGTAGTCCTCCCAACTTCGCAAAGGATGTGCCATGACGGTCCTCGTTACAGGGGCGGCCGGCTTTTTGGGCCGGCACGTGCTGCAAAAACTGCTCGCCGACGGCCAATCGGTGCGGGCCTTGGTCCGCACGGCCGAACAGGGTGAGCCGCTGCGGAAACTGGGGGCGAGCGTGGCCCTGGGCGACATACGCGACCGCACGGCGGTCGAGGCCGCCACCAGCGGCGCCGAAGTGGTTTACCACTGTGCGGCGGCGGTCGGCGCGCACTACTCGGCCGAAGAGGTGTATGCCATCAACCTGGGCGGGGCACGCAACGTCCTGGACGCCTTGCGACAGGCCAATCGCGGACGCCTGGTGTTGGTCAGCTCGGTCAACGTCTTGGGGATCCGCAATTACGAAAAGGCCAACGAAGATCTTCCTTGCCGGCGCGAAAGTGAATCACATGCCGACGTGAAGATCGACGCCGAGCAAGCGGCCCTGGACTACCATCGCCAGTACGGCGTGGACGTGGTCATCGTGCGGCCGGCACTGATCTACGGCCCGGGCGAAAAAAACATCCCCAAGCTTGTGGATACGATCCGCCGCGGCAAGTTCGCCTTCATCGGCAGTCGAGAGAACGTGATCCCCATGGTCCACGTCACCGACATCGTCGCGGCCCTGCAACTGGCGGCTTCGGTGCAGGCCGCCTCGGGCCGCATCTATCACATTACCGACGGGGCGCGGACCACGGCCGGCATGTTTATTGATTACCTGGCGGAGTTGATCCATTGCCCGACGCCGCAGAAGGTGCTGCCCTATTTCATTCCCTACGCGGCCTGCCTGGCCTTCGAGTGGCTGAACCGCCTGCACCTGGTCCACAAGGCGGGGCCCATCAATCGCATCGGCCTGCGCTTCCTGGGGACCTCGCGCGACGTCGATATCAGCCGGGCGGTCCGGGAATTGCACTATCAGCCCAAGATCGCTTTCCGCGCGGGCATGGCGGAGACCGTTCGCTCGATCGAACAACAAAGCGGTAGTAGTTCCCATGATCAAGCACGTTGACGTCCTCACGTTACGGGATAAGACGCCGCATGACCACGGAAGAAGTTGCCCCACTGGACCTGCTTCCCCTGGAAGGTTTTCAGCGGATCTTGATTTGCCGCGAAGCGGCGTCTCCCGCGGAGAAATAGCTCGTGCCCGTAGGACGGATTGCCAATCCGTCCGTATCTTGTGGGACGGATTGGCAATCCGTCCTACGATGATTGATCAACCCATTCCCTTACGGTTCCACCGCTGCGCGTGCCACTAAGAATTCTGCTCTCCGAGGCCTCCAGCACGTCTGCCCGGCAGACGCTCTATGCACTCGGGCGCATGGGCCACACGATCGACGTTTGCGATTTCCAAAGCCTATGCCTGGGACGATTTTCTCGCTACGTGCGGGCCTTCTACCGCTGTCCCCCCTTCAACACGGCCCCGCGGGCCTACCTGGATTTCCTGGAGGAGCGGCTGCGGCGCGAGCACTATGACGTGCTGTTTCCGGTCCACGATCAGGTCTTCCTGCTGGCGCGATGCCGGCAGCGATTTGTCGGCAAAGTCGGCCTGGCACTGCCGGATTTCGCGGCGGTCGAGCAACTGCAGAGCAAGGCCGCCTTCGCACGGCTGCTGCAGACGCTCGCGCTGCCCCAGCCGCGGACGACCGTGCTGGGCGATCCGCAGGAGCTGCGCGAAATCGACGACTATCCCTGTTATGTGAAGCTGAACTACAGCACGGCGGGCCAAGGCGTATGGCGCGTCGAGAACCGCGAAAATATGCAGCTGGTCATGCAATCGCTTCCGCCCGGCAAGATCGTCGTTCAGCAAGCGATCGACGGCACGTACCACGCCGCGCAATGCGTCTTTCAACATGGCACGCTTGTGGGAGTCCACTGTTATCGAGCGCGGGCGGTCGGAGTGGGCGGCAGTGCCCACGCGCGGGAGAGCGTATCGCACGGCGAGGTCCGGGAACATGCGGCCCGGTTGGGCGCGCACCTGGGCTGGCACGGCGCGATGCACATGGAATACTTTTGCGACGCGGCCGCGAAAGGGCCCATCTACATCGAGGCCAATCCGCGCATCGGCGAGACCTTCAACGCCACGCTCAGCGGCGCCAACCTCTGCGAGCTTCTGGTGCGGGTATCGATGGACGAAAAGGTCTTGCCGCTCGCGCCCTCCTCTCCCGGAGTGCGGACCCACGCCCTGATGATGAGCCTGATGGGCCTGGCAGAGCGCGGAGCGGGCCGGCCCGCGATCCTGGCCGAACTATGGCGGGCGTGGACCGGCCGCGGTGTTTATCAGCAAAGCCAGGACGAGTTGACCCGTCCGTGGGAAGATCCCTGGAGCTTGCTTCCCGCGCTGGTCGTGGGCCTGCAGGTCCTGGCGGCGCCGCAAAGGGTTCGGCAGACCATCCGCCGCACGGTCGATAGCTACGCACTCAACGCCGAGGCGGTGCGGCAGATAGCGGCGTTGTCGTAGACCGTGGCGGCGGACAAGAAGCACTGGCAAAGCCAGTGGCACACGCGCGATCCGGCAGTCGTACATGCTAGGTCGTCAATAGCCGCTACAGTGCAGCGCGAAGACGGCGGCCCCGGCCAGGAGGCAGTACACGCCGAAAAGATACCACCGGCCGCCCTCCAGCCAGCGCGAAAGCCAGCGCAATGCCAGCAAGCCGGCCAGAAATGCGCAGACCATTCCCAACAGGCCGGGCCCGAACAGGCTCCAGGTGGCGGCCGTGTTGCCTGTCTCGTGCGTTTTCTTGATCACCCGCCACACCTCGCGCGCAATAGCCGGCGGCGTAATGATGACCGCCAGGGCGAAGCTGAACTGCTCGACCTCGGCCTTGGCGGCGCCCAACAGCAGACCGGTGGAAATCGTAGCCCCGCTGCGCGAAAAACCCCGGAACGGCAGACACAAGCCCTGCACGGCGCCGATCCAGGCGGCCGCGCCAATTCCAAGGGGCCGATCCGCGGCCGGTGCCACTGGCTTGCCAGTGCCCGGCGCCACTGGCTTGCTAGTGCGTGCCAGACCGGCCACCAGGATCAACAGCCCGACCGCGGCCAGTGCAGCGGCCACCAAATCGAGTCTGTCGAAAAGTCCTTCGACCTCGGCCTTTTCGATCCCCAGAATCCGCGGCACACCCCACATCAGCGGCGCACCCACGACCCCGGTCAGCAAGGTCGCGGTCACCAGTCGTACCGCTTGTCGGCGGAACACTTCGCGGGAGGCGAAAATGCTCTCTTGCCAACTCCGCCAGAAATAAAGGATGACGGCAAACATGGTCCCGGTGTGCAACAGGACCAACACCAGGGTCATCTGCGGTTCGGACATTCGCGGCAAGCCCAGCAGCTTGGCCGCAACAATGACGTGGGCCGAGCTGGAAACCGGCAACAATTCAGCCAGCCCCTGCACGACCGCCAGAACGATAATCGAGATGATTTGATGCAAGAGTTCCCTTTTCGGCAATGGACGGTTTGCGGGAAGCCGTTCGTGCAAGTATAGCATGCGGGGAAAGTCGCGGAAGCAGGGTGGCAAACATTGACACCCCGCCACAGCCGTAGTTTAATCGTATCCGGCTTCCGCCGCGTGCGTTACTGAACGAGAACTGGTTTCACTCATTCAAGGGGAGATGCGAGCGATGAGAACGGCAATGGCGATCCTGTGCGTGTGCGGTCTTTGGGCGAGCGGCGGACGATCGGCTGCGGCGGCCCAGGGCGGCGATTACCAACCGCGATATGACCAGCAGGGCTGGGAAATCCTCTTCGACGGCAAGCACCTCGATGCCTGGGACTTCCATCCCGAGTCCGGCGCTTGGGCCATCAACCGGCAGGGCGAACTCTATCCGGCCAAGCCCGGACCGGACCTCGTGTCCAAGCGCCGCTACTGCGACTTCGTTATGGAGGTCGATTTCAAGATGATCGCCAAGCGGAAGAGCAACAGCGGCGTCTTTATCCGCGTCCACGATCCGGGGCAGGACGTGAACACCGGCATGGAGGTGCAGATCCTGGACGACGCGGACTACGGCGTCGGTTTCGACGCGGGTAATGCCAACGGCGCACTGTACGACCTGGTGCGGCCGGCGGTGGACGCCAACAAACCGCTGGGCCAATGGAACCATTTCCGCATTACGGCCAATGACAGCTTGATTACGATCGAGCTGAACGGCCGGAAAATCGTCTCGGCCGATCTGAACCGCTGGACCACGGCGGGGAAGAATCCCGACGGCGGGCACAACAAGTTCCCTTATGCCATCGGAGAGTTGCCGCGCGAAGGTTTCCTTTGCCTGCAGAATTACAACGCCACGCCGGTATGGTTCCGCAACGTGCGGATCAAGCCGTTGACGGACCGCAAGCCGCGTCTGACCGGCAAAGAGCCGATTTCGACGGTCTTGGCCAAGCCGCAGAGCTGAGAACCTGGGGGACTGGTTCCACGGGCGTATCGTGCAGTGGTCGAAGTCACTGCCGAAAAGCTAAAGAAGTTGGAGCCCGACGGTTGAAACTCCTCTCCCGTGGCTCCGCCCGTGCATAGGGGTCGGTTTTGTGAAATTCTGTGAAATCCGGTCCCCGCCGAGAAAGTCACTTTCCCTAAGTCCTTATGCTCCAATAGGCCCGGGAGGATTCGAACCTCCGACCAAGGGATTATGAGTCTTGCGAGCCCCCTTTTCCGCTCTTTTGCCCGCTACGGCTACCATGACGGAAACCCCTGAAAACACGGCACTTTCTGCGATTCCGCCGTAGTGCGACATATCGGCCGCGTAGCCGGCCCGT
>JBEKZQ010000448.1:0-5691 GCA_049509675.1 Thermoguttaceae bacterium | reverse complement strand
AAAAGTTGTAGACGCGTTTTTCCATGTCGTTGTCCTGTTTAATGATTGAACTTCCCAAATCCCAAATCTCAAATCTCAAATCTCAAAACTGAAAACTGAAAACTGAAAACTGAAAACTGAAAACTGAAAACTGAAAACTCGCCCTCATAGTTCAATTCCCGAAGGGGTCGGCGCGGAACGTTTTGCGGCCGCCTCTTGCTGGTGTACGGCATGTTCCGCCTGGTTCACCGCCGTCACGTCGACGTACACGGCGGCATCCAAGGCCCCGGCCGCGGAATCGGTTTCAATGTGGATGTTGCCTTTGACGCGTCCCGGCCGCGCGGCCCCCGTAAACAGCACGTCCAAACGCTGCAGGCTGCTGGCCGTCGTCGGGGCGACGCATTGAAACCGCGCATCGCTGGACTGTACGCGCACGATCCGGAACGGCGTCTCCCCGCGTATCACCAGCGGACGGTTGATCGAGAGGCCGGCTTCGACCGTGCCCATGTACAAGGGCGAAGGGTGGACGGTCAGCGCGGCCTGCACGAGTCCTTCGACCGGCACGGGCACCCGGCTGGCGCGAGGGTTGCTGTCGTTGGTCACGAGCATGAGTTGTTCGCGGATGTAGCCGGGCGGCGTGCCCGCCTTGAGCGTCACCTGCAATTCGTAGTTGACCGACCCGCCCACTCGGCCCGTTTCCACGACTTTGGGCGACAAGTTGGGGTTCGGGCTCTCCACGCGGAGGATTTTCCAGTCGCTGCGGCCGGCGTAGTTGATGGCCACTTTCTGCAGCATGTCGCCGGCAAGGGTGACGGGGCCGAACTGCACCACGCCCGGTTGCACCACCACGTCGCTGCGGATGTAGCAGTGCAGCGTCAACTGCGTCTCCGCCGGAAACGGTTTGTCGAAGACCACCTTGATCGTTACGTCCTTCTGGCCTAGATACTCGCGCGTGTCGACCGAAGCGACAATCTCGCCTCTCTCCCATTTCTTCAGCAACGGCCTGGTGATGGTGGGCGTCGTGCAGCCGCAACTCGCGGTGGCCGACGCGATGTGTACGTCCTCTTCCCAGATGTCTTGCAGCGGGAAGCGGTGTTCGACCTTTGCTCCGCGGGCCACCGTCCCCAGATCGAAGCTCGTATGGCCGAACGCCTCTCGGGACCAATCCTCGCCGCGTGCGAGCGCGACGGCCAGCCAGAGCGCGATTGCGCAACCGCCTCTGCTGACGCACGTCCGGATTCCCGCAGCCATGTTCATGCAAACCCTTGCCGATTCACTTCAATCCCTGCACCCGACTGGCGAACTGCACGGCGTCGACGGCTGTCTTGCCGTAGAAATCGCAGCCCGTGTTCTGGGCCAACAATTCACTGGCCGCCGCGCCGCCGACCATGATCGAAAGCCCGCCGCGCAGGTTTGCCGCCCGGATCGCCTCGACGGTCGCCGCCACCGACTTGAAACAGGTGGTCAAGAGCACGCTCATGCCCACGATCGCGGGCCGATGCTGACGGATGGCGTCGACGAACCGCTCGGGCGGGGCGTCCACGCCCAGGTCGACCACCTCGAACCCCACGCCACGCAGCATCATGATCACGATGTCCTTGCCGATGTCGTGGACGTCGTGCTGCACCGAGCCCATGACGACTGTCCCCACCGAGCGGCCGGCGCCGCCCGGGCCGGCCAGCGGCGTCAACTCCTTCAGCAGCCCCTTCATGATCATCCCGCCGACCATCAGTTCCGGCAGGAAGCACTCGCCGGAGGCGAAGCGATTGCCCAAGGCGGTCATGCCGCGGTTGCACTCGGCGAGGATCTCGGCCGCCGCCACGCCCGCCGCAATCTTCTCGCCCACCAACGACTTGATCTGCGCTTCACGGACGTGGGCAATCGCATCGATCAGATCGCTGTGCTCTGTCATTGGGACATCCCCTGCGGAAAGCATCGAGAACTGTTAAAAGGAGAGCAGAACCTGCCAGATGTACATGTACCCCAGGGCGTCGGTCTGCTGCCACACGCGCTTGACCAACTCCTCGTCGCCGCAGATCTGGGGAAAGTCCTTCTTCTTTTCCTCCCAGGGGATGCAGGCCCCCGGGGCCCGCTCGGTTTTCGGCTGCTCAGGCATGGTTAGCTCCTCAGTTATACACTCCGTATTCGCGCGTGAACTCGGTCATCGCCCGCAGGTTCTCCGCCCTGGTATCGTCCTGCATGATGGCGCTGGCATCCATGATGTAACCGCCGTCGCGGGCCACGCCGTCGATCACCTTTTTGCAGCACTGCCGCACGTCGTCCGGCGTGCCGAAAGCCAGCAGATCATTGGGGATTCCGCCGCTGATGCAGAACTTGTGGCCTACCGCCTTGTGGACCTCGAAGATATCCCCTCGATCCACGTGGTAGATGATGCTCAGGTCCGGCAACTGGGCGATGTATTTCAGATTGGGATTCCATTCGCCCTCGGCGTAGAACAGCGTCTGCTGGCCGCGGGCCCAAAGTTGTTCGATGATCCACTTCAAGGTGGGCCAATAGAACTGCTCGAACTGCTGCGGCGAGAGGAAGGGGACGCAGCCGCGGTGCATCCACAGGCCGATGGGAACGTTCTTGTCCGGATCGGCGCCGGAGAGGGCCACGTGGAGCAAGTGCGGGGCCAGCGCCTCGCAGGCGGCCAGGACTTTTTGCGGCTGCTGGTACATGTCCATGCACAGGCCCAGATAGCCGCGCAGCTTGTCGGCGAGGATGTCGAAGGGGGCCTTGAGGATCCCGGCGATGGCCGAGACGGTGCCCGATTCGCGCCGCAGTTGCGCCGCCTGATCGCCCAGCGCGGTGAAGTACTGCATCATCGCCATCCCGCCCTTGAGGAACGAGAGGTTGTTGCGCATCGTGGCCGGCTGGCCCAACGGCGCCACGTCGGCCGACACCCGCGGCAGCCAGACGTTGAGCAGATAGCCGGTCGGATCGGCGATCAGGGCGTCGTACTCGTCCGGGCGCATCCATGCCCGGTCCGGCGACGGTTCGAGGTACTGAAAGGCGGTGTCCGGCGGCAAGTCCAGGCCGGGGGTCCCATAATACTTCAGCCCGATCGCCTGCACCAACCCCGTCCACACGTAGACCATGTTGCCGACCACGGCGTCCCAGTCGAAGTCGGCGGCGCAGCGCCTCGCGGCGGCCAGCGCCTTCTGGTAATCCTGGGTCACCTCTTGGGCCGAATAGCCGGCGTATTTTGCCGTGAACTCAGCCACGAACGGCCGGATCGGTATGCGGTCCGGCTTGCCGTTCCGCATGGCCGTGACATACCGCTGCAACCGCTCGGCATACCGCTGTTCCAACTCGGCGGACATGAGGAACTGCCTCCACGCACGGGGGAAAAGGGGGGCACGAGCACCTGGATCCTCAGTATGCCAGAGGCCGATGCGTGTGTCAACTATGCCCCGACGGCAGGGGTGAATATCCCCCAAAGACCCGCCGAGAGGAAGCCCGCGCCTACCAGCCCAAACGCGATCGATACGGCCCAAAAGAGTTTCTTCTTCGTCAGCACCGAAATCGCGCCCACCGCAATGGCCACCTGGAACATGGTCACGCCGAAGGAAAGCGTTGTGTGCCGGGCCACGTGGATCTTCGATGCGCGCTCCTGCCCTTCGGCCTTATCTTTTATCTCTTTCTGCTCGTTGCCGTATTCGGCCAGCTTCGCCCGATCTTCCGGTCGCACCTCCTTGCCCAGCGCTTCGCGCAGTTCGATCTTGGTGGTCAACACGTTGGCCTTGATGCCCTTGGCCTGATAGTAGTTCCAGCTATCGGCGCTCTGGATCTGCTCGATCATCGCTTCGTTGGCGTGATGTTCGGCCAGCAGCGCCGTCACGGCGGCCATCACGGCCATCACGGCCGCCGTCAGCGCCACCCCCATGATCCACTTCTCCGTGGACTCATGGGCGTGATGGTGGATCGTTTCCTGCGTTTCTTCCAAAGGGACTTCAGGCATGATTTTCCTCCGCGGCTGAGATGGATTCCCCGGGCACGTCGGCCGCCAGTCCCAGATGGACCAGGTGCCTGCGGATGCGCTGGCGACCGCGATCGTCCAGGCGCGGAAAAGGCTCGGCGGGCAGGTCGTCGCAGATGCCCAACAAGGCCAGGGCCGATTTCAGACCCTGGATGACGCCTCCCCCGGGGCAGCCGACGCTATAGATGCCGCCCGCGATCGCCATCACTTGCGCGTGCAGGTCGGCCACCCGATCCGTGTCGCCGGCCGCTGCGGCCTGGTAAAGATCGACGTACAAGCGTGGGCAGAGGTTGGCGCCGCCGCACACTCCGCCATGCCCGCCCAGCCACACGGCCTCGGCCAGCAACTCTTCCGGTCCCACCAGCACGGACCAATCGGGCCGCACGGCCGCCAGCCGCAAAACACGGTGGAAGTAGATCATGTCGGCCGAGCTGTCCTTCAAGCCGATGATGTTGGCAGCCCCCAGCAGCCGTCGCAGCGTGTCCAACTCGAAGCGGATCTTCGTCTGGCCGGGGGCGTTATAGAGCAGGACCGGCCGCGGCATCGCCGCGGCCAGGTGCTCGATGTACCGTCGCAATTCCGCCTGCGCGAGCGGATAGTAGTACGGGGCGGCAACCACTACCGCCGCAGCCCCCGCCTCGTCCGCACAGCCTGCCAGATTGAGCGATTCCACCAGCGACGTGTCGCTCACGCCCACCAGGACCGGCAGGCGGCCGCTCACCTGTTCGCACACCCGCTCGATCAACTCGCAGCGCAAGTGATAACTCAGGCTCGGGCCCTCGCCGGTGGTGCCCAGGATGAACAGGCCCTGAACGCCGCCGTCCAGAACGTGTTCGACAAGCCGTTCCAGGCCGCGTACGTCCAGCGTGTCGCGGTCGGAAAGCGGCGTCACCAACGGGGGAATGATCCCTCGCAACGGCTTGGGGCAAGATTTCCTTGCGGTCATAACGGGTTCCGCGGTACGAGTTGATGCAACAGCTAAATTTCCCTGATCTCCTGGAGCGACATCTTGGATCGCACCATCTGCACAGGGGCCTGTCCAATGGTTGGCTGGCTACCGTTTGGCTGGCGTTCCTGCTGTCCCAGTCCAATCACCGCAAGGTGAGTGTGCAGGATTGGGCACAGAACCATGTCCACACGTTGGAAACCCTTATCGGGCGGAGCCTTCGTCCGATCGAATTTGCTGACGACCGCTTGAGCATTATCCTCCGCCGCTTGCGCGATGCCGACTGGTCGGCTCTGGAAGCGGATCTCTGGCAAGCGACGTGCGAGGTCTACGAGATCTCCTACCAGTGCGTGCGGCTCGACAGCACCACGTCGTTCGGCTACCACGCCATCACTCCCGATGGGCTGATGCAACGCGGCCACAGCAAAGATCATCGTCCTGATTTGCCGCAACTGAAACTCATGGCAGCCGCCGCCCAGCCCACCAGCCACATGCTGGCCTGTGACATCGTGCCCGGCCAGTCCGCCGACGATCCCCTGTATCTCCCCTTGATCCGCCGCGTTCGCCAGCAACTGCGGCAACACGGTCTGCTGTACACGGGGGATTGCAAGATGTCCGCCTTGGCCACGCGTGCCGAGTTGGTGGCCGAGAAGGATTATTATCTCATGCCCTTGCCGCGAACCGGCGACAGCGCCGAGCAGATCGAAGCCTGGATCGAGGAGGCGGCCCTGGACAAGCAGGCGTTGCAGAACCTGACGCGCGCCGACGAGAAGGGCAAGAGGGT
>JBEKZQ010000447.1:0-5095 GCA_049509675.1 Thermoguttaceae bacterium | reverse complement strand
AGCTTCTGCAACTCGAAGCGGCTTTCCAGGCCGGACACCGGAAAACCCAGCTCGCGAATGAACTCCGCCAGCGCCTTGATTTTCAGCGGGCTGGGCGCGCCGTGGACGCGGCGCAAGAAAGCCACCCCGCGGTCGCGGAGCATTTCCGCCACCGACTCGTTGGCCGCCAGCATGAACTCCTCGATGATCTGGTGGCTCTCCGTATTCTCGACGACGTGCGCCCCCAGCACGCGGCCGGACGAGTCGAGCTCGACCTTCAACTCCGGCATGTTCAACTCCAGCGCCCCATGTTTGAGCCGCCGCCCGCGCAGGACCATCGCCAACTCGTGCATGCGCTCCAACAGTGCATGAACCTTCGCTCCCAGCTTCCGCCGCCACGCCGGGCGATCGGCCAGAAACGCATCCACCTGTTCGTACGTCAGCCGCTTGCTGCTGCGGATGGCGGCCGTGTGATACTCGGCGTGCGTGCGCAGCCCCTCGGGCGTGAACTCCATGAAAACGCTCTTGGTGTAACGCGTCTTGCCCGGCTGAAGGCTGGCCAGGGCGTTGGAGATGATCTCCGGCAGCATGGGCAGCACGCGGTCTGGCAAGTAGACGCTGGTGCCGCGATTGTGCGCCTCGCGGTCCAGGGCCGTGGCCGGACGCACGAAGTGCGAAACGTCGGCGATGTGAACGCCCAGCCACCAGTTGCCGTTGTCCAGGCGCTCGAGCGAAATGGCGTCGTCGAAGTCGCGGGCGTCGACCGGGTCGATGGTCAAGATCGTTTCGCCCGTCAAATCCTTGCGGCCCTCCAGCGCCGCTTCGTCGAACTTCTCCGCTTCCCGCCGGGCCTCTTCCAGGGCGTCGGCGGCGAACGGCTCGGGCAGATTGAACTCGCGGATGATCGACAGCGTGTCGACCCCCGGCTGGCCGGACGCGCCCAGCACCTCGGTGATCACGCCCTCGCCGTCGTGGACCGCCGAGGGGAAGCGGATCATCTCGACGACCACCTTGTCGCCGGGCCGGGCGGTCTTGGCGCCGGGATCGCCCACGTAGATCGGCTGCGCAAAAACCGTGCCGTCGATCTGCACGTAGGCCCCGCCGTGCGATTCGCTGTAGGTGCCCACGAACTGGTGCGTCTCGCGCTCGATGACCTCGACGATCTCGCCGCGCGGCCCGGGGTCTTCCGGCCGCCGCTTGTGCAGCCGCACCGAGACCACGTCGCCGTCGGCCGCATCCACGCTCCACTTGGCCGGCACGAAAATGTCCTTGTCTTTGACTCCCGCAGCGGCGGCCTCCAGCGGTCGGACGAAGCCAAAACCCTTCTGGGTGCGGTGAAAGGCGCCGACGACCAGTTTCTCGGCCGCCTGCCCGGCGGAGGGCGGCTGGATCAGGTGATTCGAGCCGTAGGTGAGTTGTCGGCGGCGCACCAGGCGTTTGATGACTTGCTTCAGTTCGGCGGCCCGGTCCTTCGGCACCCCCAGTCGCGCGGCGATCATTCGCGGCTTCATGGGGCGATAGCCGGGCCGGGAGACGAATTCCAAAATGGCTTGTTCGAGGTCGTGTTCAGTCATGAGTACTTTTTCTTCTTGCCGAGCTTGGCGGCGATGCGGTTCTTTTCCATCTTCTTCCGCAGGTGAGCGAACTTGGTCGCCGGTCTGCGGGCCGTTTGGCGGTTTTTCTGGGCCATTGTGGTTCCTTTCTCGCCGCCGCCCAAGAGTCTATGCCGGCAGCGGTGATTACTCTTCCTTCTTGATTTTCGCCAAGGCTTCGGCAGCCGCGTCGCGTACCCCCACGTTAGTGTCCTTTAGAAGTTCAGTGAGGGGCGGGATGGCCGTCTTCGCCTCGGAACCTAACTGCCCGAGGGCCATCACGGCTGCTGTACGAACTCTCACGTCTTCCTCCTTAAGCGATCTGGTGAGGACTAGGATGGCCGTCTTCGCCTCGGAACCAATTTTCACGAGGGCCCATGCGGAATAAATGCGCACTTTCCTGTCGTCGCCGTTGAGCAACTCGGTTAGGGCCGGGGCAGCGCCTTTCGCCTCGAGACCTAACCGCCCGAGGGCCATCACGGCTGCTGTACGAACTTTCGCATCCTTCTTCTTGAGCAATTCCGTGAGGGCTGGGACGGCCGTTCTCGCGTCGGAGCCTATTCTCCGCAAAGCCCAGGCGGCATCCATGCAGATGTCGCTGTCTTCATCTTTGAGCAATTCGATGAGGGCTGGGACGGCAGTTTTCGCTTGGGGGCCTATGCTGCCCAGAGCAAGGGTGGCGGAGTCGCGAACGTCACGGTCCCATAGCAAGCCCGTGAGCGCCGGGATTGCCGCCTTTGCGTCAGGACCAATATACCCCAGCGCGTCGGCGACAGTGCTTCGAACATTTGCGTCTTTGTCTTTTAGCAATTCGGTGAGGGCTGGGATAGCTGCTCTTGCCTGTGCGCCTATATGCCCCAGGGCTCGGGCAGCAAGACCGCGAACGCTCGTGCTCTTGTCGCTGAGCAGTTCGCTGAGGGCCGGGATGACCACCGGCGTCTTGGGGCCGATTTCCCCCAGAGCCGTAGCAGCAGCACCGCGCACGCGAGCATCGTTATCCTTCAGCAGCCCAGTAAGGGCCGGAATGGCGGTCTTCGCGTCAGGACCAATCCCCCCCAAAGCCGAAGCGGCGGCCCGACGAACGTCGGAATCCTCGTCTCCCAGTGACATTGTGAGGGCCGAAATAGCGGGGGAACCGATGCTCGTCAGAGGAACACTAGCGGCCAGTCGAACCCCATCATTCTTGTCTTTGAGCAATTCCATCAGGGCCGGAATAGCTATCTTCGCTTCTGGGCCCATCTCTTCTAGAACCGAAAAACCGGCTTGCTGAACACCAAAGTCCTTATTCTTGAGCAACTTCGTGACGGCTGAAATCGACGCCGGACCAATCTTCGACAGCGCGCCAGTAACCGCCCACTTGAGCGAAAAATTGAGCGACAGATCGTCCCGCGTGAGCAATTCCGTGAGGGCGGGGATGGCAGCCTTCGCCTCGGGACCGATCCCCCCGAGAGCCGAAGCAGCCGTCTCTTGAACAACCCAGTCTTTGTCCTTCAGTAATTCCGTAATAGCAGGGACGGCTAGCCCGGCCTCGGGACCTATCCTCCCCAGGGCCTCGGCAGCAACCGCCCGAGACAGCAAATCCTCGTCCTTGTCTTTGACCAATTCCGCAAGGACGGGGATGGCCACCTTAGTCTTGGGATCGATATTGCACAGGGCGGTAGCTGCCATATACCGAAACCGGCTGTCGTTGTGCTTGAGCAACTCTGTTAGGACCGGGATTGCGGCCTTCGACTTGGGATCAACATTGCATAGGGCAACACCTGCGGCGGTTCGCACGTTCTCATTCCGATGCTTGACCAATTCCGTGAGGGCGGGGATGGCCAGCTTTGTCTCGGGATCGATCTTTGCCAAGGCCCAAGCAGCAGCCACCCGAACCGTTCCATCCTTCTCCTTTACCAATTTCGTGAGGGTGGGGATGGCGGCCTTGGCCTCGGGGCCTATTCTCCGCAAAGCACAAGCGGCGCTGCCTTGAACCTGGATGTCCTCGTCTTCCAGCAAGTTGATCAAGACGGTGAAGGTGGTTTGGGCCTTGGAATCGATCCTTCCCAGGGCAATGGCGGCCTCGCTTCGTGTTTGCGGGTCCTTGTCTTTCGCCTGCAACGTCCACTGGGCAAGCGTTTTCCCCCGGTAAACAGGTTCCTTGTCTTGCGGCTTTGAGGAAGGAACGGGCTCGGCCGCAAAGCATGTTACGGCAAGACCGACGCTCAACAGCAGACAGAACAGTCTCATGTCTCGTCGCTCCTATTTGGCTTTCTTGCCAAGCCCGCCGGGCGCAAAAGACCTCAACGATTGTACGGCCCGATTCTACTCCCACCGTGGCGTGTCGGCAACCACCCCGCCGCGCGTCTCTTGAAGTTGCGCATTTCTTCACCGCCGTCCGGGCGGGAAGCGAATCACGAAAACCCGAAAGGAGGAAAGCCCGAATCGAAAACAATGATTTTCGCGACAAGAATATGGGTGGACAGGAAAATGGAGGTCTTGTTGATCTTCTTGTCAATTATCTTCCTGTCCAGTATCGTTTTGTCGTGCCTGGGACGAAGCGATGCCGGTTTACCCTCAGCCCACTACTTCCTCCCGCTTTTCGGGATTTCGTCCCTTCGGGCTTTCGTGATTACCGGATTTCCATGGGCAAGCGTCAGCGAAGACGCAACTTCAAAACGCGCATCGGCGCCCTTCCCGCCAGGGAATTACAGTCCAGTCGCGCGGCAAAGACAAGAGTTTAGCCACGGATTGAACACGGAAGAAACACGGACGGGGGCGAGTTCTCAGTGTTCAGTGTTCGGACCAAGACCTTCGGACTGGGTGACTGATAAGCCGTCGGGAGGATTTGACCACGGATAACACGGGTTTCACGGATGAAATGATGGTACAACCATGATCGGTAGCTTTTCAAATCATCCGTGTCATCCGTGAAATCCGTGGTCTGCTTCACTCGATCTCTCCTTCCGTGTTCAATCCGTGTTTCATCCGTGGCTACCTACTAATCTTGCTCCGCCGCGAAGAATATTGGATTGACATATCGCTATATTCCGATATAAGTGAGCATCGGAGGACACGTCATGGCTACCAAAACAAAATCCGCCGGTCAGACCAGGCTGACCTCCCTGGACGCCCTGGAGCAGGCGGTGGAATGCCTCAAGACGCTGGCCCATCCCCACCGGCTGCGGATGGTCCAGATGCTTTTGCAGGGCCGCTATACGGTCGGCGAACTGGCCGAGGCCTGCGGCATCCCCAGCCACATGGCCTCGGAACACTTGCGCCTCTTGCAACGCTGCGGCTTCCTGGCCAGCGAGAAAGACGGCCGCAAGGTGTATTACCGGATCGTCGAATCGCACCTGGCGAATATCATGGCCTGCATCGAGGCAAGATTTGGGAAGTAGTTTTCAGTGTTCAGTTTTCAGTCCGAAGCTGCTTGTCCGAAACTGAAAACTGAACACTGAACACTGAAAACTCTCCGAAGGAGACCACATGACCACCATTTCCCCTGCCAAACTTGCGGAACTCTGCAAGGAAGGCAAGACAAT
>JBEKZQ010000446.1:0-8534 GCA_049509675.1 Thermoguttaceae bacterium | reverse complement strand
GCATCCAGGGCAGCGGCCGCGCCGAGCGCCAGTTTCACGTCCACCAAATGCGACACCTGGGTGCGGCCCGGATTGATCTCGATCGTGGGCGATCCGCGGCGTCTGGCCATTTCCACCGGGCCGGCGATATAGGGGAAGACGCTCGTCGTGCCGACGCTGAAGACCGCGTCGAAGCCGGCGTCGAGTTCCTCGTAGAGCCGCTCCAGGGTGATTGAGGGCAGCATTTCGCCGAAGAGCACCACGTCCGGACGAAGCACCGCCTGGCAACGGGGACAGGGCGGCGGGATGGTCAGGCCGCCGTAGTCTTGCACCTCTCGGCGGTAGTTGCACGCCGGACAATACAGGTTTTGCAGCCGCCCGTGGATCTCCAAAACGTTCTTTGATCCGGCCGCGTGGTGGAAGCCGTCGATGTTTTGCGTCAAGGTCCACACCCGGGGAAAATGGCGTTCCATTTCGGCGATGACCGCATGGCCGCGATTGAACGTGGCGCCCCGGGCCGCCTGCTCGATCTGGGCCAGATACTTCCACGTCAATTCCGGGCGGCTGCGCATCATAGTCCCGGAAAGAAGCTCCTCGATCGGATATCCTTCTTCAGGATGCTCGGCATTGTACAGGCCGCCGATGCCGCGGTAGGTCGGCAGGCCGGAATCGGCGGAGATGCCCGCCCCGGTGATGAACAGCAGGCTGCGGCTTTCCGCCAGAATCTTTGCAACGCGATCGATGGCGGGGGCGTGATCTGTCATGGTTCAGTGGTCGCGAGGAAAGCGGTTCGCAATGCCCGTGCGGGTGCCACTCGTAAACTCAAGTTGCACAGACCACTCGCCTAAGACCCAAGACCGGAAGGCGTCACGCCTTTCTTCAAGAGGATGTTCCCGTACTTCGCCGTCTCGCCCGTCATCACGACCGCGAAGGCCGCTCGCGCCCGATCGTAGAACTCGAAGCGCCCGATCCGCACGATCGGCGGCGCCTGCGGCGCGTGCCGGTCGATCGCCGCCCGGTACGCGCGCTCCACGGCCGGATCGAGCACGTCGCCCGCCACCGCGGCCATCATCACCAGCGGATCTTTCACGTAGGCATCCAGTTCCAACAAGGGGAGGATGCCATCCAGCAGCAAGGCGATACGCAGGCCGTCGGCGCGCAGCACGCGGTGCGAGACGCTCTCGCCCGGAAAATGCGCGTCGGCCAGCACGATTTCATCACCGTGCCCCATGCGGCACAGCACGGAGAGCAATTCCGGCGATACAACCGGTGAAATACCTTTGAGCATGACGGACCTCGCTAGGACGCGGCACCGATTACGAGCCGGCTTGCTGCTGCATCCGCAATAGATCTTCAGCCTGGCGCTGATGTCTGGCCGAGAGCCGCAGCCACGTCTGGCTCCGTGGCCGGCTGCTGACGGTCTTGGCCAATCGGGCATATTTCCGGGCCAAGGCCAGCTTGACCTCCGCCCGCTTGCCAAAATTCGCTTTCTTTGTCATGCGCTTACTCCCCAGTACCCAAAAGGTCCACTTTGACTTACATCGCCCCCACTTGAGGGGCAAGCGGTCGGCCGTAAGCCATTTATGATACCCGAAGTCCAGGCTGGCGACAATGAGACCGGAGACCGGAAGACCGCAGGACATGTGTGGTTGGGACTTGCGAAATTCCTGGGCGATTGTTAAGATAGCAAGCCTAATCCCCGATAGCTCAGTCGGTAGAGCGAGCGGCTGTTAACCGCTAGGTCCAAGGTTCGAGCCCTTGTCGGGGAGCTTTTGTTCCCCTCTCCCTCCGGGAGAGGGTAGGGTGAGGGCTCTTGGCCCCGGTTTGCGACCGACCAGTTAACCCCCGACGCCGAGATTCCGGCGGCCGGGCGTTTTGCGTCTCGGTCCCCTCTCCCTCCGGGAGAGGGTTAGGGTGAGGGCATTGTCCCGCAACGGTTTACGCCAATTCAGTCCGAAGCCCGGCGCTCTCTGTTTCGAGAGACTTGGAGTAGGTTCCGGAAGGAACCCCTATGGTTCCCCTCGGACCCCGGAATTGCGGTCTGAAACTCTCCAAATCTCTGATTAACAACCCCTCCGGAGTTAACAACTCGGTTTCCTTCGGACCCCGAAAGGAACCTGGCAAATGCCGTTCCCAAACGTCGAAATACCGACCGCCAGCCTGGAATCCTTCTGCCACAAGTGGAGGGTCCGGGAGTTGTCGCTCTTCGGATCGGTTCTTCGCGACGACTTCGGCCCCCAGAGCGACGTCGACGTCCTGGTATCTTTCGCCGCCGACGCGCCCTGGAGCCTTTGGGACTTCACCGCGATGAGCGACGAACTGAGTGCGCTGGTCGGCCGGCGTGTCGACCTTGTCGAGAAGGAAGGGTTGCGGAACCCGTTTCGCCGTCATACGATCTTGGCAACAAGAAAGGTCATTTATGACGGCCGAGCGGGATGACAATTCACATCTCTGGGACATGCTCGCGGCGGCCCGCGCCGTAGAGAGCTTCATCCACGGCCGGACGGATGTCGATTACCTAGCGGATTTGATGCTCCGCAGCGCCGTGGAACGGCAAGTCGAAATCATCGGCGAGGCGGCACGTCACATCTCTACCGCGTTCCAGGCGGCCCATGCCGAGATCCCTTGGCGGCCGATCCAGGCACAACGTCATGTCCTCGCCCACGACTATGGCGAGATCAGGCATGAGCGAATCTGGCGCGTCGCAACGGTGCATATTCCGGAGTTGATTCGCCAACTGGAGCCGCTTGTGCCGCCACCGCCCGACAAGGACGTCGAAGGTGATTCCATCGATGCCTGAGACGACTCGCTGCAAATGGGACGGTCCATATCGCCGACGACAGTTCCTACCCGCTGCTGGACCGCGATCTACACTCGGCAGTCTCGATCGTCGCCAAGCGACTTTTCTTCCTGCGAAGCTCAGCTTTCCGCGTGCTTGAAGTTCGCCATGGCCCGCCTTGGCGACGGCTGGGTCTGGAACGGCAAGCGGTATGACGACGAGGGGCAGTCCAGCGAAACCCTTGATAGCCCCGGCCTACCTCTGCCGTTTTCGCGTTGAAAATACTCGAAGATCCACCATTATAGGGGGTCCAAAATCGTTGCAAGGGCTGTTAAGAATTGGTAAAATCCGGTTGCTAATCTGTAAGCCCCCAATAAAGGTTACAGCAGTTGCCCTGCCGCCAAGGAGTTCCGGCGTTTCGGTGTAGCACCTTCGCATACTCAACCAGGAGATGAGGATCATGTTCGTCACGGTTCTTCGTCGGTCTTCGCGCGTTCGGGACAAGTCACAGCGGAACCGTAACGGCCCTTTTTCTCAATCCCCCAACGGACCTACTCGTTGCCCGCGTCGGCGAGAACTGAAAGTTGCGATGTGCAACGCTAGTGGTCTGTCCAACTTGAGTTTACGGGTGCCACGGTTGGCTTGTCCACGACCGGAGGTTGGTCTTGGCACCCAGCCGGTAATGTCGAAATGGACAGACCACCAGCCCGAGGCGCCAGCGAGGGAGAATTGCCGTAAGTCCCTCGCTGGCGCTTCGGGCTAGTGTGCGGAATGGACCTGTGGGCGAAAGACTTGGCGACTTTGCAGCTCTCCTGTTGCCTGATCCGGGCAACTTGTTCGCGGGGCCGGCAGCGGGTAAAATATAGGGTGTCGCTGAAAAAGGCCTTTTCGGCAAAGAACTTTGCGACATTGCCACCCAATGCACCCCCAGCAGGAGTAACGGACAATGGCCGATCGTACCGACCGCCGCGGTTTCTTGAGCAAGACTGTGCTAGGCGCTGCGGGCATTGGCGCCGCCTACAGCCTGGAGGAGAAGATCCTGCTGGCGGCCGTCGATGCGGGAGCCGCCCGGCCCGAGAGCCCCAAGCCGGCCGCTGCGGTGAACGGGATGCCTTGCGGCAAGATCGGCAAGGTGTCGATCAGCCGATTGGTGCTGGGCGGCAACCTGATCGGCGGTTGGGCGCACAGCCGCGATCTGATGTACGTCTCCAATTTGTTCAAGGCCTACAACACCGACCAGAAGGTTTTCGAGACCCTGGCCCTGGCCGAGCAGTGCGGCATCAACACCATCCAGATCGACCCGGCCTGCAACGGCGTGGTGATGAAGTACCGCCGCGAGCACAAGGGCAAGATCCAGAGCATCGTGTGCATGTCGCCGGATGCGGACGCCGCCAAGATGCGCGATCAGATCAAGTACCTGGTCGATACCGGCGCCAACTGCCTGTACACCCACGGCATGATGGCCGACGAGTTGGCGCGTGCCGGCCGGCTGGACGTGCTCGGCAAGGCGCTGGATCTGATGAAGGAGCAAGGCGTCCCGGCCGGCATCGGCAGCCATTCGCTGGAAACGCCCATGATCTGCGAGAAGAACCATCTGGGCGCCGACTACTACGTCAAGACCCTGCACATGGACCGCTACTGGTCGGCCACTCCCAAGGAGAAGCGCGAGGAGTGGTGCTGGTACAAGGGGCAGAGCCCCGAGCACGACGGCTACCACGACAACATGTTCTGCCTGGACCCGGAGAAGACGGCCGCCTTCATGGAGACGGTGGCCAAGCCCTGGGTGGCGTTCAAGGTCATGGCGGCCGGGGCCATTCATCCGCGGATGGGCTTCTCGCACGCCTTCCGCAACGGCGCCGATTTCGTGCTGGCCGGCATGTTCGACTTCCAGATCGAGGAGGACGTCAAGATCGCCCTGGAAGTCTTGCGCAAGCTGGAGAGCCGCAAGCGTCCCTGGTGCGCGTGAGAAGTCACTGGCAGAGCCAGTGGCACTCTGCGCGTGAGAAGTCACTGGCAGAGCCAGTGGCACTCTGCGAAAGCACAAGCGGGGGGACTGTCCCCTTCGCACGTGCCGGGGGGCCTGTCCGCTTGGGTCAAAAAAATCACGGGCCCACCAGTGGCACTGGGCGGCGTCGGACGGTATGATGTTACGTGTGCCGCCCGCCGTTTTTCCCCGCCCTGTCCTGCAAGCCGAGGAGATTGCAGCCCGCCATGGAACTACTTCGGCTGGAAAACATCACCAAGACGTATTACCTGGGCCAGATCGACGTCCCGGCGCTGGGCGGCATTTCCTTGTCGATCGACCGCGGCGAAATGGTGGCCCTGATGGGCGCCTCGGGCTCGGGCAAGACAACGCTCATGAACATCCTGGGCTGCCTCGACCGGCCCACTTCCGGTCGCTACTGGCTGGATGGCCGGGAGATGAGCGGCCTCACGCCCAACCAACGGGCCCTGGTGCGTTCCGCCAGGATCGGGTTCGTCTTCCAGAGCTTCAATCTCTTGCCCCGGGCCACGGCCACGCAGAACGTGCTCATGCCCCTGGATTATGCAGTCAAGCGGCTTGGCAGCGGCGATGCCCACCACCGTGCGGCGCGACTCTTGGAACGGATCGGCCTTGCCGCGCGGG
The DNA here is from genome assembly GCA_049509675.1 of Thermoguttaceae bacterium. Classification (GTDB taxonomy): domain Bacteria; phylum Planctomycetota; class Planctomycetia; order Pirellulales; family Thermoguttaceae; genus JBEKZQ01. Next base: position 3,150 of record JBEKZQ010000446.1, on the reverse strand, counting down.
CCGAGCACGAACCGTCGCAGATGTCCGGCGGCCAGCAACAGCGCGTGGCCATCGCCCGGTCCTTGGTGAATCGCCCCGCGCTGGTGCTGGCCGATGAGCCCACCGGGAACCTCGATTCGCACACCAGCGTCGAGATCCTGCGGATGTTCCAGCAACTCAACGCCGAGGGGATCACCGTGGTGCTGGTGACCCACGACGCGAACGTGGCGGCCTACGCGCATCGCACGATCCGCATCGCCGACGGCATGATCGAGGACGACGGGCGGGCGAAACAGAGGATCGGCGCCTATGTGGCCGCTCCCGCGCTGCGCAGTCATCACGAGGCTGCCACGCTCTCGCCGGCCGGTCGCAAGCTATTTTCCGCAGGCGGCAGCGAGGGAAATGGCGGCCATGCCGGTCGGGTCACCCAGGCGGCAGAGGCCACGGCGACCACCGCCCGCAGCGGTCATGGCGGTCCGCCGCCGGATGCGCCGCCGGATGCGAAGGTCGGCGCGCGGGTGGGGCGCCCCGGCCACGGAGAGCGCGTTCCGCAGCGCGGCCGCAGTGGGCCGGCGCGGCTCTTGCCGCCCACCTTCCGCACCGCGCTGGGCGCGCTGGCCCGCAACAAAATGCGCTCCACCTTGACCGCCTTGGGCGTGATCATCGGCGTGGCCGCGGTCATCACCATGACCGAAATCGGTGAAGGCTCGAAGAAGGCCATGGAACGGACCATCGGCAGCATGGGCGCCAACAACCTGCTCATCTTTCCGGGGGCGGCCAACGGCGGCGGCGTGAACTTCGGCAACGGCAGCGTGCAATCGCTCAAGCCCAAGGACGTGCAAGAGATGGTGCGGCAGTGTCCGGCCGTGAGCGACGCGGCCCCCATGGTCTGGTGCCACGCGCAGATCGTCTATTCCAATCGCAACTGGATGCCTAACAACATCGTCGGCACCACCCCTTCCTATTTCGTGGTGCGCGACTGGCTCGACCTGGAAGAGGGCGATTTCTTCACCGATCGCGACGTCCGCGACAGCGCCACCGTGTGCCTCATCGGCGTCACGCTCAAACACGAGTTGTTCCAGGACGAATCGCCCGTGGGCAAGGAAATGCGCATCCGCAACGTGCCTTTCCGGGTGATCGGCGTTTTGAGCCCCAAGGGCGCCAACATGGTCGGACAGGACCAGGACGATCTGGTCGTGGCCCCCTGGACGACGGTCAAGTTCCGCGTCAACGGCGCATGGGTCGGCAGTGCGAACTCGGCCGCCAGCGCCAGCGCTGCCAACCAGATCAACACGCTGAATACTCTGTATCCCGGACAAACGGCGCTCTATCCGGTCCCCTCCGTGTTCCAGACCACTGACACGCCGCAGCCGATCCGCATGGTGAGCGTGGATTGGATCCTGGCCAAGGCGGCCAGCCCGGAACAGATCCCCGACGCTTTGGAGCAGATCACCGGGCTGTTGCGCGAACGGCATCACCTGCCTGCCGAGCGGGACGAGGACTTCAACATCCGCAACATGGCGGAGATCACCAAGATGTTGTCGTCGGCCTCGACGCTGATGAGCGTGTTGTTGTTGATCGTGGCCGCCATCTCGCTGATCGTGGGCGGCGTGGGCATCATGAACATCATGCTCGTCTCGGTGACCGAACGCACGCGGGAGATCGGCCTGCGCATGGCCGTGGGCGCCCGCAGTCATCACATCCTGCGGCAGTTCCTGGTCGAGGCGGTGCTGCTGTGCCTGGTAGGGGGCGGCATCGGCATCCTGCTGGGTCGCGGCGCGTCGATCCTGATCCGCTCCGTGCAGCGCTGGCCCACGCAGGCCTCCTTGCCCGCCATTCTTGCCGCCGTCCTGGTCTCGGCCGGCGTGGGCATCATCTTCGGTTTCTACCCGGCCTGGAAGGCCTCGCGCCTGGATCCGATCGAGGCCCTCCGCTACGAGTAGGAGTTTTCAGTGTTCAGTGTTCAGTGAGCGGACGGCTGGCCGTCTACTGAAAACTGAACACTGAAAACTTCAAACTGTTACCGTTCCTTGCGCTTCAGTTGCGCGTCGTGCTCCTTGAGGAAGCTGCGGATCGTCTCGGCGAAATCCAACAGCCGTTCCCATTGCTCCAGGTACAACGTCACCGGCATGCGTTGCAAACCGTAGACGCTGACCGCGCCTTTCTCGCTGACCTTGCAGTACAGCGTGCCCGGCTTACGGGTGTCCAATTGATCGAGAAGCTTGGCCGCCTCTTCCGCTGAGAGTTCGCCCGTCGCCACCTTCGTCAGTATCTCGGCCTTTGTCATCATTTCTTTGACTCCGCTTTTTACAGCCGTTTCGCCGCTCGCTTGGAGTATACCTGGCTTGGCCGGCAGATCAAGGGCCCCCGGCAGACTTTTGAGGGGGGATACACGGGAACCGGAAAGTCCGGGTGCGAGGGGGTCAGGTCCATGTTTTCGGGCGGAACGTATTGGCCATCGCACGGTCTGCGAGCCGAAAAATGGACCAGACCCCGGGACTTTGCAGTTCTCCTGGAGGGGGATGCCCATTCCTTTTCCTCGCCGAAGAAAGAGGATAGTATGATAGGAATACAACCTCCGAACACAGGACACGCCTGAATGTCAGCGAAGAAAAAGAAGTCCCGGCGACCACGCGCGCGACGGCCCGTTACGGAAGGCAAACCACCGACAGGGGGGAATAACCTGGTTCTGTATGTGATGATCGTCGGAGTCACCGTTCTGATGACGGCGATGTTCTTCACCTCCGAAACACAGTACGAGATCCCCTACGGAGAACTGGTGAAGCTGATCGAGCAGGGCGCGCCGGAAAAGAACCCGGCAGCCAAGATCGATCTCCAGGAAGGCGTGCGGAAGGAACTGAAGGTTCGCTACCACCAGTTGAGCGATCTGAAGTTCGATACCCACGAGATCACCGGCAAGGTGATCCGTCAGGTCATGGAACCGGAATCGCACAGCGAGGCGGAGGTCGCGTTTCACACCCCCCGCGTGGGCCTGGAGAATGACAACAATGCCCTGGTCGATATGGCCCTGAAGAAGGGGTTCACCGACGTGAGCGGCCAAAAGGCCCCGGGCGGGTGGCGTTATTACATGCCGATGGTGGTCTTCAGCGGGCTGATCCTGGTGCTGTTCTTGTTCATGATGCGACGCCTGGGCGGCACGGGGTCGGCCAT
>JBEKZQ010000445.1:0-5127 GCA_049509675.1 Thermoguttaceae bacterium | reverse complement strand
GCCTCGTCCGACCGCGACTACTACTTCCCCCCGACGTACGAGAACTCCAGCGTCGGTCTCCGTGTTGCGAGTAGCGCAGCGAGCCCTGAGCCCGGTGGAATCGCCATGTTGCTTGCCGGCGCCTTGGCGTTTGGAATCTGGAGACTACGCCGGAACGCCTGAGACGCTTGCATCCAGCCCGATTCATCGGGCTTCCCGCCGTAGGCGGTCCTCGGCCCGTGCTTTTAGCACGGGTAGACCGGCGCGACCGCGCTTTGCGCGGGAGCGAGCATCTTTGCCAACCCGACATGAACGTCGGGCCTTCTACCGCCTACGGCAGAAAGGCTTGTAAACGAGCCTGTTTCACCAACTTCCTTGCCTTGCCAGAATACATGGCCGCACACCTGGCTGGCGGCCGCTTTACCGGCACGCGATTTTCGAGTAGACTTAGCCATACGTCACCTCCGATGCAAAGGGTTATAGGTGGCGTTGTCCGCGGCGGTCACAACCCGCCGTGGGCGACTCTTGCCGTAAAGTAGTATAAACGGTAGTAAAGAAAACATAGAGCCAGCCCAAGAACATATACGCAAGTGGTTTAGGAGAGGTGGCTGAGTGTTCTAAAGCACAACGGTTTGCTCGACCCACCTACATTTTTTGTGAATAATCCGGTTTAGGAGAGGTGGCTGAGTGGTCTAAAGCGCGGGTTTGCTAAATCCGTGACCGGGTAACTGGTCCGCAGGTTCGAATCCTGTCCTCTCCGCTGATGATTGTTGCCCTTGAGTCATAAGTGCTTGGCTCAAGGGCAGTTGCGTTTCTGGGGCATCCCCGGAACTTCCCGTTTGTGGCGGTTTTTGTGGCGGTTTGTATGCTGGTCGAGAAGCTGTGGGGATCAGCGGCAAACCATCCCCGTCTTCTGCCTTGAACCCAAGGTTTCCAAGCCATGAAAACCGTCAGTATCCTCAATCATGTCCTTGGTCCTATTATGCGCGGCCCGTCTAGTTCCCACACGGCGGGCGCGTTTCACATCGGCTGCATGGCTCGCTCGATCCTCGGAGGCACGCCGCGCCGGGCGGTGTTGGCCTTCGACCCGGCCGGCTCTTATGCAGTCACCTGCGCCGTGCAAGGAGCCGACCGCGGCTTTGCCATGGGCCTGATGGGCAAGCCGTTGACCGACGAATCGTTTTTCACCGCGCTGAGTGATGCACCGCATGCCGGGATGGAAATCGGCTTTGTGGTTCGGAAGCTTGCCAACCCGGACCATCCGAATACGGTGGAAATGGATCTTACTGCGAGCGACGGCTCGGAATTGCGTCTAGTCGCCCGGTCCATTGGTGGCGGGGAAGTGCAGATGACCAGCCTGGATGGCCGCCCGGTCCTGTTCAACGGTTCGGCTTACGAGACGCTGGTGGAAGTTTCCGCCGACAAAGCCGGTGCCGCTCTCGCGCTGCTGATGGGCGACGGCCAGGTCTTGCAGGACCCCATCGATTCTCGCGCGAATGGCCTTGTGCGATTGACGGCCCGTCGCAAAGCCTCGCTGGAAGTGACCTTCCGTGACGAACTGCGCGCGGTGGACTCCGCCGCACGGGTGTGGGAATCCGCGCCCATTTACTTCGTGCAAGAGGGCCAGCCGTTGTTCTCCAGCGCGGCCGAGATGGTGCAGATCGCCGAACAGATCGGCCTTTCTTTGGGCAGGCTGGCGCTGACTTACGAGGCGAAATTGCTCGGCATTAGCGAGGCGGAGGTCATGGCGGAAATGCTGCGGCGCTATGACATCATGCTGCGATCGGTCGAGCGCGGGCTGGACCCGAACTTCACCGGTCTGCAACTGCTGCCCGCCTGCGCAGGGGCCATTTTTCAGGCGGAGGCCGCGGGACGGCTTTCCGTGCGGAGCCTGCACACGCGGGCGGCGGCACGGGCACTGGCCGTGATGCACGTCAATGGCGCGATGGGTGTGGTGTGCGCTGCACCGACCGGTGGCTCTGCCGGAGTCATTCCGGGAACCCTGCTGACGTTGGCGGAGGAGCGTTCATTGACACGCGAACAAATCGGCCTGGCCCTTTTGGCTGCCGGCTCCATTGGCATGATTGTCGCGATCCGTGCAACCTTTGCCGCCGAGGTGGCGGGTTGTCAGGTGGAGATCGGGGCGTCCGGTGCGATGGCCGCCGCCGCAGTCGTGGACGCCGTCGGTGGCACGGCCCGCCAAGCCTGCGATGCGGCCGCGATCAGTTTTCAGAACACGATGGGCAGCGTCTGCGACCTGCTGCACGGCATGGTCGAGATTCCCTGTCACACCCGCAATGGGGCCGCCGCCGCCAGTGCCTTCGTCAATGCGGATCTCGTGCTCGGCGGTTACACGAACTTCATCCCGCTCGACGAGACGATTAACGCCGTTTACGCCGTAGGGCTGGCGATGCCCTCGGAATTACGTTGCACATCCAAGGGAGGCCTTGCCATCACGCCGTCGGCCCGGGCGATGAAACCCGGTTGCCGCGGCTTCGGCCGCGCCGGTTGCCAGTGACGATGAATACCACGCCATTACTCTATCTTGCCGCTGCACACGTCCGCCGCGCGCTGCCGATGACCGACGCCATTGCAGCGATGCGCGATGCGTTTGCGCAGTTGTCCAGCGGGCAGGTGACGCTGCCCACTCGTGAATGCCTGCAAACCCCGGATGGGCTTGGCGCCAGTCTGGTCATGCCCTGCCATTCCACGGTGTTGAGGATGTTCTCATTGAAGACTGTCACGGTGTTTCCTGACAACCCGCGGCGCGGGCTGCCAACGATTCAGTCGCTGGTCATCCTGACCGACGGCACGAGCGGGGCGCACCTGGCGGTGATGGACGGCGCGAGCCTCACCGCCATCCGCACCGGCGCCACATCCGGTTTGGCCACGGATCTCCTGGCCCGACTCGATGCCGCAGCGGTAACAGTGTTTGGCGCCGGCGTGCAGGCGCGCACTCAACTGGAAGCCGTGTGTTGTGTGCGCACGATCCGCCGGGCATGTGTTTATGACCCAGTCCCGTCTGCCGCGGATCGGTTTGCCGCCGAAATGACCGAACGCCTCGGCCGGCCTGTCACACGCGCCGCTAGCCCGGTTGAAGCTCTGAAAGACGCCGACGTGGTTTGCACGGCCACCACGGCGTCGGACCCCCTCTTTGAAGACTCCGATCTCAAACATGGCGCCCACATCAACGCCATCGGTTCCTACCGGCCGCACGTGAGTGAGATTCCCCCTGCGACGGTTTGCCGAGCGCGCGTCGTGGTGGATCATCTGGGGTCGGCACTCGAAGAAGCGGGCGACTTGCTCCGTCCCTTGCGGCAAGGGCTGATCGAGCAGGCGCACTTCGCCACCGAGTTGGGCGACGTTGTGCTGGGTCGGTCGCCGGGCCGGGGCCATGCCGACCAGATTACCTTGTTCAAGTCCGTCGGCGTGGCGATTCAGGATTTATGCGCCGCGGCGAAGACCCTGGAAAACGCCCGCCGGCTCGAGCTGGGCCTGCAACTGTCGTAGGTCGACGCGCCCGATCAAAATGCCATAGTCACCGAGACTGTCAACTCTTACCTGCCGAAGAAGACCATGTCATGCCTACTCGACATAGAGGATTCGTGCTCGGACATAGAATTGCTTTGCCTGTTGTCGGTGTGGCAATAGGCATTGTTTTGGGAGGATTGGCGAATGGCTGGGCAAAGGACTCCCTGCCTCCGCTGAACGACGGCAAGGCGCCGACCAATCTGGATGAGCTTTGGGGGAATTATGATCCCGGCAAGGAACCACTGGAGGCTCAGGTGGTGAAGGAGTGGAAGGAAGGCGACATCACCTATCGCTATGTGGTTTTCACGATTGGCACGTTCAAGGATAGAAAGTCACGCCTGGCCGCGTTCTATGCCTTTCCGAGAAGCGATAGGAAGCTGCCGGCAATTCTTCAGGTGCATGGCGGCGGGCAGCGGGCAGCGGTTGAGTCTGTAAAATACGCGGCAGACAATGGCTACGCCGGACTATCCATCAACTGGGGCGGAAACGACATGGAGAAGATGGAGCAAGGGGACCCGAACACGGACTGGGGCGCTCTCGACGCCACGCAGAAACACAACGAGCATTATGGAACACTGATGCCTGATTCCAAAACGCTTGACGCCGTTGAGTCGCCGCGCAACAATAACTGGTTCCTGCTGGTCCTTGCAGCACGCCGCGGATTGACCTTCCTGGAACAACAACCCGAGGTCGATCCCGAACATCTTGGAGTGACCGGACATTCGATGGGAGGTAAAATAACCGTCGACGTTGCCGGTGTCGACAAACGGATAAAGGCGGCAGTGCCGTCGTGCGGCGGCGCGGGAGGGGTCACAGGAAAGTTGAGTGGAATGCCGGGGTCGGGGCTAAGAATGGATTACAAGGGTATCGCGGCGGATACGATTGATGATCTTCCCTATATCCCCCGTATTACCTGTCCAATACTGTTCGTGGCGCCGTCGAACGACTTTGCCGGGCCGATGGACAACATGACGGAGAACTGGAAAAGAATTGGGAGCCGGGTTGTCGGCTACGTAATCGCTCCGCATCTCAACCACCGGGGGCTTGCTGAGACCGACATTTGCGGAATCCTGTGGTTCGATCAGTATCTCAAAGGATCCTTTTCCTTCCCGAAGACGCCGGAATTGATCGTGAATCTCAAAACGCCCAGCGGGGTTCCCCAAGCCAGCTTGAAAACGGATCGTCCTGCCGAGGTCGTCGCGGTGGACATCTACTATTCCGTTGATCCGCATTGTTTAACCCGTTTCTGGCGCGATGCGGAAGCGAAAAAGGCGGGGGATGGATGGGTTGCGGATTGTCCCGTCCTAAGCACGGAACGGCCTTTGTACGTGTATGGGAATGTCAGTTATACATTGAAAACAGAAAGAGTCGGATATCGAGGATCAAAGCCTCCTGAAACATTCCTCATCAGCTCCAAAGAAGCCATCTATTTCCCGGAAGAACTGAAGAATGCCGGGGTGAAAGCCACTGATAAACCCTCCCGCCTGATCGATGATTTCTCCCGTGGCTGGCATGATTGGTATCGTCTTGAATGGGGAAATCCGCATGTGTGGAATGCGACGACGCGAAAAATCAAGGACCTGAAGTGGCGCGGGCCCCCCCGCGCAAAGCTCGTCT
>JBEKZQ010000444.1:0-5156 GCA_049509675.1 Thermoguttaceae bacterium | reverse complement strand
ACAACCGCACCAGATCAGGATCGAACTGCGTGCCCGCGCAGCGGAACAACTCGGCCAGCGCCCGCTCGTGCGACATCGCCGGCCGGTAGACGTGATCCGTGGTCATGGAATCAAAGGCTTCGGCGATGGCGATCATGCGGGCGGGCAGCGGAATCTCCGGGCCGCACAGCCCGCCGTCCGACTGCCGGCCGTCGAAGCGCGCGGCAATGGTGTCGATGATCTTCAGTATCTCCGGCGACGTGCGGCAACGGCGCAACAGGTCGAGGCTCATCTGCCGCGAGCTGGCCATGATCTCCGCTTCGTGGTCGCTCAGGGCGCCGGGCTTCAAGAGGATCTGGTCGGGAACGCCGATGATGCCGATGTCGTGCAGCAGCCCGGCGATTTCCAGCAGGTCGCGCTGGCGGTCGTCCAACCCCATCTTGTACGCCCAGGCCGAGCAAGTCAGCGCCACGCGCAGGGCGTGTCCGGCCGCCGCACCGTGCTTCCATTGCAACGCCGCGAACAGGCAACTGATGACGCCCAGCCGGTGCTCGACCAACGTCTCGCCGACAGGGGCTTCTGCGGGCGGGGGGCGACTGGCCGCCGGCGAACTGTCTAACTCCTCCAGCAGGGTGCCCAGTTCCGTCAGCCACCGGTCAGGTACAACGGCAACCTCGGTCGGCGACATATCGCTTTGAAGTTCGGGAGGCGACGGATCGGGCATGGCAGACGGTAGACCGTGGTTGTGGACGATGGACGCTCGCGGGCCCATCGCGCCGTGGGCGCAATGATTCGCTAAGAAAGCCTAGGTCGCAACGGGACTTGCGTCAAAGAAAGATCCCCTCTCCCTCCGGGAGATGGTTAGGGTGAGGGCCGATGCCCATGCGAGTGGCCTGCCTGCGGGTACAGGGACCATGTAGGGGAGTCGAGAGTCCAGAGTCGAGGGCCTGCCTGCGGATGCGGGACCGTGTACAATGCGGTTCGATATGCAGCAGGACGGATTGGCAATCCGTGCTACTGGTCTGTCCATTTCGACATTACCGGTTGGGTGCCACTGCTGACTTGCCCAGCAGTGTGGCACCCGTAAACTCAAGTTGGACAGACCACTACGATGATTGATCAACTTATCCTATCATGCCCCTTAATAGGGAGATTGGTGATGAAGTTAGTTGTCTATCAAAGCACTGCCGGGCCGCGCGTGGCCGGACTTCGCGATGCCCAGTTGGTCGATCTCCAGCAGGCCGATCCGACCTTGCCGCATTGCGTCAAGGCCCTTCTGGCGGTGGGACCGACGGCGATTCGCCGCGCCGCGGCGGCACTGGCCAACGGCCCAGGCATGGCCCTGGAAAGCGTGAAGCTCTGCCCGCCCGTACCCAGCCCGGAGAAGATCATCTGCGTCGGCCTGAACTACGCCGACCATGCCGCGGAGACTGCGGCCCGGCGGCCCGCCGAGCCGGTCCTGTTCAACAAGTTTCCCACCGCCGCATCGGCCCACGGTTGGCCGATCGTGCTGCCGGCCGACAGCCGGGAAGTGGATTATGAGGCCGAGCTGGTGGCGGTGATCGGCGTGGGCGGCCGGCGCATCCCGCCCCGAGAGGTCCGCAGTCACATCGCCGCCTACTGCTGCGGCAACGACGTGTCGGCCCGCGATTGGCAACTCCGCAAGCCGGGCGGCCAGTGGCTCTTGGGCAAGTCGTTCGACGGCTTTGCTCCCTTCGGCCCCTGGCTGACCACGGCCGACGAGATCGCCGAGCCGGGCCGGTTGCAAATCAAGCTCCGCCTGAACGGTCAAACGATGCAACAGTCCAGCACTGCGCAGTGGATCTTCGGCATAGAGGAAGTGATCAGCTACGCCTCGCGGGTTTGCACGCTCAGCCCGGGCGATCTTGTGTTCACCGGCACCCCGGGCGGCGTGGGTTTTGCCCGCACCCCGCCGGTGTTTCTCAAACCTGGCGACGTGGTGGAAGTCGAGATCGAGCGGCTCGGTGTGCTCCGCAACATGGTGGAAAAGGAAAGATAAAGGCAATCACGAAACCCCGAAAGGACGAAAACCCGAAAAAATGCCCAAGCCTCTCAGGTGCGCGAAAGCAAAGGCCCACATTGTGGAGTTATCAATACCCGACGCATGGGTATTGGCAAATTCTGCCAGTCGTGATAAACTCTGGGAAGGATGGATCTGGAGGTATTCCAATATATGCCGACGCGCAACGTTAATCTTACGGACTACTACGACCAGTTTGTGGATGAACTGGTCACCTCGGGCCGGTTCTCCAGCGCCAGCGAGGTCATGCGCGCTGGACTCCGCCTGCTCGAACAGCAGGCCCACGAGGACGAAGAGAAGCTGAAGTTGCTTCGCTCGTTAGCATCCGAAGCGTTCGACGAGTTGGACCGGGGGCGGGGCACTGCGATCGACGGCGAGCCGCGGCTTGCGGAATTCATTGGCCAGATTGGCCGCCGTGCCGCTGATGAGATCGAGCATCGCACGGCCGGCGGTTGATCCCATGCCCCACTATGTAATCTCGCCGGCCGCCGAGCGTGACATCCAGTCGATTCTCGCTTGGACCGATGAGCGATTCGGCCTCCAGGGGCGGCTGCGATACGAAACACTGTTGGTTCGCGCAATCGTCGACGTAGCCGACGATCCCCAACGGACCGGAAGTCAGACCCGTCTGGAGATCGCCCCGGCTGCAAGAACCTACCGTCTTTGGCATAGCCGAGACCGCGTGGAGCCAGCCCGCGACCGAGTTCGCCGCCCGCGCCACTTCCTGCTGTATCGGATCGGCGAAGATGGTCGAGTTGAAATCGGGCGGGTACTCCACGAGCGCATGGATCTTGCGCAACATCTGCCCGACGACTACGAACCCCAGAGTGAGGAAATAGGATAGCGAGGAGCGTTGGGTGGCTGCTAAACACAATCTCTCCCTTGGCGCTTTCTTCCGCTGGCGGGCGCATTCACGCTTCTTTCTTCATTCTCTTGATCAACACCTGTTCCACGCGGCGGCCCTGCATCTCGACTACTTCCAGCGATAGGCCGTTCCACTCGACGCGATCCGCAACCTTGGGGATTCGGCCCAAGAGCGACAGCACCAGGCCACCCACCGTGCTCACGTCGGGCAGAGCCTCCGTCCGCAGCGGCTCCAAGGGGATCCGCTCCAGGAGGTCGTTGACGCTCACGCCGGCGGCGACCAGCCACGTGCCCGGGCCGCGTTCGACAATCTCCGGCTTCCGCTCGCGGCGGTATTCGTCGTGGACCTCGCCGACCAATTCCTCCAGCACGTCCTCCAGCGTAACCAGTCCCTCGGTCCCGCCGAACTCGTCCAGCACGATGGCCATCTGCGTGCGCTTCTGGCGAAAGAGTTCCACGAGCCGGTCGATGGCCAGCGTCTCGGGCACCAGCAGCGCCGGACGGATCAATTTCCGCAGTTCGATCGGCCAGCCCATGTGCTGACGCAGCAACAGGTCTTTGGTATAGAGGAAGCCGATGATGTGGTCCAAGTCGCCTTCGTGGATCGGCAGGCGGGAGAAGCCGGCCATGGCTACGGCGCCGATGACTTCCTCGGGCGGGGTGTCGATATCCAGGGCGTCGATCTCGATCCGCGGCCGCATGATCTCGCGGACCACCCGGTCGCCCAGGTGCAGGGCCCGGCGCACCACCATCTGCTCGGCCGGGGCCAGGATCCCCGCGCGCGTGCCGGCACGGATCAGACTCTCGATGTCTTCCACCGACACCGTGCTCTCGGAGGCCTGTCGCGAGGGCAATACCGCAAGGATGCCCTGGCTGGCCGCGCCCATGAGCCAGACGACCGGCCGGGCCACCAGGGCCAGCCAATGCATCGGCGGGGCGACGAACTCCGCCAGCCGCTCCGCCCTGGCCAGTGCCAATTGCTTCGGCACCAACTCGCCAAAGACCAGCGACAAGAACGTAATGCCCAGGACGACGATGGCCAGGGCAATTGTCTGGCAGCGTTGGGCCACCAGCGGGTTGGCCGCTTCGCTCAAGCGCTGGGCCAAGTAGCTGACCAGCGTAGCCCCCCCAAAGACCGAGGTGAGTGTGCCCACCAAGGTAATCCCCACCTGCACGGTAGGCAGGAAGCGACTCGGGTTCATCGCCAGATCCAGGGCGATGGCTGCCCGCCGGCTGCCCGCATTGGCCCGTTGTTCCAGCCGATTGCGGCGTGATGTCAAGATGGCGATTTCCGCCGCGGCAAAGAAACCGTTCGCCAGAATCAGCCCGAAAATAACTGACAGCTCAATGGTAATAGACATCGTATTGTGAACACGCTTTGTGTTCCAAAACTGAACACTGAAAACTGAACACCGAAAACTCCACCCTTATCATACCAGCTTTTATCCTTCATCCTTCCCTTCCCGTTTGCCGAATGTGATAGTGACCTTTTCGTCAAGGACGGCAATGTCGATGCACTTTTCCCAATCTGGCCGGGATCGCGACGGCCGACGGCGGCGACTACTGGCCGACCCCTCGACTTCCCCGGGCTCGGCAATTTCCGCGGCCTCGGCAACTCGTACGCAAATCCCGGCCGCCCATAAATCAGAACACTACGGCGATGCGGCCTTTCTGCACGATCTGCCGAGGTTGGACGACCTGGTCCCCGGGAGCCTGCTCGGGTTCGCACTGCTATTTATGGTGGGGATTACAATAGCCGTCGCTCTGGAGGCATTGCACGCCTGGATGCCGGACCTGCTTCCCCCCCATGCCGCGGGTCGGGCTTCCGCCGTTTGGCTCGGGCGGTCGGGTACCGTGGGCGCCTGGTTCTCCTCGCTCTTGCTGCTGGCGGCCAGCATCTATGCGTTGTTGGTGTTTGCGATCCGTCGGCACCGTACCGACGATTACCACGGTCGCTATCGCATCTGGCTTTGGGCCGCGCTGTGCTGGTTCGCGATGGCCGGCGGCGCGACGCTGAATCTGCACGACAACGTTGCCGACTTCATGTCGGCAGTGACCGGCACGCGCCTGGTGGGCGATGGCTCGATCTGGTGGGCCGTCCCCGGCCTGCTCGTCTTGGGGGCCATCACCTCGCGGCTGGTGGTCGACATGCTGCCTGCCCGGCTGTCGGTCGCCGCATTGGTGCTTGCCGCCGGCGGTTACGTCGCAACGATCGTTTTGGCGGCCCACTGGCTGACACTGCCCGTCGGCGACCGGGCGGTGATGCTCGAAG
>JBEKZQ010000443.1:0-7488 GCA_049509675.1 Thermoguttaceae bacterium | reverse complement strand
ACACCATCGGCCATCCCGACACCGAAGAGAAAATGGCGTTGATCGAGGAAAAGCTCAAATCGAAGTTTGAAGGGTTCTTTGAAAGCGCGGCGTCAAAGGCCAACGCCCAAACCAAGATGTGGATCGCCCTGTATGGTCTTATGATGAAGTATCCCGGCGGCAGCGTTTCCATGGTGCGGCCCGATGGCACGGTCCTGCCGCCGTTTGATGGCGGGAAGAGCATCATTGCGCCTTGGGGCATCGCCATCGACGGCAACGACAACGTGTGGGTGGCCAATTCGTTGGGCCGCTCGGTCACCCACCTCTGCGGCGCGCGTCCCGAGAACTGCCCGCCCGGCAAAAAGACCGGCGACCCGATTTCACCGCCCGGCGGCTACATCGGCGGACAGAAAATCATCACGGACGTCGCCATCGATCCCGCCGGTAACGTGTGGGTGGCGAACAACTGGGATAGGCCGGACGAAGGCATGAAGGAAGTGCCGGCGCCGGCGCTATCCACCCGCTTCGGCGCCAACGGCACCGTAGTCTTCTTCGGCCTGGCAAAGCCGGTTCGCACGCCGCTGATCGGCCCACCGCGCGCGCCGTAGAGGGAATTCGCCGATGCAACGGACTCACGTCCGCCCCGCGGGTGGCCGCTCGCCGCTGAGCCGCCAACCGTTCGGCTTCTTGGCGTCCCATCAAGCCATCCCTTATCTCGGATGCGTCAAAAATCGACCCTTATCCGACACTGGGATGCTTGACCAAAGTGGAACGTAAGTAGCGCAAAACCAAGTCTCATCTCCATTTCCCTCCCCCCTTCGCAACCCATTATGTGGCGTTCAGCACCGCAGCGACCCTAGAAATCGCCAGCGAATCGTGTTTGGCGCCACATAACCGACTGCGCCACAGAATGCGCCTTATGTGGTCCACCACATAATGCGCAGAGTATTGTCGGGTTCTGTTCCGACGAAGGGCTATTCCCCGGCGTCGTTTCATGCATGGAAGCGGCGGTTGCGCCAGCCCCGCCGTGAGAGCACGCGGAGTGTTCCTTGTAGCAAATGCCGATTGCCACTGCCGAAACGGGTTCACGATATTACGAGAGTGACCCATCCGACCAGATTGATGGCTGCGTGAAAGGCCGCCGTCGCAAAGATGGCTCTCCAGGTGCTTATTGGTGCGAAATGAGCATAACAATAAGCCAAGAAGGCACCGGTTATCAAGGAGAAAGGCAGGGCGGCGATAACGGGATGCAGAACAGCCATCACGCAAGCGGAGATCGCCACATAGCCCCAGCAACGCTTCGGCCTCTTCTGGCGGTAATTTCGTATCCAAGAAATGACCGAATACGGCAAGGCGCATTCCACGACAGTTTCAAGAGGCGGGTCGATAACGACGGCGACCAGAAAAAAGGCCAACGGATTCATCTCTCCGATGCTGATTGAAGCGTCGGATATCTGCGCCGGCGCAAACATCAGATCGACCAGCCAGCCAAGAGGCACTAGAACAATCCACCTGACCACGTACAGGATCGCCAAGAACTGCCAAGCCTTCCTCCTGTCAAGCCGGTCAAGCAGGTTGCTCCCTATTTCTCGCAGCATCGTCAGGTGCCTCCCACGGAATTGACTGATTATTCGGGACTTTACCGACAAAGGTTCTGAAGGAAAAAGGGGATAAGTCCAATTATTGCCGGTTCCTTCGTTTCGTGTCGATAATTGGACTTATCCCCTTTTTCCACTTATCCCCTTTTCTCACCCGATTCTCTTGATGGCCTCCTCGGCAGCATCGCGGACCAGTTGCTCTTCGTCTTGCAGTAACATGGTGAGTTCAGGCAACGCCTCTTTCGCACTCGGCCCGAGCTCCCCCAGTTGCTTCGCTGCCAGCGCACGCACGCTGACGTTCGCGTGTTTCAAAGCGGCACGAAAGTAGGCGATTGTCTCCTTCGTATCAAGGACATGCTCCTCCATGTCCGTTATCGTAAGGTCCTGCGTTAACAGTACGTCAAGGCCATGGACAATGACATGCCCGCACCAGGGACACTTTCCAAAAACTAGCTTCTCGTGGATAGGCTGGCAAAGTCGCTCAAACACGATGATTGCCTACTTGGCAATGCCAGCGTGGCGGATGGAATGGAGAACGGTATCCGTGCAATTATTGCGGGAATGGAAAAAGGGAGAAGTCCAATTACTGCGGTCTCCTTCCTTTTTCCTTTTCCTTTCGCGGGAATTACGCAAATCCCATTCTTGGCTACCGACCCGGTTATCGCAAATCGCCCGGCCGAAAATCCTGGGCAAAGGCCTTCGCGTCGAGATCTGCGCCGGTGGCGTGGCGCGTGAGCTGCTGCCAATCGAGGGTCCGTCCCGGCTCGAACACCCGCTCGCGCATGAAGCGGCCCACCGCCTTGTTGCCCACGTACACGGCGGTGGCCGGATCGGCGCCGCCGAGCACGTCGCGGGCAATGGCGTGGTGCAACTGCGAGGCGAACAGCGCGCCCAGCATGTAGTTGTGGTAGTAACAGGGAGCCACGACGACGTGGATTTTGCTGGCGTAGTCCGGCTCGTTGCGGCCCTCCGCCCGGCGGATTTCCTGGTACTTTTCCACGAGGTCCCACCACAGGCGGTTCAAGTCCTGATCCGGATTGGCGTACAGCTCTTTCTCGAAGCGAAACATCACCTGGCACCAGCGGGAAAAGATCAGCCGCTGACTGCGCCGCAAGCGGGCGGCGGCGGGGCCGAAATGCGCGGGGTCCGGCACCTGCACCCCCATGGCCGTCAGCCATTGCGCACTGTCGGCAAACCCTTCGAACATCATGGCCACGCCCTCGGTGGTGAGGATGTGGGCCTCGCATCGCAGCACGTACGGCAACGTCGCCGGGATGTTCTTGCTGGAATAGACCGAATGCCCCAACTCGTGCAGCATCGTGGCCAACCACTGCTTGTCGGGCACGATGTTGGCCAGCACGCGCACGTCGCCCTGGCGATCGATGTCGTTGCAGAAGGCGTGCGGATTCTTTCCCTTCTTCTCGTACAGATCGCTGCGCTGGAGCACGTCGTCGATCGGCAAGCCGATCCCGGCGTAGAACGCGCGGCACAGCTTGAGGATGTCCAGGGAAGCGTACAAGGCGTCGGCCCTGTCGCCCGAGACCTGGGGCACTTCCTGAAAGAACGGATCGTGATAGTGCCAGGGCCGCAAGTCGTCCACGGCCACGCCGTTCTCTTTCGCCAGGTCGGCATCCATTTCGGCCTTGGCCGCGTGGAACGGCGCGCGGGTCAATTGGTCCAACTCGTCGAACAGCGCAAGCACCTGCTCCTGGCTCTGTTCGTTGAGGGCAAGCTGCATGACGTGAAAATCTTTGAAGCCCAGTTTGCGCGCGGCCTGGTTGCGGAGTTTCACCAGGCGCTTGAGATCGGCTTCCACGGCCCGGCCGACGCGCTTGCCGGCCTCCCACACCGCCTGTCGCCGCCGCGAATCCCTGGACTCGCGTAGTACCTGGCGAACGCCGTTGTCGGTGAGCTCCTGACCATCGACGCGGGGACGGTCGGTGCTGAACGTTTTCTCCACGGCGTTGGAAATGGCCAGCATTTGCTTGAGCAATTCCGGATCGATCTGCCGCGCCAGGTATTGCAGATAGAGCACGGCGATTTGCCGCCGCACCAACGGGTCGGCCAGCGGACGCGCGCGGATGGCCTTCAACTCGGCGAACGGCCCGGGATCGGACAAGCGTAGTTCGAGCCGGGTTTCCACTTCCTCTTTCTTGCGGTAGGCGTCGTCCGCGCCCGAGGTGGCGGCGGCCCACCAGGCCCGGCCCACCGCAATTTCCAGGGGCCGCACCGTCGCTTCATGATTGGCGATGAATCGTTTGGCCCGGGCGTCGTTCTGCGAGTCGCCACCGGCGGCCTGTCCGGCGATTACTGTCAGCGATAAGAAGATCAGAGTCATGGCAGTTCCTTTTCCGCCTGCAACTTTGCGGCCAACAAGGTATTGTGCAAGAGCATGGCGATGGTCAAGGGGCCGACGCCGCCGGGCACGGGCGTGATGCGGCCGGCCACCATCTTGACGGCCTCGAAATCCACGTCGCCGACCAGCCCGGTTTCCGTGCGATTGATGCCCACGTCGATCACCACGGCCCCCGGTTTGACCATGTCGGCGGTCACGAATTTCGGCCGGCCGATGGCCACGATGAGGATATCCGCACTCCGCGTCACCGCGGCGAGATTGCGGGTGCGGCTGTGGCAGACGGTGACCGTGGCGTCGCCGCCCGCGCCGCGCTGCATCAGCATCACCGCCATCGGTTTGCCGACGATGTCGCTGCGGCCCAGCACCACGACGTGCGCCCCGGACAGTTTGATCTCGCTGCGCAGCAACAACTGCTGGACGCCCTGCGGCGTACAAGGCAAGAAACGCGGGCGGTTCTGCACGATGCGTCCCACGTTCTCCGGGTGGAAGGCATCGACATCCTTCCACGGGCTGACCGCGTCCAGGACGCGCAGTTCGTCTACCTGCTTGGGAAGCGGCAACTGCACCAGGATGCCGTGGACGGCCCGGTCGGCGTTCAAGCGAGCGACCAGTTCCAGCAGGGCCTCGGTCGAGACGTCGGCCGGGGGTCGATGGAGCTGGCTCAAGAAATGGGCCTTTTCGCAGGCCTTTTGCTTGTTGCGAACGTAGACCTGGCTGCCGGGGTCGTCGCCCACCAGTACCGCGGCCAGGCAGGGGGTAATGCCCGTCTGCTCGATGAACAGCGCCGCCCGGGCGGCCGTTTCCGCCCGCATCTGTTCGGCCATAGCCTTCCCATCGAGGATCGTTGCGGTCAACTTGGCGTCTCCCATGCCTTAGTATTATTGACAGACCTTCGGCAATTGTACCAGGACTTGCGCCGCTGGGGCAGTGGTGCCGGGTAAACCGTAAAGTCTGGCGCCAAGGGGTCAGGTCCATGTTTTCGGTCGTGAGTTCGGCCAAATGGCAATGCCTATTAGCCGAAAAGCCGCTCACTGCGAAGCGCGTTGCCGCCGTCGCCCTGGAGTTGCCACAAGGGAACCCGCCATGAAGCCTCTCTTGCCGTGGATGTACTACCTGCTGCGTTTCGCCGGGACCTTCAACCTGCTTGCCGGCACGGGCATGTTGAGCCTTTATCACGAGGGCTATAAGTACCTGGGCCTGCCGCAGCCCGATCCGATCTTGCCCGTGCAGGTCATGGGCATCCTGGTCGGCCTGTTCGGCGTGGGGTATCACCGGGTGGCCTCGAAGCCGCTGGAGAACCGCGACCTGTTGGCGCTAGGCTTCTGGAGCAAGGCATTGAGTTCGGCGCTGGCCCTATGGTACGTCGCGAAGGGCCGACTGCCGTGGTGGTTCGCCGTCGTGGTCTTCTTTGCCGACGTGATCTATCTGCCGCCTTTTTACCTGATCATGCGGCGGTTGAATCGCGCGGCAGCCGGGCGCTGAGGGGGAACGTCCCTGGTTGGGCGAAAGGCGGTGAAACGGCCATCGCCTCCCTCTCCCCTTGCGGGAGAGGGCCGGTGGTGAGGGGAGGATTGGCGAGAACAGCCCGTGATCAATTGGAGGTCACACAACCCCTCACCCTAACCCTCTCCCGGAGGGAGAGGGAACCGCGCCTTACGACCGCGACTCGACCACGTGGATGCGACGGCCGCCACGGTCGAATTTTACGAAGCCGTCGATCAGGGCAAAGAGCGTATAATCGCTTCCTTGACCGACGCCGCGGCCGGGGTGAAACAGGGTGCCCACCTGGCGAATGAGGATGTTGCCGGCGCGAACCTCCTCGCCGCCAAAACGCTTCACGCCGCGGCGCTGGGCGTTGGAATCGCGTCCGTTGCGGCTGGAACCTTGTCCCTTTTTGTGTGCCATGTCAAAAGCCTATCTGCGAGGGGGAAACACACAAATTTAGCGATAAACCCACTCGTAGTCAACCCGTCCCGGGATGCCGTAGCGAATTTCGCTCTCTTTGGGATAGTACTCGTCGCCGGCCCGCCAGAAATTCAGCGTCAACGTCTTGCGCATGATCCGCCGCCCTGTACCGAGGGGACTGCCCGCCGTGTATTCGCCCGGCTCGTCATTCCAGCGGTAGGCGTTGGTCAACCCCTCCACGTGGACCGAGAACCATACGGTGTGCAGGTCGACGTCCTCCCAAGTGGCGATGCCCCAAACGGTTTGGCCCACGGGAATGGTGACGGCCTGCACCGTGGTCACGAAATGCCGGTGCGGATCTTCCCGCCGCTGAATCGGCTCGTAGGCCACGGGAATGAAACGATCCGTGTAGGCCTTGGTGAATCCGGCCGTCTCGTCCTGGAGGCGATTGTGGGCTTCCAAGGTGAAGATGGGGATGAAGCGGATGGGACGATCGACCTCGATGACCTTGAATGTCTTGTCCTCGCCCTCGACCGGATGCATCACCTTTCCCGAGTTCGTCACGCTGTAGACCATGTACCAGATCAGTTTTCGCCGCATCTGGCCGTTGGGCTGCGGAACGTCGACGTCAATCAAGCGCACCGGCTTGAACTTGAAATCCAGGGTCCACACGTCGTGCCGGAAGGGCACGTCCTTGGCAAAATCGAAGCTTGGATCGACGGCCAGCAGCTCGACCACGTCATGCCGGCTGTAGGTGTCTGCCAGGGTTCGCTCGGGCACAACCGATTGGAGCACGCCGGGCACGAGATGGCGATAGGGGGACTTGGGATCGAACGGTTCGTCCTCCGGGGGGGGTACTGTGGCTGCTCCCGCCCGGTCGCCCGCTTTGGCGGCAGGCCGCCGCGCCGCCGGTTTTGCGGCCGCCGGCTTTGCGGCCGCCGACTTGGGAGCCGGTTTCGCGGCAGGTTTCGGCTTCGGTTCGGTCGCGTCCTGCGCAAATGCGGCTTCGCACGCCACGGCGACGGTCAAAACGGCCGCCACCCACAGCCACCTCCGCACGGATTGGTTCATGGAAATAGTCTCCCTCTCATGGCGCGCCGCCGCCGGTTTGAACTCAAACCGATTACGTACCGACGGGGTCAGCCCGGCACTGCCGCGATCATTACTGTTTAGTATAGTTGCGGTTATGAACGGACGTCAAGCAAATGGCGGGTGGCAGGCAGGATAACTGCAAAGTCCGCGAAGTCTTCCGCCCGCAGGTCCGTTCCGCACACCAGGCGCGAAGCGCCAGCGAGGGATTTGCGGCAATTCTCCCTCGCTGGCGCTTCGGGCTAGTGTCTGGCATCGCAACTTTGCAGTTCTGCCGCGGGTGGCAGGTGGTATCTCCGGCATAATCCGTTCATCCGTTATGCCGGGCAAGCGC
This sequence comes from Thermoguttaceae bacterium, assembly GCA_049509675.1. Taxonomy (GTDB): domain Bacteria; phylum Planctomycetota; class Planctomycetia; order Pirellulales; family Thermoguttaceae; genus JBEKZQ01. Next base: position 227 of record JBEKZQ010000443.1, on the reverse strand, counting down.
CTGCCCGCCGCCGACCGCGAACCGACGTTTTTCGCGCCGTCGCAATGCCGATAAACCCTTAAGAAGCCTATTTCCGGTACGACCGTTTTATACATTGCGCGGTCTGAAATGATCCCAACCGCCGCAATTGGGAACCGTTCACACTACTGGTCTGTCCAACTTGAGTTTACGGGTGCCACGGTTGGCTTGTCCAACCGTGTTTCCAGCACTGCTGGGCAAGCCGGGCA
>JBEKZQ010000442.1:0-5185 GCA_049509675.1 Thermoguttaceae bacterium | reverse complement strand
GCGATGTTCCGCATGCGGCAAAGCGAAGACAAGCAGTACCTGGCCACCGCCGCCGGCGGCACCAGCGAAAGCCTGGCGGCTGTACACCGCGGCCTGAGTTGGCTCGTCGAGCACCAACACCCCGACGGCTATTGGAGCTTGCATCGGTTCTACCAGCAGGTCCCGGGCCGCAACTATGGCGGCGCCGGCGGGTTCGAGTGCGACGTGGCCGCCACCGGCTTTGCCCTGCTGCCCTTGTTGGGCGACGGCCACACGCACGTGTCGGGCCAGTACCAGCTTGCCGTGGGCCGTGGACTGCACTGGATGCGCGCCCAGCAGAAGCGCGACGGAGAATTGAGCGGAAAGATGAGCCGCGAGGGCCGCATGTACGCCCACGCCATCGCCGCCATCGTGCTCTGCGAGGCCTACGGCATGACCAAGGACCCCGAGCTCCGCGATCCGGCGCAGCGGGCGATCGACTTCATCGTGGCCGCGCAGCACAAACCCTCCGGCGGCTGGCGCTACAATCCGCAACAGGCCGCCGACACCTCGGTCGTGGGCTGGCAGGTGATGGCCATGAAAAGCGGCCAGATGGCGGCCCTGAGCGTCTCGCAAGACTCGTTGGACCTGGTCCACAAGTGGCTGCGAAGCGCCGAGGGAAACGGCGACGGCATCGGCACGTTCCGCTACATGGCCGGCTCGGCGATCACTCCCGCCATGACCGCCGAGGGGCTGCTCTGCCTCGAATACCTGGGCGCCCAGCCCGGCGATCCGCGCTTGCAGTCCGGGGTGAAGTACCTCCTCGCCCACCTGCCGCGCAAAGGACAAGAAACGAGCTACTATTGGTACTACGGCACGCAAGTCATGTATCATGTCCAGGGCGACGCCTGGCGACAGTGGAATCTGGCCCTGCGCGACATGCTCGTGAAGACGCAGGTCAAGACCGGGCATCTGGCGGGAACCTGGGACCCGGCCGACCAATGGGACTACCAGGGGGGACGCCTCTACGCAAGCTCACTGCGGTTGCTCGCCCTGGAGGTCTATTTTCGCCACTTGCCCCTGTATCGGCTCTCCGAACCGTGACGCGCGGCCGATGAACAGCCCAATCTGTTGATCGCGTGAGGAACGATAAAGAACGATAAGAAGAACGATAAGGTGGCAGCCACCAAATACAGGTAACATGGATAAAGTGTAGCAGCGTAAGACTACCTTGTCCAAATTTGGTGGCAGCTTTCCGTCCCGCCTTTCCGTGCCCACACCTCACCAGATCTTCACGCGCTCGTTGGGCGGCAGGTACATCTTGTCGCCCGGCTTCACCCCGAACGCAGAGTAGAAGGCGGGCAGGTTGCGGACCGTGCCGTTGACGCGGTATTCGGCGGGTGAATGCGGGTCGATGAGGAGCCGCGTTTTGAGGTCGTCGACGCGGTGCTTGCGGCGCCACACCTGGGCCCAGCCGATGAAGAACCGCTGATCGCCGCTCAGGCCGTCGAGGACCGGGGCCTCGCGGCCGCCCAGGGCGCGACGGTAGGCCGCGTAGGAGATGGTCAGGCCGGCCAGGTCGGCGCTGTTCTCGCCGAGCGTGAAGCGGCCGTTGACTTTGTAGCCCGGCAGCGGCTCGAAGCGATCGAATTGCGCCGCCAGCGCGGCGCCGCGGCGGTCGAACTCGGCGCGGTCGGCGGCCGTCCACCAGTCGGCGAGGTTGCCGGCGCCATCCCACTTCGAGCCTTGGTCGTCGAATCCGTGGCCGGTTTCGTGGCCGATCACCGCGCCGATGCCGCCATAGTTCACCGCGTCGGCGGCGGCACGGTTGAAAAACGGCGGTTGCAGGATTGCGGCCGGGAACACGATCGCGTTCATGCTGGGGTTGTAGTAGGCGTTGACGGTCTGCGGGGTCATAAACCATTCGTCGCGATCCACGGGCTTGCCGAGCCGGGCGAGTCGGCGATTCCACTCGAAGGCCGCCGCGCGCTGGAGGTTGCCGACCAGGTCGTCGCGGCGGATCACCAGTGCGGAGTAATCGCGCCATTTTTTCGGATAGCCGATCTTCGGGTCGAAGGCCGCCAGCTTGGCGAGCGCTTTCTGTTTGGTGCTCGGGCCCATCCAATCCAGCTCGCGGACGGCCTGCCCATAGGCGGCGATGATGTTCTTGACCATGGCGTCCATGCGCAGCTTGGCGTCGGGCGGGAAATGCCTGGCGACGTACAACTTGCCGACCGCCTCGCCGAGGCCGCCCTCGACGGCGGCGACCGCCCGCTTCCAGCGCGGGCGAATCCGGGGAATGCCGCGGAGGGTGCCGCCGTAGAAGGCGAAGTCCGCGTCGACCAGCGCCCGGTTCAGCAGGCCCGCGTGCTCATGGACCACTTTCCACTTCAGCCAGGCCTTCCAGATTCCCAGCGGCGCGGAGTCGGCCAGCCCGGCGACGGCCGTGAGATACGACGGCTGTGCGACGATGAGCTCCTCCGCGGCGCCGGCGCCGACCGTCTCGAAGTACAGGTTCCAGTCCAATCCGGGCGCCAGCCGGAGGAGCCCCTCGCGGGTCCGCTTGTTGTACGTCTTGACGTTGTCGCGGTTGTCCTCCTTCGACCAGTGTGCGCGGGCAAGGCGCGTCTCGAAGGCCACGATCTGGGCGGCGGCGCGACGGGCGTTGACGACTCCGCAAAGCGCCAGGCTCCGCGCAACGTGCGCCTCGTAGGCCGCCAGCTTCTCCTTGTACTTGGCGTCCCAGTAGTAGTCGCGGTCCGGCAGGCCGAGGCCCGCCTGGGAGAGATGAAGGATGTAGCGATCGGATTGCTTGGCATCGGGAGCGATCGAGCAGTCCACCGCGCCGCTGATGCCGACCCGGGCCAACTCGGCGAGCATCCGCACGAGGCCGGCCTTGGTCTGGATGCTGTCGATGGCCGCGAGCGTGCCGGCGATGGGCGTTATGCCAAGCCGCTCGGCCCGCGCCTCGTCCATGTACGAGGCGTACAGGTCTCCGATCTTCTTTTCGGGGTCCGCCGCGTTATGGCCGGCGCCGGCACAGCTCTCGACGATGGCGCGGACGTCCTTTTCGGCCTGTTCGGCCAGCGCCGTGAAGGCGCCGTAATCGGCGCGGTCGGCGGGGATCTCGGTCTTGGCGAGCCAGGCGCCGTTGACCGCGTGGAATAGATCGTCCTGGAAACGCACGGACGGGTCGAAGTTGGCCCGATCGATGCCGCTGGCGAGCGGCTGGGCGGCCTGGCCCTCCGCCGCGCAGGCCGCCAGCAGCGTGAAAGTCGGCACCAAGGCGAGCAAGCAGTTCGTTCTCATGGTAGCTATCTTACTTAATCGCGAGATTGTTGTGGATTGGACTGTGTTTAGTAATTGAACCGCACGCCGCGATTGCGCAGTTCGGCCACGAGTTGGGGCGTGGACGCGTACTGCACGGCGTCGAAGCCCATCGATTGCGCGGCGGCGACGTGGCCGGCGATGTCATCGGTGTAAAATATCTCTGCCGGCCGGCAGCCGGCCATTTCCGCGGCAGCCTGAAAGATCTGGGCCGCCGGTTTGCAGGCGCCGACGCGATAGCTCAGTGCATACACGGAAAAAGTATCCAGAATCCGGTACTGGCGGCGGCAGTGTTCCCAATGGCCCTGGCAGGTGTTGGAAAGAACGCCCAGGCGGTAGCCTGCCAGGCCCAGTTGCGCCACGACCGCCAGCATCGTCGGATTGAGGGCAAAAATATCGTTGTGGGCCGCCAGCAGCGTGTCGCAATCGCAGGCGCCGCCGGTGGCGAGGCAAAACCGCTCGGCAAACTCCCGCCCGGAAATCTTGCCCGATTCGTACAAGTTCTGTAATCCGCTGGAGACGAGGGTTTCCTCCACGCGGACTGGCTCGACGCCGACGGCCGCGGCCATCTGCCGGAACATCCGCTGGTAGCTGAAGTCGACCAAGACCTTGCCCAGGTCGAAGTACAGGAATTTGGGAGTCTTCACCTGTCACCTTTTCCGCGGTAACGTAGTTGCTGGCCTTCTTTCTCTCCTCACCCGCGAAGGGGAAGGGGGAGTAATCGCTGGACGACCGCTCAGCTTCCCTGGAGGCCGGCCAAGCGGGCGGTCTGGGAAAAATCGCGGAGGCCCGCCGATGCGCCCAGGCCGGTAACGCAACAGGCGCCGGCGGCGGCCCCGAGGCGGCCGGCGTCGCCGCAGGACAAGCCGCACAAGAGGCCGGTCAACAGGCCGGCATAAAATGCGTCGCCGGCCCCGGTGGTATCGACGATGGGTCCCGGCGGCGGCACGCAAGGGATCGTCACGAACTCGCCGGCGGTCGGGCTGAGCAGGGCCCCTTGCGCGCCGAGCTTGACGCCCAACAACCCCGGCGCGCCGCAAGCGCGAAAGGCGTCGATGATCGCCCGGGGCTCGCTTTGGCCGGTTTGCTGCGCGGCCTCGGCGCGACTGGGAACGTAAACGTCTAGCTGTGGCAGGATGCGATCCAAGGGCTGCATACGGCCGCCGCTTCCGGCCGCGTCCAGGGCCGTGCGGCAGCCGGTCTGGCGGATCGCCGCCAAGACGTCGGGCAGGTCGCTCTCCAGATTGGGCATCAGCGAATAGTAGCCCAAGAGCATCATGCGGCTGCGGTCGAACAGGTCGAGATGCTCGCGGAACAGCGGCCCGGTCATCAGTTTGGGCGCGCCGACGCAATGTATAAAACTTCGCTCGCCGCCGGGATCGATCAACACGGCCGTGGTGCTCGTGGGAGCGTGCGGATGCCGCAACAGCCGATGGCAGCCGACGCCTTCCGCCTCCAACCGCTGGCGGATCAGGTCGCCCCACAGGTCCTGGCCCACGTAGCTGAAGGCGGCCACTTTCATTCCCAGCCGGGCCATGGCGATTCCGGCGTTGCAGGCGATCCCGCCCGTCACCACCTGGATCGGATCGCTATTGAGCAGAACTCCGCCGCCGATCGCCGTTTCCAAGGGCACCGGGCGGACCAGAATATCGGCCACACACGAACCGCACGCGACACAATCGATAGTCTTTTCCATAGCGGCTAATGTACCGAGAAAGCGGTTGCAAGGGAAGTGCTGGCATCGGCTCGGAGCTTGTCGGAAAAGTTCTCTTCGAGCCACTTGCGGATCAGTGCGTTCATGCGCTGTCGACGAACAGGCGTCCGACGAGCTGGTCGCCGTCGACGCGGATGTTGCGGACGCTCCCCAGCACCTTGCCGACGCTGTCGCGGCTGTGCGTAT
>JBEKZQ010000441.1:0-5193 GCA_049509675.1 Thermoguttaceae bacterium | reverse complement strand
TGCACTTATCACCTACACTATATACCCGCCTCACCAAGGCGGCAGCCTGACAACATGCCTACGCTGCTCGCCGGCGAGACGGGAAAATTACTTTTCATCAAAACCCTTACGCGAAAGACGGGCTCAAAGTTACGAAAGAAAGGCATTTGCGACTCGCCCACGATCCGGGGATGCAAGATTGAAGGGACTTCGCTGACAGGCACACCCAGCCTTAGCGGTTTGACAATGGTCTCAAGATTGAAAGGATGGCGAAGTTCCTCCTAACAGATGGCCTGGACCAATTTCGTCGGCAAGATCCGGTAGCCGAAGATCATATCGGAAAGCTTTGTACAGTAAAGGAACGAGAAGAAATGCTGGAATAGCCAGTTGCACATAAGCTTGATCTTCGAGTAACCGTGGAACGTCCCCCCTTGATCCAGCGAGACGTAGCCACAATTCCTGACGGGTTCTTCTCTGCTTCCGCGATCAATATATGAACATCGTTCGGGTTGGTTTCGAGATCGCTTGCCATCATAATGACATGGCTGCCTCGGGCCACGTCGAACGCATCGCGGAGCGCGCCCCCGAGAAACGGCAACGTCTGGTGATGGACCACGATGAGGTCCCCCAGATCTTTCTGGAGTTGGCGCACCACAGCCATCGCTTCGGGCGTCGTTCGTTCACAAACAACGATCAGCAGTTCCCTGATGCGGTCCCTGGCATCGCGGAGGACGATGTCCACGGTTTGCTTCAGCGAGGTAGTTTCGTTCATCACGGGGAGGATGACTGTTGCCGATTCAAATCTCTCGACATGGGGATAATCACTCATTTGGCATCTCCCGAAGATACGGTTGCTGTTCTCTGCAAGACGAAGGACAACCAAACAATCACAAAATGATCGGCAAGCCAATTCACCGTTCATAGTATAGCACCGCGGAGAGTGTCGACTACCGATGGCCCATCCGAAGAGTTACATGCTGCTTGAAGTGCGCTCTATACGGGAGTAACCGGCAACCCGCAAATGACATAACCCTTGAATTCCCCGTGTTTTCCGACATTTCTTGAGTTGAGGTGCGTGATACTTGGGCAATGAGGCGTCTGCCATTCCCATGTCTTTCTAATGGCCGTAACCGCTTGCTGCGTAAGGTGATCCGAAAAGGGAGAGGCTAAAGGGGTCGGGTGTCGTTGTCACAATCGCGATCAGGGCGTGAAGCGTGGGACGACCAGGAGCTTGTATTGCGACTTAACTCGAAAAACCGAGGCCGACGGATGGTGAATTGTCTCGTCCGCCGGGGCGTGTTACCATAGCATCGTTTCCCCCGCCGACAACTCCACTGGCGAGAGGCTCCCACATGAAAAGCACGGCTCATTCGCACAAGAAAAGCGGAATCCCCACTACGCGCAGAGAGTTCCTCGCCCGCACGGCGATTGCCGCCGCGGCCGTCTCCGTCGTGCCTCGGCACGTTTTGGGCGGTCCGGGCAACACGCCGCCCAGCGACAAACTGAACATCGCCGGCATCGGCGTTGGCGGCATGGGCGCCAATAACCTGGCCGCCTGCGCCGCCGAGAACATCGCGGCCTTGTGCGACGTGGATTCCTCCCTGGCCCAGAAGGCCTTCGAGAAGTATCCGCGGGCCAAGCAATATAAAGACTTCCGCGTTATGCTCGATCGACAGAAAGACCTCGACGCGGTCATCGTGGCAACCCCTGACCACACGCACACGGTGATCGCCCTGGCTGCCATTGAGCGCGGCAAACACGTGTACGTGCAGAAGCCGCTGGCGCATGCGGTGTCCGAAGCGCGGCGGCTGACCGAGGCCGCCCGCCAGCACAAGGTGGTCACGCAACTGGGCAACCAGGGGCATTCCTCCCACGACGTCCGCACGCTGTGCGAATGGATCGCGGCTGGGGCGATCGGCGCCGTGCGCGAGGTCCATGCCTGGACCAATCGGCCGGTCTGGCCGCAGAGCGTTGAGGTGGAGCGGCCCAAGGAAACGCCGCCCGTGCCGCCCGCACTCGATTGGGACCTGTGGATCGGCCCCGCCGCCATGCGCCCTTATCACCCCACCTATCATCCGGGCAATTGGCGGGCGTGGTGGGACTTCGGCACCGGCTCTCTGGGCGACCTGGGGTGCCACATCCTCGACGCGCCCTTCTGGGCCTTGAAGCTGAAGTATCCGCTCAGCGTGGAAGGCTGCATCTCGACCTACTGGCGCGGACTGTGGCAGAAGACCGAGCCCAAGAACGAACAGTACCCGCGCTCGACGATCGTGCGCTACAAGTTCCCCGCCCGCGAAGGCATGCCGGAAGTCAAGCTGACCTGGTGGGACGGGGGCATGATGCCGCCTCGCCCCGAGGCCCTTGAAGAAGGCCGCCGCATGGGCGACGACGACGGCGGGGTCCTCTTTGTCGGCGAGACGGGCAGCCTGATGTGCGGCTGCTTCGGCCACAGTCCGCGCCTGATCCCCGAATCGGCCATGAAAGCCTATCGGCAGCCGGCCAAATCGCTGGAGCGCATTCCGGACGGCCAGGCCGGACATGAACGCGATTGGGTCCGCGCGTGCAAGGGGGGCAGACCGGCCAGTTCGAACTTCGATTACTCCGGCCCTTTGTCGGAGATGGTGCTCATGGGGAACCTGGCGGTCCGCTATCCCAACCGAAAGCTGCTTTGGGACGGCGAGAAGATGGCGGTGACCAATGATGCGGAGGCCAACGCCTACGTCCGCCCCCACTATCGCCAAGGCTGGAGCATGGAGTGAGCCGGCGGGGAAAAGCCTTCTTTGTCAAACCACTTGAGGTGAAACCATGTTTTCCTGCGGCACTCCCTCTGTCTGCGTGGCGTTTCGCTTCGGCGCCGTGAAACGATCTTTGCGACTGCTCTTCGGCATCGCCTTGCTGCTGATCGCCGCGCGCGGGCGGGCCGATGCCCCGGGCACACCCGGAGAACCGCCCGCGCCACCTATCCCCGGGCACGGGCGGGCGGATGCGCCGCGGGTCTTGCCGCCAGGCTGCTTGCCCAACGACCGGCGTCTGGAACCCCTGCTGAACCTGAATGGATACTTTCCCTTCGTCCCCTATCATTCGCAGCAAGCGTGGCAAGAGCGGGCCAAACAACTCCGCCGGCAATTGCTGGTGGCCACAGGGCTCTGGCCCATGCCCAGCAAGACACCGCCCAACGCGGTCGTGCATGGCGCCGTCGAGCGGGACGTTTACACGGTCGCCAAGGTTTTCCTGCAGAGCTTTCCCGGCCATTTTGTGACCGGGAATCTCTATCGGCCCAAGGGGCGACAGGGCCGATTGCCGGCCGTGCTCTGCCCGCACGGCCACTGGCCCGACGGTCGCTTTTACGATGCCGGCGACAAGCAGGTCCGACATGACATCGCGGCCGGGGCCGAACGTTTCCCGATCGGCGGCCGCTATCCGCTCCAGGCACGCTGCGTACAACTGGCCCGCATGGGCTGCATCGTCTTCCATTACGACATGGAGGGATACGCCGACAGCATCCAACTGCCGCATCGGGCGGGCGTCCGCGCGAAGATGAACGCGCGCGAGGATTGGGGCTACTTCAGCCCGCAGGCCGAGTTGCGTTTGCAAACCATGATGGGTTTGCAAACGTACAACTCGATCTGTGCCTTGGATTGGCTCAGCAGTCTGCCCGAGGTCGATCCGCAGCGGATCGCCGTGACGGGGGCCAGCGGCGGCGGCACGCAGACGTTCATCCTCTGTGCCATTGACCCGCGCCCGGCCGTGGCTTTTCCCGCCGTGATGGTTTCTACCGCCATGCAGGGCGGTTGCACCTGTGAGAATGCCAGTTATCTGCGGATCGGCACGGGCAACGTCGAGATCGCGGCGCTGATCGCCCCGCGGCCGCTGGGAATGACTGCGGCCGACGATTGGACCAAGGAGATTGCCACGAAGGGCCTGCCCGAGTTGAAGCAACATTACAAGATGCTCGGCGCCGAGGACCTCGTGATGGCCAAGCCGCTCTTGCAGTTCCCGCATAATTACAACTATGCCAGCCGCGCGGTAATGTACCAATGGCTCAACAAGCACTTGAAACTGGGACTGCCGGAGCCGATCGTGGAGCAGGACTACCAGCCGCTGTCGCGCGGCGAAATGAGCGTCTGGGACGACGCCCATCCCAAGCCGCCGCAGGGCGACGCGCACGAGCGATCGCTCTTGAAATGGATCACGGCGGATAGCCAGCGGCAGATCAGCGACCTGGTGCCGAAGGACGCGGCCGGACTGGTTCGGTTCCGCGAGGTGATCGGCGGAGCGATCGATTCGATCATCGGCCGCCGGGTCCCCTCGGCCGGGGCGGTGAAGGCTGTGGACGTGGGAATGTCCGCGCGACTTGACAATTCCGAGTTCCGCGGCCTCTTGATAAACTATGGGGCTGCGCGCGAAGAACTGCCCGCGCTGTTGTTCCGACCAGATGTTTGGAACAAGCAGGTTGTCGTTTGGGTTGCCGCGGAGGGGAAGCAGTCGATCTTCGACGCGCGGGGGCAGGTCCGCGATGCAATCGATCGAATCTTGAACACGAAAACGGCTCTTCTGGCAGTGGATCTTTTCGGGCAAGGCGAATTTACCGCGGACGGAAAACCGATGGCCAGGAACCGCCTTAACGCGAGCGATCTGCACGATGGGGCGGAGTACGCGGCCTACACCTACGGCTACAACCATCCGTTGTTCGTGCAGCGCGTACACGACATCCTTACCGCGGTTGCCTTTGCCCGGCAACGTCTCGGCGCAGAACGAGTCCACGTGCTCGGCCTGCGCGGGGCCGGGCATTGGGTCGCTGCCGCCCGCGCCCAGGCGGGGGCGTTGATCGACCGGGCGGCGATCGATACGGCCGGTTTCCGTTTCGCCAACCTTGCGTCGATCGCCGACGCCGACTTCCTGCCCGGCGGCGTCAAGTACCTCGATCTGCCGGGGATGCTCGCGCTCTCGGCGCCCTATCCGCTCTGGTTGACGGGCGAGGGCGACAATGCGCCGCCGGTGACAACCGCCGCGTACCGCGCCGCCGGCGCTGCCGATCGTCTCACGTTGTTTGCCGGCAGGCCGCAGGATTCGACGACGGCGGCCGTCGGCTGGCTGCTCCAACCCAACGCCAGGCCGTAACCCGGACTATTCATGAACTGTAGGGTGGCGTCGAGCAAACCGTGGTTCTGCTGGGTCTTCGGTCGTTTGCCGCCCTACTCTCGGCTCTAGACC
>JBEKZQ010000440.1:0-5197 GCA_049509675.1 Thermoguttaceae bacterium | reverse complement strand
CGGTCTGCCACCTGGCCATCGAGGAGGGGCAAATCGAAGCCAAGGTCAGCGGCTCGGAACTCTACACCGTTCAAATCACGATCAAGACGCTGCCCGGCAAGAAGTGGAAGGACGTCAAGCGCCGCTGTATCGGGCAGATCGGCTCGCTCATCGAACTTCTGCAAGGAAACCTCTCCGAGTCGGTCATGGAGGTCGTAACCGACCGCCGGGACGGTCTTTTCCCGCAGCCCGGCGAGATTTCGCTGAACTGTAGTTGCCCCGACTGGGCCGCGATGTGCAAGCACGTGGCCGCGGTCCTCTACGGCGTCGGCGCGCGGTTGGACCGCAAGCCGGAGCTACTGTTCAAGTTGCGTGGCGTAGACCACGAGGAGTTGATCACCGCCGACGCGGAGGCCGCCGTTTCGGCCGCAACCACCAGCGGGAAATCGAAGCGGCTGGCCGCCGGCGATCTCTCCGACGTCTTCGGCATCGATCTGGACGCGGCCGATTCTAAAGAGGGGTCGTCGTCCGTTTCCTCCGCGAAGGCCAAGCGGCCCGCTCGGAAACCGGCGCGGAAGAAGGCCGCCGGGAAAAGCGACGCGGCAGCCGCAACCAAGGCACGCAAAGCGAAGAAACGGCCCAAGGCCACGAAGAAGAAAGCATCCGCAACATCCCCTCTCCCTCCGGGAGAGAGCTAGGGCACCGTAGAATAGCAAGCTGGCCAGTCGCCCGTAGGACGGATTGCCAATCCGTCCTACAATGATACTCTCACGGCTCCAATGGCGCGTGATGCGGGTGGGCCTTACGGTTCCAACACGATCTTGCCCATCAGCGTGCCCGCCTTGCCCAGCGTGTTCTGCTCCTGCAGCTTGTGGGCGGCAGCCGTCTGCGAAAGTTTCATGACCTTGCCGATCAGCGGCCGGAGTCTCCCCCTGGCCGTCCAGCGATTGATTTCCGCCGCGCTCTTGCGCTGTTCGTCGGGCGCGGCATTGAACATGGCCAGACCGTGCAAGGAGCAGTCTTTCGCGTAGAACGGACCGATGGGAAGCGCGGGCCGGGCGTCGCGGCCGGCCATGACCACGATCCGGCCACGCATCGCCACGTGGCTTACCGCCCGTTCCAGGTTCGGCTCGCGCAGATTCTCCCACCACACGTCGATGGGGCCGAAGCGGCGGATCGCCTCATCCACGTCCGTGGTCTTGTAGTTGACCGCCGTGTTCGCCCCCAGGCGACGGCACGCTTGCACCTTCTCGTCGCTGCCCGCCGTGGTCATCACGCGGGCACCGATGGTGCGGGCCATCTGCACGACGCAGGCGCCGACGCCGCCCGTGCCGCCATGCACGAACACGCTCTGGCCCATCTTCAGTTGCGCATCGCGGAACAGGCCCAGGTGTGCCGTCAGCCCGACCAGGGCCAGCGCAGCCGCCTCCTGAAACGAGACCTCTTCCGGCGCCTGGTAGAGCCAGCATTCATCGACCACGGCAAACTCGGCGAAGGTGCCTTGCCGGCCGAGCAGGCCCTGGTTGCTCCCCCACACACGGTCGCCGACCTGAAAACGCGAGACTTCCGGACCAATCGCATCCACCACGCCCGCCAGATCGCAGCCAACGATGAACGGCATGGGCAGATCCCACGGAAACAGCCCGCCGCGCACATACGTGTCGACGGGGTTCACCGCCACGGCTTTGACCTTCACCAGCACGTGGCTGCCGGTCGCTTTCGGCTTGGGCAGGTCGCCGTAGACGATATTATCCACTGAGCCCGTCTTCTCGATATATGCAGCCTTCATCTGTTTTGCCCCCTACAAGAACTCTACGCCTGTGGCGCTGGGAAGACAACGGAAAACGGTTAACTCAACGGAGTCATCCAATGCAACCGAAAAAAACCGATAATGGCGCCCGCTAATTCCCTGACCTGCGCGCAAACCAACGATACGTCATTTCCTAACGATCTTCTTGCACGCCGTCAATCACCACAATCGTGGCATGTATTATAGCCTGTAGCAGTACATAAGACGTGTAGACCACTAGCAGGGTAGGCGTTGGCTGGTCTTGGTGATCGCGATTGCCACCCCACTTCTGGGAATCATGCGGCCCGGGCCAGATCGGCCTGCTGACCCGCGGTGCAACGGACGTCCTCGACAAGCATGGCGATCAGTTGCTCGATGGCCTCGTCAACGATCTGCGGCCGCAAGTACGGCCCAATCCGCCGCCGAGCCAGCACGGTATCGACTTCGGCGGCAATGAACTCCGCAGCCTGGGCACGGATATATCCCCGCGCCTGCGGCAAACTCATGCCGCAAGTTCTCTCGTAGAGGCAGGTCCAGGCGTCGGCGTGCGATTCCCGCGCCACCTCGCCGGCGGTCTGCTTCACCAGCGGTCCGTTGAGCCAGCCAAACACGGCATCTAGCAGACCATCGAGCCAGGAGACGCTTTTTGCGGCGCTGGAACACGTTGCGGAGGGGGAAGAGATCGTTTTCATCGCACTGTTCCAGGCGTGTGTTCTTGGCGTGGGGGGGATGTCGCAACAGCGGCACCGAGCAGTGCATAGGGCGCGGCGACATAGACAGATCGGTGGAGCAGCCCTGAATCTTCAACGTTTTGTCCCCTTCCCTCCTTATCCGACTATATAAGTTGCCTCTTCCAAAGGCCTTAGCTGTTTGCTATGATTACCGCAAACCCCGCAGGCCGGAGTTCAGGCAAAAGCGGCGTTATGTCGTGAGCGGTCAGCAGTGGGACGAAGCTTCCCTTATTGCGATGAGTAGAATCGTTTCAAACCGCGCAAAGTATCACGTACCGGGCCATGCCGGACCGATACCAATAGCCGCGCGGGATTCTCGTCGTCAGAAGGCGCCGTAGCCAAGCGGCTAAGGCAGCGGATTGCAAATCCGCCATCCCCGGTTCGAATCCGGGCGGCGCCTCTTGCTCTAACCCTTTACTGGAAAAGACTTAGCGGGCTCGGCTTGACCGGGCCTGTTGTCGTCTTGAGGCCCGTTGTTGTACGGTTTGTTGTAAGTGCCCGTCTTTTCGCCATCACTGGCCCCGAATTTGGCCCATAGCTCGTCCGCCACTTCGGCGGTGTCCAGGTCCACGTAGTAGGCCAGCGTGGTGTTGATGGAGCTATGCCGCATCAGCCGCTTGAGGACGGCGGGCATGACCCGCTTCGCCCATCGGGTGCCGAAGGCCCGCCGTAGATCGTGGGCGCTCGCGGTCTTGCCGTCCGCCTTGTTGGTCACCACGCCGGCCTTGCGGCCGATGCGGCGGATTGCCTCGCCCACGTCTGCGGGGGTCATTGGGCGTTTGCTCCGCTGGCCGTCCAGCTTGAACACCCGGCCCACCCGCTCGGCCTCGGAGGTCTCCAGGATGAACTGGGCGAAGTCGGGCGTCATGGGGAGCAATTCATCCCGCCCGGACTTTTGCGCTTCTCCGGCAATGCGGAAGACGGGCCGGCGGCCGGATAGGTCGATCGTGAACGGTTCCCCCTCATCCCAGGACAGGGCCAGCGATTCTTCCAACCGGAGCCCGGACAACCACAACCCGCGGAGATAGCGACGCCACTCGGCAACGTGCTGGGGGTCGGGTTCGGTCGGCTTGTGGTTGACAATCCGTTTCGGCGGCTCGGTCTTGTATCGCCGGGCCTTGCCGGTATCGACCAGCCCCAGCGGGACCTTTTGCAGCATCCGCTCGAACTCTTCCAGGGTGACGGCTCGGGCCCGTGCCATCGACGATCCTTTGACGCGCTTGGGCATCTCGGGCTTCGGGGCCTTGACCATCATCCCCATGCGCTCCGCCCAACGGAGCCCGGCTTGAATATGGCGCAGGTGTCGGGCAATCGTCGCGTCGCTGACCGACGGCTTGGTGACCTTCTCCCCGCCCCTCGTCGCCACGCGGGGCTTGCGTAGCTCTGCCGTAAACCGGCTCAAGACCGACGTGCTGACTTTGCAAAGCTTGTCCGGTCCCATCAGCCGCTTCAACAGCCCCAGGGATTCCAGGGCCGCCTTGCGGGTGTTCTTGGCAAGGGCCGATAGCTTCTCAAGGTCGTAACGTTCGATGAACTGTTCCCAGGTGATTCGGCTTGCGGCCTGATACCGCCCGCTGTTCAATTCGGCTTGCAGGACCGCGGCCGCTCGTTCGGCTTCCCGGGGGTCGGTGGTCTTGGCCGACACCACCTTGCGTTTGCCGGTTACTGGGTCTCGCCAATAGAGGGACAGAGCCCGGCCTGCTCCGTAGCTGGTCACGGTAACCTTGATTTCGTCGCTCATTGTCGAGAGACCTTCCAAGAAAGACCGCGGGCCGTGATACCCGCTAGTAAGCAGCTTAGGACTGCCGCACGGCCTTGCTCCCCGCCTACGCGGATCATCGCTTGGTTACGCGCACGGATACCACGGCCCGGGGCCTGTTTGTCGGAAACCATCTTCAGATTCTCTTGTAGGGTTACTAGCCCTTGGCGGTCACCGATGAATTGACCGCCGGGCGTATTATCGAACGCGGGGGCCTATTTGTCAACTCCGCATGGTCTGGTCCGCATGGTCTGGTCTGCCTTTCTGGTGAAAAACCGTTGCGTATCTGTACGCCTATTGCGTCCGGCGGCCCCAGGCTGAGGGTTTAGACCGTCTCGGCCGTCTCAAGGGCTTGTGGCCCTCCGCGGCGTCGCTGACGTGCGTGCGTAAAGGCATACTTGGCTAGCCGCTCGACTGCGGCTCGCCGCTGTTCCTCCGTCATTTGCCGCCGCCGCCTAGGTTTCATCAAGGCGGCCACCTCATCGAACTTATCCAGAGGGAAAAGTGCCGTTATTCCATCATCCCCATCTTGCCAAACTTCAATGAAGGCGAGAGCGGCTATCCGGCGGGCCACCCCTCCCCGCCGATCCGTCGAGGCTGCCAGCCTATCAACCCCCCATGGGTAGATATGGCCGTACTGGCAGGGGATGATCTGCAACCACGGATCGTCAACCCGGGCGTTCAGGCCATACTGGGCGAAGTAGCTTTCCTCGTACTCGACGCGGTATCGCCGGCCGAATCGTTCTCTGAGGTTCACGCAATCCATTTCCTGGTTCTCCTGCTTATTGGCTTGTGTGCTGCCTCTAGCGGCCACCGGTGGGCCGCCCGGCCGGCGCCGGGCTCGTTCTGGGCCTCCAGCGTTGCCAGGTCGGGCACGGACAGGTGGGCTGGCGGCCACGGGGCTAGGACGAGCTTGGCCTTCTTCATCTCCCAGGGCCC
>JBEKZQ010000044.1:0-27392 GCA_049509675.1 Thermoguttaceae bacterium | reverse complement strand
CAACTCCTTAAGGAACACTAATTCACACTAATTCGCACTAATGAAGACCGATTAGCGGGAATCAGCGGGGATTAGTGTTCCCCCGCTTTATCGAGACCCTTTCGGGATATGCGGAAGGGCTTGCGTGCGCGGTAGAGTTTGAGCCGCTCCCGAACGGCGTCGGCCAAAGCGTTCTGCTTTTCGGCGGAAGCCAACTTCAGGGCTCGGGCGGCGGTTTGGACCGCTTCGTCGAATCGGCCCGCTTCCGCGTAGGCGGCAGCCAAAGTATCCAACAGATCGGGATCTTCTATTGGGGAAAGCGCGATCGCCCGTTCGGCGAGCGTGACCGACTCAGCCCCATTGCGGACTTGTGCGTCAGGACACGTTGCCAGGGTCCGGGCCGTTGCATTGAGAAACGAGATGCTTTGGGGGCAATACCGCAGCGCTTCGCGCGACTGGGCCAGCGATTCCAGCCATTTGCCCTGTTCGGCCAGCAGCACGCTCAGGTTATGATGGGCGTCGGTGCATTCGGGCCAGACTTCCAATGCCTTCCGGCAATGCTCCATCGCCTCGTCGCTGCGCCCTCGCAGGGCCAGAACGTAGCCGAGGTTACTGTGGGCATGGGCGTGTTCCGGCTCGATGTCCAAGGCCTTTTGGAACTCCGCGATCGCTTCGTCCGTCAGCCCTTTCTTCAACAGAAGCAGGCCGCAATGGACGTTTGCGTCGGGGTACACGGGCTGGATGGCCAGCGCCTGCCTGAACTCGGCGAGTGCGTCGTCGAGGCGTCCCGAACGACTGAAGACGCCGCCGAGCCCATAGTGGGCGACGGCGTTGTTCGTGGTGCAAGCCGAAGTGTACGCCCAAAGCGTTTCGTCGCTCTTCCAATACGACGTTTGCCGCCAGGCACAAACAATCAGGCACAGACCGATCAGAACTGAGGCCGCGACGAACAGAGGGCGCCGCTCGGGCCGCTCGCGGCACAGACGGGCCGCTTCCCAAATCAGAGCCAGCGACAGCCCGATCTGCGGAAGATAGGTATAGCGGTCGGCCATGGCCTGGCGTCCCACCTGGACCAGCCCGATCACCGGCACGAGCATCCCCAGGTACCATAGCCAGCCCACGAGCAGATAGGGCCGCGTGCGTCGCGCCGCCAGCGCCAGTCCACTCACGGCGGAGAGCAGCAATACGGCCCCGGCTACCTGCGCCAGCGGAAGCCCTTCAACCGCATGGGGGTAGAAGACCACCAATTTCACGGGGTGGAACAACTGGACAACATAGGCCGCATAGGCAACCAGTGCATTTTCGACTCGGCACGGCAGCGGAAAGCGTTGGCCCACCCCTAATGCTCGTTTCTGGGCAAAAAATGTGACGGCGCAGGAAACCATGCTCAGCAACAGCAGTGGAATTTTTTCGATGAGCAGGGGCCGGGCGCCGCGGAAACGGCCGGCAGCGCCGGCCGCAATGTTTCCCTCGGCCGAGGCCGACGCGGCAGAGGCCGACGCACCGAATCGCGCCAACGGCCAGTAGTCCAAGAGCAGGAGCACAAAGGGGACCGTCACCAACATCGGTTTTGAGAGCAGTCCCAAGGCGAACATCGCCAGAACGGTCAGATAATTGGCCGGTGAAAATGGGCGGCGGACGTAACGGACATAGGCGGCCAGCGTGAGCATGAAGAACAAGCCGCTCAGCACGTCCTTCCGCTCGGCCACCCAGGCCACCGATTCCACGCGCAGGGGATGGATGGCAAAGAGTGCCGCGGCGCACGCGCTGGGCCACAGATCGCCCGTCATTCGCACCAGCACCAAGAAAAGCAGGACCGCGGTGGCGGCGTGCAGCAGGACACTGGTGAGATGGTGGCCGCCCGCCCACAGGCCGTAGCACTGACAGTCCAGCATGTGGGAAATCGAGGTCAGCGGGTGCCAATTGTTCGCGTGAACGTGGCTGAAAACCCAAGCAATGCCTTGCCCGGTCAGGCCCGCGTTGATGTGCGGGTTCTCCGAAACGTAGGCGGGGTCGTCGTAATTGACGAAGTCGTGCCGCACGGTTTGGCCGAATACCAAGCCGATGGCCAGCAGCAGGGCGGCACAGACGGAGGCTACCGCCACCGTATTCTTGCGATGGCACCGTAGAGGGGTGGATTGGCCCGCCTTCGGTTCCACGGGGAATGACGCCATGCTTTGCCCTTGCCTCAATATGGGCCTATTCTACCAGCTTTCCGGGCAGAAAAAAGCGGAGGACTTGACGCTCCAACCCGGAAATCGGGTAACGGACAGGAAGATCGGCAAGACATCCATTTTCCTGTCCAGTCATATTTCTGTCGATCTGCCCCTGCCTTCCTTCGCGTCTTTGCGCCTTGGCGCCTTTGCGTGATCATCCCTGGCCCTTGGCCTTATGTGCGATCCGTGCCATCCGTGGTGAATTACTCCAGGGGGGCGAAACTAATCGTCAAAAAAAGTTGGCGCACCCGACAGGATGGTTTTGTGAAAATCTTCGTCGCGACCCTGCAATTAACTTGACAGTTCCGCAACTCTTGGTATAACTTTGATAGTTCATTGCCCGATTGTTTTTGGTAAGGCCACAAAACGAGGCAGCGCGATGCGCATCAATCCCTGACAACCAGCGAATTCGGGCGTAGTGGGGTCAGCCAAGATTGTCGCATTTGCCCAGGAACGGGTCGTCTGACGCGAACATTCGGCGCGGGGTATGTGCGCCGAGAGCTGTCTCGACTGGACGCGGTTCTTTTGTTCTCTCGGCCTTAGTTTTTTTCCCGCACGTTAAGAAGTTCGCGAAAACGAATGTGAACGATGATTAGAGAAGTGTGCAACATACAACTGAACATTTGTATAGAAACGAGCGCAAATTCGGCTGCGTATGCCGAGAAAAATGGATAGCCGGAGAGCGGAAACAAGGACTTGAACAGCGGAATAGCCGAAGGAATCCTGCTGGGCCGTTGTTGGTGACAGACCAAATAACATTGTAAACCAGGCACTCGACTGGCGAAACGTGAAAGGGAGCTGGAGCGATGACTAACCGACGTGTTGCCTTGCGATGGGCGGATCTAGCGCGATATTCAACCTTGCTGTTGGTAGCCGGCATCGCCGTATTGGCGGTCCAAAGCATGGCCTCGGCACAAAGCCCCTCGACTGCCCCGCCATGGCTCCATGCCGATCCCACGCTCCAGATCCAGAATACCAATCCGGTCTACGGCGATCCCTGGTGGAATAGTTACTTTCAGCCCATGGGTTGGAAACAGGGCTTCGTCTACTACTCGGCCAGGGCCGGCAGCGACGGCAACGTCGCGCCGATCGACGCCAACTTCGGGCCGAAGAACCAGTTCACGATGGATCCCGGCTACCACTTTGGCGACTATACCCCCTCGGCGACATACCCGCAGTACCATCAAGCCCGCCTGGCAGTCTCCGACTTGGGGACGACGACGATCGGCGCCGATGTTCCCGGGAACCAGTTGAACACGCGAGCGGAAATCATGGCCGGCACCCCCAGTGCCCGCTGCAACGTGTCGCTGGCTCTGCGGACGCGTGTCGCCGGCGAGCGACAACAGAACCCGGCGAACCCGATGTTGCCGCCGGGAGAACAACACCTGGTGAGCGACGTGGCCCTCGTGGATATCGCCAGCACGACCATTGGCGCCCCGGCCCCGGTGTTCAGCTATGTCATGCAGATGGACTACAGCCACGCAATAGAGCCGGGGAGCGATGAGACTGCGGATTCCAACGACAACACCCTGTACCTTGGCGGGCTTAATCCGACCACTCTCAAATGGGCGAATGCCGTAACGAACAATGCGATAGACCCCGCCGCCCCTGGCGACCAAATGCCTGGCCACCCGGGGTTTGGAAGCCTGTGCTACGTCGGCACCGGCCTCTACACCGACGCGAGCGGCAACATCGTACCAGCCCCCTATCACGGCACATTCCAGCAGTTCGTCACCAGCGTGATGGGTAGCGGGAGTAGCACTGTGGGGTATCCGATTGCTGACACACCCAGTTTGTTGGCGAAGTATCGAGGCACCTGGGGTGTTTCGTCTAGCATCGACCCGGTTAGCGGACTCGACGAGAGCGTGGTGTGGGCCATCGTGGACCATGCCGGCGAATTCGCCGTGGTCCCGGAACCAGCCACGTTGTCGCTGTTGGGCGTGGGCCTCGCCGGCCTGGCAATCTATGGCTGGCGCATGCCGCGGACCGGCAAGAGAAGCCCCACGCAGCGCAGCGGCCGCCGTAACCGCATGTCTTCGGGCCTGATTACCCAACTGCTTCCGCAGGCCGGTCGTTAGGCGTCTTTTTGTGGTGCAGGCGCGGGCGCCTGCCCGAAAAGATGCAGGCGAGACGCCTGCACCACAATGGTTGCGTCTTAGTCTCGGGCAGGCTGTACGATGAACCAAGTCGCAGTGAAGACTGATTGCCAGAGCGGGCCGCCGGACTCCAAGTCGGCGGTCCGCGTGCGTTTGTCGCCCGAGGTTCTGGGGCGGGCCCGCGATGCGGTCGAGTGGACCTCGGGCCTGACTTTGTCGCAGCTTGTCGAAGAGGCCGTGGTGCGTGAGATCGCCCGCCTGGAGGCCTGCCGCGGAATGCCGTTTCCCCGCATCGTCAGGCAAGTCGAGAGTTGAGAGTCAAGGGTCGGGGGCTCGGGCCAGGAGAACTGCAAAGTCGGGGTCTGGTCCATTTTTCGGCTGATAGGCATTGCCATTTGGCCTGACTGATGACCGAAAACATGGACCTGACCCCTTTGCGTCGGACTCGACTCTCAACTACGCCAGGATTTCGCGGCGCCGCTTCACGTAGTCCCACACCACGTAGCGGTCGAGGTCTTTGCCGGCGGTGAAGAACACGCGGCCGGAGGTCGATTCGGCCAAGCGATAGGCGAACTGCACGTCCTCGCTCGACTGCCACCAGCTTTGCAGGAGGAAGATGTTTATGACGATGCCTTCCCGCTGGCAGAGTTGGCCCTCGCGGAGCGTGGCCTCCTCGGTGCGCCGGTCGGGCGGATAGAGCAGGAACAGGTGCCGGCCTTCAAAATGCGCCGTGGGCAGCCCGTCGGTGATCAGCACGATCTGCCGGTTGGGCGTGTCGCGGCCCGCCAACAGTTGCCGCGCCACCTGCAAGCCGTGCTGGATGTTGGTGAAGTGCGGGGGGATCTGCGTCTCGCTCACGCGCTGGTCGCTCATGTCGGCCCGCAACCGCA
Organism: Thermoguttaceae bacterium; assembly: GCA_049509675.1. Classification (GTDB taxonomy): domain Bacteria; phylum Planctomycetota; class Planctomycetia; order Pirellulales; family Thermoguttaceae; genus JBEKZQ01. Next base: position 22,211 of record JBEKZQ010000044.1, on the reverse strand, counting down.
CCACGGGGTTGACGGTGGTGACGGGCTTGGGCATGAGCGTGGCGATCTCGCCGGCCTGCCGCGGCTTGGCAAAGGTGAAGACCTCGACGAATTGCAGCCAGTCGCCCGGATACTCGCGGCGCACCAGGCCGTCCAGCGCCAAGCCCATTCTCTTGACGTTGACGTAAAGGCCGTCGTAGCGCATGGAGCCGCTCATGTCCAAGAGAACGGCCGTGGCGCATTTTGGCGTGTTGCGCGTGCGATGAACGAGGATGTCCTCGGCCTTGAGCCGCATGGGCAGGCGCGGGCCTTCGCGCAGCATGGCATTCACCAGCGAGGCGGGGATGTCCATGTCCGCCAGCGAGTCGCCGAACTCGTAGGGCTTGGTCTGCTGCATCTCGACGGCGCCCTCGCCGACGACGGGCCCCTGGTGCCGCCCGGTCCGCGAGGCCTGTAGTTCGCTGAAGATCCGGGAGAGCAATTGGCCCTGGAACAGCCGGTAGGCCTTGGGCGTGAGCCGGTAGCCCCGGGCGGTCCTTTCCAGGCCCTGTTGTTCGGCCAGATCGCGGAGATAGCGCTCGATTTGCTGGGCCAGCTTGTTGAGGTTTTCGACTTCCGCCGACTCGGCGTATTCGGCCAGGGCCTCCATGTCGATGATGCCGATCTGGGCCGTCTTGGCCGCCTCCTCCAGTTGTCGCAGCAGCCGGTCGATCTCCTCCAGTTCCTGCTTGATTTCCAGCGCCTTGGGAATGGACATGGCCGTACGCCCGCTGAACTCGTACTTCGCGGCCAGTTCGTCGACCTGGTACTTGTTGCCCAGGCGGTCGATGAGCTGCACCAACTGCCGGGCGAACTGGCCGCGTTCATCGTCCACGCGGAACCAGAGCCGCTCGATGTCGTGGAGTTGTTCCTCCTCGACCAGTTGGCGGAATCGCTGTGCGAGCCGTTCGGGCGGTTTCATTTTTTCGGCCAGGCCGTGGAATGCGCGGCAGGCCTCGGCCTTCACCCGTTGCGTCTCGTAGGTCTCGAGGATTTTGCGTTTCCGCTCGCGGAGCATCTCCATCAAGGCTTCCAGGCTGGGGCCCAGCCCGGCGATCTGGCTCGGGTCGAGGCGAATCGCCCGGGCCAGTTCCTCCTCGGTCAGGTCGCGCGTGCCGCCATAGGCCAGCATGTGTTCCATGGCGTTGGAGAGCATGTCCGGCGGGGGTTGCGTCGGGCTGGGGATGTTCTGCGGGTCGAACCGCTGGTACGTATGGATAATGCCGCCGATCGGCTTGCGGGCTTTCATGTGTTTGGGAATTTCAGATTTCAGATTTCAGATTTCAGACCCTCCCGCACATCTACGGAACTTCGTACACGATCCTTCCATGTTGTTGGGAGCGCGAGATGCGGTCGGCGGCGTACAGGCCGGCCAGGACGAACTCCACGCAACTGGCGCGGACCGCCGGATCGCTGGAGGCATTGACCTCGAAGGCCTTGTCCCAGGCGGGCGGGACCCGCTTCAACCGCTCGGCGTACAGGCTGGAGGGCAGCAGGTCGCCGACCTCGATCTTCACGCCATGCGAAAAGATTTCGGCGATTTCCGCCATGCCGTATTGATCGACGTATTCATCAAACACGTCGCGGATCGCCTCCGCCATGATCGCGTCGAGGACCTGCCGCTCCGACATTTGATGGCTGCTCATGAGGTCGAGTTCCAATTTGCCCAGCGACGAGGAGTACAGGTGTCCGAGATCGCTGATCCGCGGCACGGCCGGCCTTTCCTCGAGCAGGGCCCCGCGCTGCCGCGCACTGGCGATCATGGTGCGGTAATTGGCGATGCTGAACCGCGTGCTCACGCCCGATTGCTGATCGACGTACTTGCTGCGCCGCGCGGCAATGCTCATCTGTTCGATGATTTCGCGCATGAAATAGGGCACGACCACGGGGAACGGGCCGCCCAGGTCGACGTGCGCCTCTTGCTCCATGATCTCGATGCCCAGTTGCCTCTCGCGCGGATAATGCGTGTGAACCACCGTGCCGATGCGGTCCTTGAGCTGCGGGATCACCTTGCCGCTGCGGTTGTACGTGGCCGGATTGGCGGAGAACAGGATCAACAGGTCGATGTCGAAGCGGATCGGATAGCCGCGGATCTGCACGTCGCGCTCTTCCAGGATGTTGAACAGGCCGACCTGGACCAGTTCGTCCAGTTCGGGCAGTTCGTTGACGGCGAAGATGCCGCGGTGCATGCGTGGGATCAGGCCGAAGTGCAAGGCCTCCTCGGCCCCCATGCTGGCGCCCGCCGCCAGCCGGGACGGATCGATCTCGCCGATCACGTCGGCGAACTTCGTGCCCGGGGCCAGCCGCTCGGCATAGCGCTGCTGGCGCGGCCACCAGGCGATGGGAATCTCCGAGGTGGACATTTCCGCGAGCAGCCTTTTGCCGGCCGCCGTGATCGGATGGCAAGGGTCCTCGTGGACCGGGCTGCCGGGGATATCGAGGTACGGAATTTCCTCATCGAGGAACCGGGTCAACAACCGCATCAGCCGGCTCTTGGCCTGCCCCTTTTCCCCCAGGAAAAGCAGGTCGTGTTGGGCGATCAGCCCCAAATTGATTTCCGGGATGACCGTCTCGTCGTAGCCCACGATACCGGGAAAAAGGTCTTCGCTCTGGCTGAGCATCCGCATGAAATTCTCGTAAATCTCGCGCTTGACCGGTTTGGAACGCCAGCCGGACTGGCGCAGTTCATATAAGGTGGTTGGTTTGGCGTCTACTATTGCCATGTGTCGGTTGTTCCTTGCCGTTGGAGGTTTGCCACCCTGTACAGCGAGTTTTGTTCCCATTCCGAGAATAATTGTAGCGCGAGGGGGACAAAGAGTTAAGCAGCCAGCGCATTAGGGCAGAGATCTCTGCGAGCCAACCGCGAGGATGCCATCGGACTTTTCGGAGACGCCGCCGTCCAGAAAGCCCGAGAGTCGTCGGGCACAAGCCGGCTGCCGCAAGGTCCGCAAGGCTTCTTGCTCTATCTGCCGCACCCGCTCCCTGGTGATTGCAAAGACCCTGCTCAGTTCTTCAAGCGTGTGATTGCACCCGTCGGCCAGTCCATAGCGCAGTCGCAGGATCTCGCGTTCGCGATCGCATCGTTCTCGCGGCGATCATCGAGGAACTCGCCGAGAGAGGCGTCCTTGCCTTCGATGGACTGATCGAGTGAGAGCGGCTCACGGTCCAGACGCCCGATGAAGGCGAGTTTGGCCGGCGGCATGTCGAGCGCGGCCGCCATCTCCTCCAAGCAGAGCGCGGTCCCATGCTTTCGGAACAGATCGCGATGCACCCCGCGAACCATGGTCATCGTCTCGATCATGTGGGTGGGCAGCCGAATGGTGCGGCTCTGCTCGCCGATTGCGCGGATCATGGCTTGCCGGATCCACCAGGTGGCGAACGTAGAGAACTTGAACCCGCGCCGCCACTGGAACCTGTCGACCGCGCGCATCAAGCCCGCGTTGCCCTCCTGAATCAAGTCCAGGAAGCCTATGCCTCGATTGCGATACCATTTGGCGATGGAGATGACCAGTCGCAGGTTGCCGGCGGCGAGGCGGCGTCGGGCGGCGTCATAGTTGGCCAGGGAGGCGGCTGCCCCGGCGATCCGGCGGCGGAGCGTAGCCGGGCTCTCGCGCGTGATCCCCATCAGGTGGTGTAGTTGCTTGCGCAGCTTTGCCCGGTCGTTCTCGCAGTCGGCGCGGCCGCCGAGTGCGGCAATCTGCCGGTTCAGTTCCTCCATGCGGGCGGCGATCGATCGGAGCTTCTGAAAAACGGTTCGCAGCAGCGGCATGCGCAAGCTCAACTCCTCGACAAGGCGCACCGCCCGGCGGCGGCGGGCAAGCAGGCGGCGCCAGGCAGACCGGCGCCGGTCTGCGGTCTGGCGCCTGCTGATCACAGTGGCATAGTCGCGGCCGTTGCTCTCGATGAGGTGTCGGATCGTGTGCAGGTTGGGACCCAAAGCACCGGCCAATCGCCGTCGCGCACCGTGCTCTGCCGACGAGATATCAAGCGTGCGATCAAGCCGATACCGGCCTTCTTGCACGGCCTGCAGCAGGGCCGCAGCCGACCGAAGAACATGGTCCGTGGCCAACACCGCGTGCCGAAACCGACGGCGCGCCCGCTCGATCTGCTGGCCGAGTTTCACTTCCTCGTGACGGTCAAGCAAGGCCATTTCGCCGATCTGCATCAAGTAGATGCGCAAGGGATCGTCCGTGGGGTGAGGCTTATCGAATCGCAAGATACGGTTGTTCATCATGCACCTTCTTGGATGGAGTGGCCGCGTAGCGCCTGGCATGACGACTTCATGCCGCGACGACGGCGGTTTTCCGGAGATGGAGAATTGCATTGTGCAAGCGGCTCTTGACGGTGCCGATCGGAATTCCCAACGCCTCGGCGGCCTCCTGGTACTCAAGCCCGCGAAACATGACCAGGACGAGAACGTTCCTCAGCCGAGACGGGAGCGAATCGACCAACAGCCTGAGCCGCTGGCCGCTCTCGTTCATCGCCAACTGTTCAAGCGGGGGCCGGGCCTGCGGGTCCGGAAAGTCATCAGGTGGCCGATCGTCGCCGCCGGGAGCCAGGTTCTGCGCTCTGGCCCCAAGGCTGATTAGCTTATGCCGGCGGTTTCGCCGCAGCAGGTCGATCGCCCGCGTGGTGGCAATGCGGTAAACCCATGGCGCGAACCGTCGGCTCGGGTCGAACTCGCGGCAGCGGAGGTGGACTTCAAAGAAGGTGACCTGAAAGGCGTCTTCCGCCAGGCCCGCGTCGCCCAGGTATCGACGAAGGTAGTGATACAACGGTCGTTCATAGCGATGGACGAGCTCCTCGAAGGCCTCGCGGGTCCCGCTGCGAACGTATTCGGTCAGCAGGTCTTCATCCGGCCGTGTCAAGCACGGATGTTCGGTTTTCGCGCCCAATGGCAGCCCGCGCTTGCGCGTACCGTGCCGGCGTCCGGCTGAGAGTGGGGACCGTGCCATAGTGTTGTTCCTTTCACGGATGCTCATGCGGCGGATTGCCGGTACTGGGTTTTGTGATCAGGGAAACGAGGAACTTCAGCGAATACCGGTACGAGGTTCCTTTGGTCGTGGTGCATTGGGCTGAGGTGTCGCCGGGAGAGCCCCCGGGCGCCGCGCCAGACTTCATGGTCGCTGCTTCATCGATTCGCGGCGCTCCGGGGGGTTTTCTCTCCAACACGGCCTCTTCTCCTTCCAACGCATAAAGACCTTCCGGCGATTGCTCTCGTTCGGGCTCTACGATTAACGCGGAATCTGCGCGTGGAGTCCGCCAATTTGTTTCCAGCGAGAGCAGCCTTTTCCCAAGAATGCCCCTGGCGCGTGGAACTTCGGGGGTCTTGACAGGGATCGCAAATCCGACGATAAGAATTGAGGGGCCCGTCACGTTTGGGAATGCCCAACAAGACCGCCGTTTTCCCACGACATGCGCTCGGCTCGGCGGGGTTCGCGTTGGGAATTCTCAAGGGGAGGGATTGTCGATGGATTCCAAGGAGCCTTCGGAGGTCACCCAACTCTTGCAGCATCTTGGCGTGGGGGGGCAGCCCGTCATCGACCGGCTGTTTGCCGCCGTCTATCAAGAGTTGCGGGATCTTGCCGAACAGTTCTTTCGCCGGGAGCAGCCGGGCCAGACGCTTCAGGCGACGGCGTTGGTGAACGAAGCGTACTTGAAACTGGTGGATCAGCGCTGCGTCGATTGGCAGGGGCGAGCCCACTTCATGGGCGTGGCTGCACAGGCCATGCGTCGCATCCTGCTGGACCATGCCCGAAAACGGGGCGCCGCCAAACGCGGCGGCGGTTGGAAGCGGATCACGCTGAACGATAGGCTTATCCCCGGCCTGAAGTCCGATGAGGAACTGGTGGCGCTGGACGACGCGTTGGGGAAGCTTTCCGAAGTGGACCCGCGTCAGGCGCACATGGTCGAACTCCGCTTCTTCGGCGGTTTGAGCGTCGAAGAGGTGGCGCAGGTGTTGGGAATGTCGAAAAGGTCCGTAGAGCGAGAGTGGACCATGGTGCGGGCCTGGCTGCGACGGGAACTCAGTACGAGCAGCGGATGAACCAAGATCGCCACGAGCAGATCAAACGGATCTTCTTGGCCGCCTGCGAGTTGGCGCCAGGGCGGATTGCGGCGTTCTTGGACGAGGCGTGCGCCGGTGACCTCGCACTGCGTCAAGAGGTGGAATCCCTCCTCGTTCATCATCTTCCGGCCACGATCATCGGCGCACCGCCGCTGGGGATGCAACGCCGCGTAGAGCCCTTCGCACCGGGGACGGTCCTTGCCGGGCGTTATCGCATTCTCGGCCCGCTGGGCCGCGGCGGCATGGGCGACGTGTACCGCGCCGATGACCTGAAACTGGACCAACCCGTCGCCCTCAAGTTCCTCTCCCCGGACCGAGCCCGGGATCCTGCCTGGATTGGCCGCTACGAGAACGAAGTCCGGCTTGCCCGCAAGGTGACCCACCCCAATGTCCTGCGGGTCTACGACATTGTCGAAGCGGACGGAGAGGTCTTCATCGCCATGGAATACGTCGACGGTGAAGACCTTGCGGGGCTGCTGCGGCGGGTGGGCCGGTTGACCGGCGAGAAGGTCCTGGAAATCGCCCGCCAGTTGTGCGGCGGGCTGGGCGCAGCCCACGATCGCGGCGTGCTCCACCGCGATCTCAAGCCGGCGAACGTCATGATCGACGGCCGCGGGCAAGCCCGCATCGCCGACTTCGGCATCGCCGTCCTGAGTGGCAAGTTGGAAGACGGCGGTCGCTCACCCGGCACGCCGCCGTACATGGCGCCGGAAGTTTTCCAAGGCGGCCGCCCTTCCGTCCGCAGCGACTTGTACTCGCTGGGCATGGTGCTCTATGAGATGGTCAGCGGCAGAGAGCCCTTTGCGGGCAAGCCGCCGACCGATCCAAGCCGCGAACCGACGCCGCCCCGGCTCTCGGAGGCGGTGCCCAACGTCGACGAGCGACTGGAGGGCGTTATCTTGCGGTGCCTGGAGGCCGACCCGCAGCGGCGCCCGGAATCGGCCTACGCGATCGCCGCCGTTCTGCCCGGCAGCGATCCTCTCCGCTTGGCCCTGGCCGCAGGCGAAACGCCTTCGCCCAGCATGGTGGCGGCGGCGGTCACGGGGCCGTTGCCGCGATTGCGGACGGCCGCTTGCTGCCTGGCAACCGCGCTAGCGGCTTTGTTCCTGGTGGTGCTGTTGGCTGATCGGACGTTCCTCTTGCCGCAGGCCGGGCTCACCAAGCCGCCGGCGGTTCTCGCCGACAAGGCGGAGCACGCCATCCGAGCACTCGGATATGAGCCGGCCATACCGAGAAACCGGCAGGGGTTTGTGATCAACCGCGAATTCCTGGCAGATGCCATGGCAAGCGACCCGCGCGGTGGCACATGGAAGAGACTCGGCAACCCGCGCTGGCAGGCCGTTTGCTTCTGCTATCGCAGCGGAGGCGGGACGCCGTGGCTGCCTTTGCTCCTGGGCCAGCCCTCGGAGGAAGAAATCGCCGCCACGGAGCCGCCGGTCATCACGGTGGAACTGGACGGGCAAGGACGTTTGGTCCGGTTCGCGACAACGCCTGATCAGCGGCAACTTGCGGATGCCGCCGGGGGTTCCGTGAATTGGTCTGTGGCGTTTGAACTGGCCGGTTTGAATGTCAGCGACTTTCAATCCGTGTGCAAGCCGTCGATCGATGGGCGGCAGCGTTGGGCCTGGGAGGGCCAAGACCGCGAGGACGCGGCAAGGCCGCTTCGAGTGGAAGGCGAGTGTCTTGCCGGCCGGGCCGTCTTCTTTGAGGTCGTGCCCCCCTGGCGCCAACAGGCCAAGGCCGCCGCCCCGGACTCGTGGGATTGGCGTTCGCCCCGGCGGATGCCTTTTTCACGTTTGATCCTCAATCTGCTCGGCATGATCGGCGGCGGGCTGTTGGCATGGCGCAACCTGCAACAGGGACGCGGAGACCACCGCGGTGCGCGGCGACTGGCTCTCTGCGTTTTCTTCCTCGGGCTGCTCGACTGGTTGCTCGGGGAAAGCCACAGCACCGTCCTGGCGGAGGAACTCGCGTCGCTTTACCTATGGACGGCGAGATCCTTGTTGACGGCGGCTACCGCCTGGCTCTGCTACTTCGCCCTGGAACCGTACGTGCGGCGATTCTGGCCGCAAACGATGATCACCTGGAGCCGCGTGCTCCGCGGCAGCTTCCGCGACCCTTGGGTGGGACGCGACATCCTTGTGGGCGTCGCATGTGGCATCCTGCTGGTGCTGCTGCTGGAAATCGACAATCTGCTGCCACCCTGGCTGGGGCTATCCCTGCCGGCTCCCAGACTGCCCCCGCCGGCTTATGGCCTGGCAGCCGTGCTCGGCCTGCGCTTCAAGTTGAGCATCCTCGTGGCCGACTTGCTGGCGAGCATCACCCTGGGCCTTATTGTTCTTGTCTTAATGCTGCTGGTGCGCAGGGTTCTCCGCCCCACGTGGTTAGCCCTGGGAGGCGCCTGGCTGTTGCTCACGGCGATTCAGACGATCTCCGCAGACTGCGATGTCGCCTTCCCCTGGATCACCGGCGCGATCGTGACGTCCATTGCCATGGCCGTGTTGCTGCGCGGGGGCCTTGTCGCCCTCATGGCGGCCGCGTTCACCTGCTCCCTGCTGATGGCCAGTCCGATAACTGCCGATTTCCACGCCTGGTACGCCCCTGCCTGCGAATTGGCCGTGGCAATTGTCGGCGCATTGCTCCTGTGGGGCTTTTCCGCCGCGCGAGCCGGCCGACCGCTCTTCTGATTGAAGGGCACTTGCTCCTCTAGCCCTCTATTCCACGGTCACGCTCTTGGCCAGATTGCGGGGCTTGTCGACGTCGCAGCCGCGCAGCACGGCGATGTAGTAAGCCAAGAGTTGCAGCGGAATGCCCATCACGATCGGCTGCAGGAATTCCTCGACCTCGGGCACCTCGATCACGTCGTCGGCCAGCGAGCCGATCTCCCGGTCGCCCTGGCTCACCACGGCGATGACCGGCCCGCCGCGGGCCTTGATCTCCTGCACGTTGGCCATCACCTTGTCGTACACGTGGTCGTGCGGCATGAGGAACACGCTGGGCGTGTGCCGGTCGACCAGGGCGATCGGGCCATGCTTCATTTCCGCGGCCGGATACCCTTCGGCGTGGATGTAGCTGATTTCCTTGAGTTTCAGCGCGCCCTCCAGGGCGGTGGGAAAATTGATCTGCCGCCCCAGGTACAGAAAGTTGGTGCATGCGGCGTACTTCTCGGCGATCCGCCGCACCCTCTCGTGACAATCCAGCGCCTGGCGGACCTTCTGCGGCAGTTGTTGCAGTTCCTCGATGATGCGCGTGCCGGCCGAGAAACTCAGGTGCCGCAATCGTCCGAAGTACAGCGCCAGCATAGCCAGCACGGTACACTGGGAAGTGAAGGCCTTGGTCGAGGCCACGCCCACTTCCGGTCCGGCCCGCAAGTAAATGCCGCCGTCGGACTCCTGCGCGATGGTGCTGCCGACCACGTTGCAGATGCCCAGGGCCGGATGGCCCTTGCGTTTCATCTCCCGCATGGCGGCCAACGTGTCGGCCGTCTCGCCGCTTTGCGTAATGGCAAACAGCAGCGTATGGTCGTCCAAGGGCGGGTTGCGGTAGCGCAGCTCGCTGGCATACTCCACTTCCACCGGCAGCCGGGCCAGGGCTTCGATCTGATACTCGCCGACCATCGCCGAGTGCCAACTCGTGCCGCAAGCCGTCATCAGGAAGCGGCGGATCGAGCGCAGTTGTTGCGCAGTCAGATTCAGGCCGCCGAACTTGGCCGTGGCCGCGTCCAGGTCCAGGCGTCCGCGAATGGCGTTCTCGACCGACTCCGGCTGCTCGAAGATCTCCTTGAGCATGTAATGGGCATGGGCGCCCCGGTCCACCGCGCCGGACTCGGCGTCCAAAACCTCCACGCGGTGATCCACTTGCCCCTGATCGCGGTGAATCAACCGCAGGTTGTCGGCGGTGAGCACGGCCATTTCGTGGTCGGCCATGTACACGATCTTGTCGGTGTAGCCGACCAGCGGGGAAGCGTCGCTGGCCACGAAATGTTCGCCGGCGCCGACACCCAGGACCAGCGGGCTGCCCAGGCGGGCCGCGATGAGCACTTCCGGCCATTGCGGAAACACGATCGCCAGGCCGTACGTGCCGCGCAGTTGCGCAAGCGCCTGCTGCAGGGCGGCAACCAGGGGCCGGTAGCCCTCGGCCGCCATGTCTGCGCAGGGGGGTTGCTGCCGCAGACAATGGGCGATCAGATGGGCGACGACCTCGGTGTCGGTGGCGGAACGGAAGCGATAACCTTCGCCCTCGAGGTACTGCTTCAGAGGCTGAAAGTTCTCGATCACGCCGTTATGCGCCAGTGCCAGCACGCCGTCGCCGCCCACGTGCGGATGGGCATTCTCGTCGGTCGCCGCGCCGTGCGTCGCCCAGCGGGTATGGCCGATGCCGGTCGGCCCGAGGGCTCGGGCGCCGTCCAAACGCGCCTCCAGGCAGGCAATCCGCCCGGCCGTCTTGCAGATCGTCATGTCGCCCTGGGGCGTAATCGTGGCCACGCCCGAGCTATCGTAGCCCCGGTACTCCAAACGCCGCAGGCCCTCCATCAGGTAGTCGACGGCCTGCCGATGTCCCACGTATCCAACGATTCCGCACATTGCAGCGTCCTTCCTTCTTTCGGCGCACAGGAGGCTTAGGATTGGCGAAGAAACTCCTGCCGCGTTCCAAGGTAGCAGGCACCGGGCACCATGCGGCGAACCGCAGGTTCGCAGCATGGTCGGTGTGCCGTAGCTGGCAGACGGCACACGGAGTGTGCCTGCTACTCTTATGTTGTCAATGTATCCGATGGTTCCAGGCCGAGACAGGGCAAAACGACGGCTGCCGGGCAGGCCGCGGGCGGGATCTGGTCGGCAAATTCGAAGCGTCGGACGCCGCGCCGGCGATGATCCCAGAGGGCCGTGTTCTTCAGCCGCAGGAGCGGCCCGTCGACTCCGCGGCGTTGCAGGTGGAAGGCGTCGTCGCCGGGAAAATTCCAGCCACCGTAGGCGGAACAAACGCCTTCGTAGCCGGCCTCCCGCGCCAGGTGGAACGCCTGGATCGAAAGGTTCTCATACTGGCCGTAGGGAAAAGCGAAGTAGCGGACCACCTGGCCCAGGGCCGATTCCAGCTCGCGGCGGGCGCCGAGCAGTTCGTCCAGGATCCGCGCGCGACCGGCGGCGGGGCCCAGGTCGGCGTGGGTGCGACCGTGGGCGCCGATCTCGATGCCGGCTCGACTCACTTGCCGCAACTGCTCGATCGTATTGGGTTCGAAGCGGTTGCCCATTTTCAGGTCGTGCTCGAAGGGCCGCCCTTCCAGGACCGCGCTGGCGGTAACAAAGTAGGTGCAGGGGATCCGCTTCTCGATCAATAAAGGAAGGGCCGTCCGGCAGTTATCCGCGTAGCCGTCGTCAAAGGTAATACTGAGGCTGGGCCGCGAGTTGCACCGACAACGGATTCGCCTCTGCGTCTCGGCCAACGATACCAGTTCGAAGTGTTCCCGGAGCCAATGGATCCCGTGGACGAAGTCGGCCGTGGGCGTAGTCCAGTCGGTGGCGTTGTCGTCGGCGACGCGATGAAACAAGATCACGCCCACGGGCGCCTTCCCGGCCGCCGCCGCGCGCAGGATGTGCCGGCGGCGCCCGCGATAGGTCGCGTAATAGTAAGCCTGCAAGGCAGTGCGTTTCCAAAGCGGTATCGTTGTGCCAGACATCGGTCGGCTCAGCTTGGCAAAATCGGGCCCTGAAAAGTGTAGGTTAGTTTTCAGTTTTCAGTGTTCAGTTTTCCGTACGAAGCGTTGTGGCGGCGTACTGAACACTGAAAACTGAACACTTCAAACTTTCAGAAGACCACAAACTCCTTGTACCAAGCCCATTTGTGACATAAATTATGGAAGAAAGGACCTCCCCTGCATGAGAATCACGATTGTCGGAACCGGCTACGTCGGCCTGGTCACGGGCACGTGCCTGGCGGAGACGGGCAATGACGTGGTGTGCGTCGATTGCGACCAGCAGAAGATCGATCAGCTCGGCCGCGGCCAGATCCCGATTTACGAGCCGGGGTTGGCCGAGTTGGTGTCGCGGAACGCGGCCGAGGGCCGGTTGCGTTTTACGACCGAGATCGCCGGGGCCGCGGCCTCGTCGCAATTGGTCTTCTTGGCCATAGGGACCCCCCCGGCGGACGATGGTTCGGTAGACCTTTCCGCACTGTGGATCGTGGTGGAGCAGATCGCCGGGCACCTGGCGCCCGGAGCCATCGTGGTGCTCAAGAGCACCGTGCCGGTGGGCACCAATGCGGCCGTGGCGGAACGATTGCGAGAACTGACCGGCCGCGATTGCGACGTGGCCAGCAATCCCGAGTTCCTCAAGGAAGGCACGGCGATCGAGGACTTCATGAAGCCGGACCGGGTGGTGGTCGGCGTGCGGCGGCAGGAAGTGCTGGAGGTGCTCGAGGACTTGTATCGGCCGCACCTGCGGACCGACAAGCCGCTCTTGGCGATGTCGCCGGAAAGCGCGGAGATGACCAAGTACGCGGCCAATGCCCTGCTTTCGACCAAGATCAGTTTCATCAACGAAGTGGCCAATCTGTGCGAGCGTACGGGTGCCGACATCAACGAGGTCCGCCGCGGCATCGGCCACGACAGCCGCATCGGCTTCGCCTTCCTCTTTCCCGGTGTCGGCTATGGCGGAAGCTGTTTTCCCAAGGACGTGCGCGCCCTGGCGGCGGTGGCCCGCTCCTTCGGCCTCGAGCCGCGCGTGCTGGATGCGGTGCATGAGGTCAACATGCATCAGAAAACCGTGCTGATCGAGAAGATCGTGCGGCACTTCGGCGCGGATCTGAGCCGCTTGACCTTCGCCATCTGGGGACTGGCGTTCAAGCCGGGAACGGATGACATCCGCGAAGCCCCGTCGCTGGCAATCATCGATCGGCTCCTGGATCGCGGCGCGACGCTGCGGGTGCATGACCCGGAGGCCATGGCGAACGTGCGCGCCTTGTACGGCCGGCGCCTGCTGTATTGCCAGCGACGCGACGACGCCCTGACGGGCGCGGACGCCCTGGTCATCGTGACCGAGTGGAAGCACTTCGTACACCCGGATTTCGCGCACGTGCGGCGGCTCATGCGGCAGGCGGTGGTGTTCGACGGCCGCAACCTGTACCAGCCGCGGCGGATGCTGCAAGCCGGCTTCACCTACTACAGCGTGGGCCGCCCCACGGTCTACGCCGGCGATCCGGGCGCCCGGTAAGCGCGGTCGCAACCGTTCACGGGGGACTGTCCCGATTTTCGCCTGCAATGCGGGCCGGGAAAAAGGGGACAGGCGCCGTGGCGGCGACGTTCCTTCCGCTGCCAAACCAACTTGTGCCACGGAGCCAGTCCCCCCTTTTGCGCTGACCCTGCACAATAGTATTAGCGCAACGAGCCCTGCCCGGACGCACCCCACGCATGGGTGTGGTGATGCACTCGTTGGACAAACCAATGCCAGAAACTTGAATTTCTCGCAAATTCGACGATAATGGAGATGGTCTGACCGAGCTTATTCGAGAAGAGACGTTCGTAGAACCGGGTGACGAAGCGGCTTCCGGGGTTGTCGCTTTCCGGCGGCCACCGCTGGTTTTGGGCAGTTCTCCTCCCCGCGGGGCCGAATCTTCTACGTGGGGCGCTTCCATGAAACCGACACCCCGCCTGATTCTCGGCATCGCCATCTGGTGTTTGCCGTGGACGCTGCAGTTCGCCCGCGCCCAGAGCGATCCGCTCGGCTATTCCGCGCTGTTGACCGACTTCGGGAAAGCCCACCTGCAGGCGCCGGGGACGGGTGTTGTCGTCGAGCAAGTCGAAGCCCCCGTGAACACCAATGGCGGCACCAATCTTTACATGCCCGACAGGACCCTAACCCAGTTCAGCAGCGTAACGATCAACGATGAGACGGCAATTACCAGTGGGACGCCCGGTGCCGTCAGTTGGCACGCCGACAACGTGGCCGGCCTACTGTACGGCACGTACGGCTTCGCGCCGGGGGTCAGCCAGGTCGACGTCTACGAGGCCAACGACTGGCTGAACAATGGTCTGAAGGTCGGCTCCGGCTCGGCTCCGGCCTCGGCTCCGGCCAACAATCCCGGCGTGGCGAACTTCAGTTGGGTGGGCACTTATGGGGATCCGACTTCGGACGCCGACGCCTTGCGACGATTGGATTACCTCATCGACCGCGACAATCTGGTGGCCGTAGTTGCCGTGAACAACTCGAACACCCCGACGGGAACGCCCGTTCCCGCACTCCTGGCCAGTTCCTACAACGCGATTGCCGTGGGTTTGACCGGTATTAATAATGACTATAGCAGCGTCGGGCCGACGACTGCCGGCGACGTGCCGGGCCGCTCGAAGCCGGACATCGTGGCGCCGCAAAACGCGACCAGTTATGCGACGCCTGAAGTGAGTGCCGCGGCGGCCATGCTGCTGCAAGTCGCCGGCAGCGATAATTATACTCAGGCCGACAATCCCGCCGTCATCAAGGCCATTTTGATGGCCGGCACCGACAAGAATGCGGTCTCAACCTGGATGCGGACGTTTACCCAACCCCTCGATCCTCAATACGGCGCGGGCCAACTGAACTTCGACCGGGCTTACCAGATCTTGACGGCCGGCCCCCAGACCGCCAGTTCCACCAGCCTGGTGGGATCGACGGGTTGGAGTTCCGACGCGATTGGCCCAAGCGGTGGTGCCAAGGACTATTTCTTCCAGGTTGCCAGCGGCCAGCCTCTTGACCTCTCCGCCGTGCTCACCTGGGAGCGTGCCATCTCCTTTTCCGCGAGCGTTTCCGGTTCCGCCACGCTCACTCCTTCTTTGGCCACGATCGATCTCAATCTCTACCAGGCAAACAGCAATTACACCCTGGGGACGCTCGTGGATCAAAGCGTTTCGACCATCGACAACGTCCAAGACCTCTTTCAACGCACGTTGCCCCCCGGCGAGTACGCTCTCCAGGTGATGAGAACTGACAGTATTCCGGGCAGTTGGAATTACGCTTTGGCGTGGCAGTTGCAATCCAGCACGGTGATCCCGGTGTGGAATGGCGGGGGCGGCAGCGGCAATAGCAAGTGGAGTTTGGGGGCGAACTGGGCGGCCAACGGCAGCGGCGGAACGCCCACCGCCCCCGGCTTGTTGACCTTCGGCGCCTTGGCCGCCAGCAATTCGAGCAATGTCAGCACCAACGATTTCGCCGCCAATACGCAGTTCAACGGAATTACCTTTCGTAGCGACGCCTCGGCCTACAGCCTGGTAGGAAACGCGATCCAATTGGGCGGGGCCGTGACCAACCAAAGCAGCAACGATCAATCGATCGGTTTCGCCATCCAAATTGTTTCCGGCGGTGGACTGTTCGACACCGGCGGCCAGACCATCACCCTCTGGGGCAACGTCAGCGGCGCAGGCCAAGGCATCCTCAAGCAGGGCGCAGGCACGCTGGTCCTCGGCGGCAACAACACGTACAGCGGCGGCACCACAATCGACGGCGGCACGCTCCAAGTCGGCAATGGGACCACCGCCGGCTCACTCCCCGCCACCGGCAGCGTGGTCGATAATGCCACGCTGGCCTTCAATCGCAGCGATGCCGTCACGTTGGGCAATGCCATCAGCGGCACCGGCGGCCTCGTCCAACTCGGGCCCGGCAGGCTGATCCTCGGCGGCTCGAACACCTATGCCGGCATGACCACGGTCTCGGCCGGCACACTGGCGCTGGACTACACGACCAACAATAACTCGAAGATCGGCGCCGGCCTCTCGCTCGGTCCCGCAACAGTCCTCCAGCTCGCCGGCAACGGCGCCAGTCCCTTCACCCAAAACGTGGGCGGGCTGACGCTCAGCGGCGGCGCCGCCACCATCGACGCCTCCGCGCTCGGCCAACTGTCGCTCAGCGTCGGCACGATTACGCGGAGCAACAACGCCACGGTCAACTTCGTCTTCCCCGCGGCCGGCACCTCGGCCATCACCGCTTCCACCTCCCCGGGACGTTGGGCCACCGCCGGCAACGACTTCGCCAAGGTCGCCGGTGGGGTCGTGACGGCGATGTCCGCTGCGGACTACACCGCGCTGGGCGGAACTTCCGGTGCCCCGACGATCACCGCGGGCACGGCCGCCATCGATGCCGTCACCAGTGCCACGACCGGCCCCGTCACCCTGCCCGCCACCGGCACGATCGACATCGATTCGCTCATGATCAACGACGCCACCGCCCGGACGGTCGACGTTCGCAACGGCACGACGCAGGGGACCCTGCGGTTCGCGGCCGCCGGCGGCCTGCTGGCCTCCGGCGGGGCTCATGCGATCGGCATCGCCGGCAACGCGGGGACAATCACGGCGGGCGGCGCGGCAGGCGCCGCCGGGGAACTCATCGTCACCAACCAATCCACCACGAACAGTCTGACGATCAACTCGGCCATCGCCAATAATGGCAGTGGTCCGGTCACGCTCACCAAGTCCGGCCCCGGCATTGCCGTCCTCACCAATACGGCCAACACCTATACCGGCGGCACGATCGTTGACGGGGGGATCCTCCAGATCACCCGGACCGATTGGACGCCGACCGCCAACGTCAGCGCCGCTCTGCCCGGCGGCGCCATCACCTTGGCCGGCGGCACCGCCATGTTCAACTTCTTTGATAGGGGCCTCAGCAACAACATCACGCTGACCGCCAATTCCACCATCAATATCCCGTCCGGCTCCGGCCAACAGACCAACCTGTCGGGCACCATCAGCGGTGCAGGTGAGACGCTTACGAAGGATGGCCCCGGCACCCTCTACATCAACACCTCCAATGTGACCTTGGGCGCTATCAACGTCCTCGCCGGAAGCCTCGTCGCGGATGGGAACAACGGCGGCGGCGCCAACTGGGGCGGCAGCGGCACAACGGTTACCGTCGCCAACGGCGGTTCGCTCATCACCCGGAACAACATCACCCTGCCCAATCCCGTCGTCCTGAACGGCGGAACCGCCCTGGCCATCGACAGCAGCAACGGCGGCGCGGCCACCTACAGTGGCTCCGTGACCCTCAATGCGGCGACGGGCATGGATGCTACCAATGGCGCCATGACGTTCACCGGCCCGATTTCGGGCAGCGGCGGACTCGTCGCCACCAGCTCGGGCGATAGTACGATCACCCTCAGCGGCAGCAACCAGTACAGCGGCGGCACCACAATCGACGGCGGCACATTGCAGTTCACCAACCCCCTGGCTTTGCCCGGTTCCGGTAGCATCGAATTTGCCGGCGGCAGCCTGGTTCTCAACTTCGGCGGCGGCGGCGGCAGCGTCCTTGCCGCCGACTCGAGCCTGGTTGCCAATAGCGAGCCGGCGCCGGCGACCTTCACTGTCAGCCCGCCACCGCAGGCGGCCGATACCCCGGAGCCGGGGACCCTGGCGCTCATGGCAGCAGCCGGGCTGCTGGCTGGGATGTCATGCCTCTGGAGACGCTTTCATGCCGCTACTCGGTAAGGAACCCGACCTTTTTCCAGAGGGCCTGCTGGATGTACCATCCGACGAGACGAACGACCGCCACTGGTTCGTTTTGTACACCAAGCCGCGTCAGGAGAAGGCGCTTGCCCGTCAGTTGCTGGGCTACCGCATTCCGTTTTACCTGCCCCTGGTGAAGAAAACTTCCTTGATCCAGGGCAAGAAACGGCATTCGTTCATTCCCCTGTTCGCCGGTTATGTTTTCCTGTGTGCCTCCCATGCCGAGCGATTACAGAGCCTGGCCACGAATCGCATCTTCCGCGTTCTGCCCGTTGACGACTTCGACCGCCTGCTCACGGATCTCCGCCAGCTCCGGCAGATGATCGCCGCTCAGATGCCTCTGACGGTGGAAAGCCGGTTGGTGCCGGGAGATCGCGTGCGGGTGCGGCAGGGGTCGTTTGCGGGCATCGAGGGGACAGTGCTGACACGGCGGGGCCGGACGCGGCTGCTGGTGGCCATCAACTTCCTGCAACAGGGCGCTTCGGTCGAGATCGACGATTTTCTTCTGGAGCCTTTGGCCTAAGACTACTGCTGCGGCCCCGATTTACGTCGGCGGGACGTTGTTTTTTTTCCGCATTACGTTGCCGTTTTTCCCACCGTCGAGCGACGATCGGCGTACCGCCTTGCCTTAGGGCTGACGATCTAAGCGTCTATCGCATCGTATGTTACAACGATTCGTCGCGTTGCCGGAACTGCTTGGCATGCTCTTTGCGACCTGCTCGCCATCGCCGCGGCCGATCGCATGTCCGCAGATTGACTTTTCCGTGGCGCAGCATCAAACTGAGAATTGTGCCTTCTCTGGCCTGTCTAAAGGATTGCCATGTCAACGCCTACACCGTCGACGACCGCCGCAGCCGCAGCGACGCCTGAGCAGCGAACTTGGCAACAGTGGGTCCCGGAGCCACCCGTGTTGGCGGCCTGGGCGGCGCTGGGCGGAATGTTCATTTGGACCTACTGGCCCACCCTGGTGCATTTGCTCTACTCGTGGATCAACACGCTGGACTACCAGCACGGGCCGTTCGTGCCGGTTTTCGCGCTGTTCTTGCTGTGGCACCGGCGGCCGATGATCGAAGGAAAACCGCTGCAGGGAACGTGGTGGGCGGTGCCGTTCTTCGGCGCATGGCTCTTGAGCCGTTGGCTCATCTTTTACTTCCACTACGAGATCGACGCCTATTCGATGTTCCCGTTCCTGATCGGCATGACGCTGTTCCTGGGCGGATGGCTGGCAATGTGGTGGGCGTGGCCTTCGCTGCTGTTTCTGGTGTTCATGGTTCCGCTGCCGGGCGTGCTGGCGACCGGGCTGAGCCGGCCTCTGCAAGCGATCGCCATCCGCGGCAGCGTCTTCGTGCTGCAGACCCTGGGCATTCCGGCAGTCATCGTAGGCGGCGACGGCAACGTGATTCAACTCACCGACAAGACACTCGGCATCGAGGAAGCGTGCAGCGGCCTGCGGATGTTGATGCTGTTTTTCGCGATTTGCCTGGGCGTGGCATTCGTCCTGCGGGTAAGGCTTTGGGAACGGGTCGTGTTGGTCGTCAGTGCCGTGCCGATCGCCGTGTTCTCGAACATCACGCGCATCGTGCTGGTGGCCGTGATGCACGAGTTGTCGTGGCATCACCTGGCCGACTTTACGCACAACCAGGCGGCCGCGTTTGTCATGATGCCGTTGGCGCTCTTGCTGGTGGCCGGCGAAATGCAGTTGATCGCCAGACTTCTCGTGTCGCCGCTTCCCGAGGGGCCGCTCACGTTGGGCGGCGCACCGGCGGCGTCGCGGCGGGTTTCGGCGGCCGGCGACCGGTTGAGCGGAGGAGGGGGGATTTTGTTTCCTCCCAAGAAATGATTCAGCGCCGCCGCCGCGTGCGCGCGGCGGCAACGCACGCGGGGCGCGTCCGCAACGACCCGCAGCAAACTCGTGCTCCGATTCGAATACTTCACCCGTCAAGAATGCCAAGAAGTCTTTTCCTGTGGCCGCGGTTTGGCTCACTTTATACTGTGCGCGGTTTGCAACGGATCGCGACCGCAGAAGTAGCGAACGGATCGCATCTTGACCAACCGTTCACACGATAGGCCGTGCCAAGTCTAACACGTCTCCACCACTTTTCTCGAGGCCGAATCGATGTCAGCCAACGATAACCAACTCCCGCCTGAAGACGCGTTTCGCTCGAACAATTCCATGTCGTTGCGTGAGAGCGGGCTGGCCGGCCAGCCCGCCGGCCCCGGCTGGTCTTCGTTGCCGGCGGTGATGTCGCCGCCTGCGGCGGAGGGGCCGAACCTGAACACCTACCTTCATGCCCTCCGCCGCCGCTGGCTGGGGGCGACCGTTGCCGGGCTGGTTTGTTCCATCGTTTTTGGCATGGGCATGTATTTCCTCCGCCCCGCCCGCTATGCCGCCACCGCCTACCTGCACATTTCCCCCAGCGAACCCATCAAGGTCTTCAAGACGGCGGACAACCAGGCGGATGCCAATGCTCCCAATGCCTTTGATCTCTATAAGGCCACGCAAGGCCAATTGTTGAAGAACCCCTTCGTGCTCACGGCTGCCTTGCGGAAGCCCGAGGTGCGCGGGCTGCCGTCCATCCAGCGCGAGGAACAACGACGCAACGCGCTCACCTGGCTCGGCCAGGAGTTGATCGTGCTGTTCCCGGAAAAGGCTCAGATCATGGAGGTCTCCATGATCTACGAGGATGCCAATGAGGCGAAGGTGATCGTCAACGCCGTGGTGCAAGCCTACTGGGACGAGGTCGTCAACGCCGATCGCCAGCACCGCCGTGCCCGGCTGACGGAACTGGACAAGATCTGCACCGACATCGAGGGCAAAGTGCGGACCAAACTCAACGACTTGAAACAATTGGCCGACCAGTTGGGCGCCTCCGAGCGGGAGGAACTGTCGTTGAAACAGCAGGTGGCCATCCAGCAGTACGGCGAATATCGTCTGCAACTGACCCGGTTTGAATTCCAGTACGGCCAGGCGGAAGCCCAGCTCAAGACGGCCCAGGCCCTGGCCCAAGGCCTGACCGAGACCGAGATTTCCGACATGGACATCAATTCCCTGGTGCTGAGCGACCCGAAGTACCGCGAGCTTTCCAACCAATTGGTGGTCATTGAATCCATGGTCAAGCGGGACATTTCCCTGACCCAGTCCGGGGTCAAATCGCGGATGACGGAGCAGCGCAAGTCCGAGTTGGAAATTCTTCAGGGACAGGTCGACGCCTTGATGCAAATCTATCGCGAGCGGCTGCGCACGGCGCGGCGCATGGAGATGCAGCGAGAAGTCAGGCGGCTGGAAACGGAGCTCGGCGTTCTGGCCGAACAGAAGCGCCAGTTCCAGGCGGAAGTCGATCGGATGCGGAAAGAGACCGAGCAGATCGGCGGCAAGTCGATCGAAATTGAAATGATGCGGACCGAAGTCAAGCAGTTGCAGACGGTGCAGGCCGAAACATCCAGCGAGCGCGAACGGCTCAACGTGGAACTGGGATCCGCTCCTCGCATCCGCCTGTTGCAGGAAGCGGACGTTCCGGAGAATGAGACCGGACGCGCCGCGCGCATCGCCCTGATCTTGATGGCCGCGTTCGCCGGCTTGTGCCTGCCGGTGGCAGGCATCGTCCTGTGGGACACCCAGGCCGGGCGGATCAACGTGGCCGCCGAGGTGGCCAAGGGCGTGGGCTTGCCGGTCATCGGCTCCGTGCCCTTGATTCCCGCCCGGGTTATTCGCCAACTGGGGGCCCCGACGAAGCGCAGCCAGACGTGGCGCATCAGGCTCACCGAATCGCTCGATGGGCTGTCGGCCCGCTTGCTCCGCAAGGCCGACCTGGAGCAAACCCGCGTGGTCCTGGTTTCCAGCGCGCTGGCCGGCGAAGGCAAGACGACGCTGGCCACGCAAGTGGCCATGAGCCTCGCCCGCAACATGCGACGCACCGTGCTGGTGGATTTTGATCTGCGACGCCCGTCGCTGCACGGGGTCTTCGGGCAGGCATTGGAGCCGGGGATTTGCGACGTATTGCGCGGTCAGGCGGAATTGAACGGGCTGGTGCATCCCACCACCAAGGAGAACCTGTGGGTGCTGACCGCCGGCAGTTGGGACCGCCAGATATTGGCCGCCCTGGCCAACGGCGGCGCGGCCGCGCTCTTGGATCAACTTCGCGCACAGTACGATTTCGTGGTGATTGACAGCAGCCCGATCCTGCCGGTTGCCGATACGCGCTTTGTCAGCCAGCACGTGGATGCGGTCATCCTTTCCATTTTCCGCGATGTCAGCCAGGCGCCCAAGCTCTTGGCCGCTTGCGAAATCCTTGAGGCGTTCGGCGTCCGGACCATCGAAGCGGTAGTCACCGGAGGCCACGGATATTTCTACGACAAGGACGCGGACTACGAGCCCACCATCGTTGAGGCCGAGCCAGGCGACGACGACGTCCCGCACGGCGACGACGACGTCCCGCACGGCGACGCATAGCACCTTTTTCCCCACTGTACGGTAAGGGTCCATGATGCACACGACGTTCACGCGACTGATTATGCTGGCCGGGCTTATCCTCCTCGGTCAGGGCGGGTTCTACCTGGTAGGCATAGGCATGGGGAAGCCCGTCGTTCGGATGCCGGCGCGGGCACTGCAGGAGTTTCCCGGGCAACTGGGGGAATGGCGCGGCAAGGACGTGCAGATCGATCCGGCGA
>JBEKZQ010000439.1:0-5198 GCA_049509675.1 Thermoguttaceae bacterium | reverse complement strand
CTTCCGTCC
The DNA here is from genome assembly GCA_049509675.1 of Thermoguttaceae bacterium. Classification (GTDB taxonomy): domain Bacteria; phylum Planctomycetota; class Planctomycetia; order Pirellulales; family Thermoguttaceae; genus JBEKZQ01. Next base: position 5,189 of record JBEKZQ010000439.1, on the reverse strand, counting down.
TACTTCGTGGTCGCCGTCGGCCTGTTCGTTCGCACGCTCCTCGCAGACGAGCGGCCAAGAACCCACGGCCGCGAGCCACAGTCGCCGCTGGACATCGCGAAATCGGCGAGGGAACCGAAATAACCGTAGTTCAAACCATGTTGAACCAAGCTTTAGGAGCCGTAGAGAATAAGTTGATCAATCATCGCAGGACGGATTGGCAATCCGTCCTACGGGAACTGTCCAAGTTATTGTTTTGCGGCTTTTCAGAAAGGGGGAACACGATGGCACGCTTATTGAAATTCGTGGCGCTCTTGGCGCTCACCGGGCTCGCAGAACCGTGCTGGGCGGAAACCGGGCCGACGACTGGCTGGGTGAAGGTGGATCAGGGCCGGACCGGCTCGCACGCCGGCTCCGTTCTGCTCTGGGCCCCCGACATGAAGCAAATGCTGTTGGTCGGCCCGGCCGAGGGCGCGGCGTTCGCCCAGGCATTCGATCCGTCGTCGCGAGGCTGGAGCGACCTGGCCGCCAAGGGGCCGACGGCAAAAGAACCGATCCATCCCTATTATCAGGCGGCCTACGACCCGGGCAGCCGGACCGTATATTGCCTTTCCGGCGGCGCGGTCCTCTATGCGCTGAACGTCGCGGAAAAGACCTGGAAAACGTATCCCCCGGCGGCGGAGTTGGAGGGGTTGAGCTGGCAGAGCATGGCCTGCGACACGTTGGGCCATCGCCTCGTGGTCGTGGGCGCCGACAAGAAGGGCGACAACCTGGGCTGGAGCCGCACGGTGGTCTACGACACACGGTCGGGAAAATGGTCGCGGCTGGAAGTCGGCGACGAAAAGATCGCGGCCGCCCACCGCGAGCTGGTGGCCGCCAAGGAGGCGACGATCGACCTGGTCGGCCGGATCCGGCTGGCCTGGTATCGCGACCCCCGGGGCATCGGCGCCGCGGCGGAACTCCAGTCGCTTGCCGAGCGATGCCGGTCGCTGGCGAAGATGCCGCAGATGACACGGCTGGTCGCCGAGGCCGACGCGGTGCTGGCACTGTTGGGTGGGCGGAAGACGCTCGATGCCCTGAAGGCGGCCCGCGCCTTGCAGTACAAGATCGAGCAGGCGGCCGAGGCCCAGTACCCGGCGCCCTGCGCGCGGCGCAATGCGCCCCTGGCCTTCGACGCCAAGAACGGCCTGTTCGTGCTCTTCGGCGGAGACCACGAGGACTACTTGATGAACGACACCTGGGTGCTGGACCTGGGCGCGGGCGCATGGCGGCGATGCCGTCCCCAGCGGGCGCCCACGCCGCGCGCGGGCCACGCGCTGTGCGGCCTGCCCAAGCGCGGCGGCGTGGCCCTCTATGAAGGCTACGTACAGAGTTCCAGTTCCGACTACGGGGCCAACCCGTATAAGCCGCTCGATCCGGTTCAGCTTTGGATCTACGACCCCAAGGCCGACCGTTGGGACCTCGTGGGAAGCTGGCCGCTGCCGGTGAAGGAGCCGCTCACCGCGCCGGCGCCGCGGGGATTCTTTGACGGTTACGCTGCGCAGTGGTTCTGTCCGCCCGCGCTGGCTGCGACGGCCGACGACTCGCTGCTGCTGGCCGCCCACGCCTGCGGTTCCGAGCCATGGCGCGGGCCGCGGCCGTGCGAAACCTGGATGCTCGCGCTGGACCGGGCGCGGGCCGACGCCGAGGGCGGTGCGAAACCGGGCGCCGCGCCCAACGTGCGACGGTATCGCGACGGGGTGTTCCAGGCCGCGTTCTGCGAAGTGGCCCAGAGCCCCAAGGAGACGGGCCTGGACCGGCTGCCGGCGAACCGTTGGGTGCGCCTGCCCGATCCGCCCCGCAATCCGCTCTACGGCTGCCGCCAGCGCGATTGGGGCACTTGCGTTTGGGATCCGGACCGCGATCAGATCCTGCACTGGGGCGGCGGCCACTGCGTCCGCTCGGCCAGCACCGTGGCGCACTATTCGCCCGTGTCGGGCCGAATCGTCGAGGGTTTCGACGCCGATGAGCCCTATAGCCACAACGGCGGCGGCGGCTCCGACTGCTCGCTCCTGGGACGCCCGTGGGTCTCCACCCACAACTACAACCACTACGCCTACGATCCCAAGTGCAAGCTGCTGGTCTCCGGCCGCGGCTACCTCTACGACCCGGACCGCATGGACTGGCTGCGCATGGAGCCGATCCGGCTGCCGTTCACGTTCGCCTGGGGCGAAACGTGCGTCAAGACCTCGCCGCACGGCGCGGTCGCCTGGGCGCGCAAGAAAGGCAGCGAGCACGCCGGCCTCTGGCTCTTCGACCGCCAGCGCGGGTGGATCGACCTTGAGCCCAAGGGCCAGCTCTTCACGCCCTACTGCGACGCACATGGAATGGTGTACGACTCGAAACGCGACCGCATGATTCTCAGCGGCGTGAGTGGCGGTTACAGCAAGACGAGCAACGGCCAACTCCTGGCCTTCGACTTCAAGACCAAGACGCTCCAGACCATCACGCCGGAGAACAGCCAGTGGGCCAAGACTCACTGCGCCCGGGAAATGGTTTATGTCGAGCCGGCCGACTGGATCGTCATCGGCGAGCTCTACCCGCCCGGCGAGGAAAAGGGCGTCAAGCGTTCCACGCGGGTCTACGATTGCGGAAAGAACGCCATGTTCCTGCTCGATGCGGGCGACGTGCCCGATGGCTACAGCACCGGCTGGATGTACGACGCGAAACGCGGCCTGGTGTACGTCTTCACCTACCGCGGAGAAGCCTGGGCGCTGAAGCCGGTGCCCGCCGCGGCGCGGTGACGGGGAGACTTCCAAAGGGGACAGTCCCATTTTCGTCGAACGAAAATTGGGCCAGTCCCCCACTTGTGGTTTCGCCGGTTCTTACCGTTCACGGTTGCCGCGGCTGCCATAGCTTATACGTCTTGTGGCCGCCGCCGATGTTCGACGCCGAGAACCCCTTCTGCCGCAGCACTCGGGTCGCCAAGTAGCCTCGCTGTCCTACCTGGCAGCAGACGGCGATCTCGCGGTCGCGGGGAATTTCGTGCAAGCGCGAGCGAAGATCATCGACCGGCACGTTCACCGCTCCGGGGATATGACCGGCGGAAAACTCCTGCGGCGTGCGAACGTCGAGCACCAGCGGGCGTTGCTCGGCGGGCGCAGCCAGGACGGCCTCGACGTCGACCTGGGGATGCTCTCCGCGCACGAGCCCGGCGGCCACGAAGCCCGCCATGTTGATCGGGTCCTTGGCCGAGCCGTACTGCGGCGCGTAGGCCAGTTCCATTTCTTCCAGATCGAACACCGTCATGCCGGCCTGGATCGCCACGGCCAGCACGTCGATCCGCTTATCGACGCCAACGCCGCCCACGGCCTGGGCGCCCAGCACGCGGCCCGACCGCGGATCGAAGAGAAGTTTCAGCGTCATCGACTCGGCCCCGGGGTAGTAGCCGGCGTGATGCGCCGGGTGAACGTAGACCTTGCGGAAGGGGCGATCCGCGCGCCGCAAAGCTTTTTCCGAAGCCCCGGTTATTGCCGCCGTGCGGTCCAGCACGCCCACGATGGCCGTTCCTTGCGTTCCCCGATATTTCACCGGCCGGCCAAAGACGTTGTCGGCGGCGAGCCGCCCTTGCCGGTTGGCGGGACCGGCCAACGGCACCTGGGCCGGGTCGCCGGAAACGAAATCCTCGACCTCGATGGCGTCGCCCACCGCATAAATGTCCGGGTCGCTGGTCTGGAGGAACTCGCTGACGCGGATGCCGCCGCGCGGCCCGACTTCCAGGCCCGCATCGACCGCCAGCCTGTTCTCCGGGCGCACGCCCACGCCCAAGATGACCAATTGGGCGGGCAATCGCTGCCCCGATGTCAATCGCACCATCAGGCCGTCGGGCGTTTGCTCGAAAGCTTCCGGCGACTGGCCCAGCAGCACGGTCACACCATGCGTCACGAGCGTTTCCACGATCGGCGTGGTCATTTCCTTATCCAGCGGCGGCAGAACTTGATCGTGGCGTTCGACCAAAGTGGTGTTAATGCCGCGCCGCACGAAATTCTCGACCATCTCCAGGCCGATGAAGCCCCCACCCACCACGACCGCCTGCCTTACGCCGCGATCCAGCCGCTGTTTGATGCAGTCTACGTCTTGCAGATTTCTCAGGGTGAAGATCCCGGGCAGGTCGGCGCCGGGGATCGCCGGCCGGAGCGGCGCCGCGCCGGGCGCGAGAATCAGCTTGTCGTAGGGTTCCTCGTACTCCCGCCCCGAAGCCAGGTCCCGCACGCGGATCTTCTTCGCCTTGCGGTCGATGGCCTCGACCGACGACCGGGTTCGCACGTCGAGCGCGAAGCGGGTACGCAACCGTTCCGGCGTCGTCACCAGCAGCTTCTGGCGATCGGTGATTTCGCCGCCGAGGTAGTAGGGCAGGCCGCAGTTGGCGAACGATACGTCCGGCCCGCGCTCGAACACGACGATCTCCGCATCTTCCGACAAGCGGCGCGCACGGGCGGCCGCCGATGCTCCCCCGGCCACGCTGCCGACGATCAACAGTTTCATGTTGGGGCTCCTTGGTTGGGTTCTTGCGGTTACTCCCCTCTCCCCTTGCGGGAGAGGGTTAGGGTGAGGGGTTTTGCGATTATTGGTCCCCTCTCCCTCGGGGAGAGGGTTAGGGTGAGGGCAGCACTGGCGAAGATCCTGCCTATCCAATTCTCCCGAGCCCCCTCACCCCGGCCCTCTCCCGCAAGGGGAGAGGGAGACTAAGACTTCGCCGGCTGGCTGCACTGGTTCCACGGCATGCGGGCCAGGATCATGCCCATGCCGCACGTGTCGGTGATCCCGGCGAAGATCAGCCCGGCGCCGACGAAGGCCGACAGCGCGATGAACGCCGGATCGACGAACCAGCCCAAGAGGGCCCCGAGCAGAACCAGCGATCCGGCGGCGATGCGAACTTGCCGCTCCAGCGACATGGCCTTCTTGCCGCGGACGACCGGCAGACCGGCCTCCACGCAGGCCAGCGTGCCGCCTTCGACGTTGACGACGTTGGCAAAGCCCGCCGCGAGGAATTTCTCGCAGGCCTGCCGGCCGCGACCGCCCGAGCGACAAACGACGTACAGCGGTTCTTGGGCCGCCGCATTGAGGGCCCCAACCAGCGCCGCCGGGTCGAGTTGATCCAACGGCACGTTGCGGGCGCTCTCGACGGCGACCTCGCGATACTCCACGGGCGTGCGCACGTCGATCAGTTC
>JBEKZQ010000438.1:0-5221 GCA_049509675.1 Thermoguttaceae bacterium | reverse complement strand
TTCAACCGGGCCACGGCCGATATCCGTCTGGGTCGCAAGATCGAGGCGATCTTCGATTTCACCAAGGCCATCGAACTGCGACCCCGCTACGCCGACGCCTACTGCAAGCGCGGCGTGATGTACGCGGAGGTGAAGAATTTCGAAGCAGCCAGGAACGATCTCCGCAAAGCCATGCAGTTCGATCCGACGCTGGAAGTGAAGGTGCGGCTGATCTCCGAGCGCTACGGCTTGGGACTGTAAGCGGCTGGGGGCACGAGACCGACAAGTTTTCCACAAGACGATGACGGCGGAAGTCGGCCCTCTTGCGAAAATCATCGCTGCCGCGCCACCGGCTCCATCAAGGCGCCGCCGGCGCCGCCCGTGCTTCCGCAGGGCTGATTTGGCCGGAAATAGCCCTCGCCCGATCGATGGCAGGCGCACACGGGCAAAGCCGGCGGCGCCAACGCCGCCCCGACGTCGTCCGAGATGCTAGTCGACTGGCGGGACCGCGTGCTAGAATCCGCTGAGCGGCCGGGAATGCCTTTTGAGTGGGCGGCAAGAAGTAAAGACGGAAAAGCACGGGGACTTCATCGGTGGATACCGCATTTGCGCAAGATGTCATGGCCGTGGAGCAGCCCTCCAGTGATCCGGTCGTCGAGGCCACGTCGGTCGAATTCCTGGGCCGCTGGAACCGCCTGGTGAGCACCACAAACTGGGAGAAAGGCCGCATCCTGTGCCAGTGGCGCGAGGCGATGATTGCCGCCGGCGCGCCGCCGACCAGCTACTCGGACGAGGCCTGGAGCCGTCGCGTCGGCAACGTCACGCCGCAACACACCGGCCGGCTGCGCCGGGTCTATCAGCGCTTCCACCCGGTCCGCGAGATTTATCCCGGTTTGTACTGGAGCCATTTTCAGGTCGCCTTGGATTGGGACGACGCGGAGATGTGGCTGGAGGGCGCCCGGCACAACGGTTGGTCGATCGCCCAGATGCAGAACGAGCGGTCCAGTACTCTGGGCACGCTGGCCGCGGAGAGCGCGGCCTGTGCTGAAGGGGTCGGCGGCGAGGCCCTGGACGAGGACGCGCCGGGCCAGTCGTGGCCCTCGGAGACCATCCCCGTTGTGGACGCCGCCGTGCGCGGTACGGACGATCTGCATGCGGCGCACTCGTTGCCGGAGCCCGATGAGAGCGCGGAAGCAGCGGGGCTGGATCCCGGTGTGGCGCCGCGCCCCTTCGAGCACCTGGGCGATCTGCCGTGCGATTTGCGCGCGGCCTTGGAGGCGTTCAAGTTGGCGATCCTGCACCACAAACTCTGCGGCTGGCAGGAGGTCGCTTGCGCCGACGTGCTGATGGCCCTGGACGGCCTGCGTCAATTGGCCTTGGCCCCGGCGGAATGAGGGGCCACTGGTTCCCTCTCCCCTTGCGGGAGAGGGAGAACCCGGAAAACGCGGACGTTACCAAGCCCTATTCCTTCTTCGGTTTGGCCTCGGCCTTCTTCTCTTTGCCCTTGCCGTCGCCCTTGCCGGCGCCGTCGCCGTTGCTCTTCTCGGCGGCAGCCGCTTTCTTGTACGATTCACTGCGGTAGTCGGTCTGATAAAAGCCCGATCCCTTGAAAACGATCGCCCCGCCGGCCCCGATCAGTCGCCGCAATTTCAGCCGCCCGCACTCGGGACACTTCCGCTTGGGCTCCTCCTTGATCCCTTGAAAAAGCTCGAATTGATGGTCGCAAGCGTCGCAAACGTAATCGTAAGTGGGCATGGTTTTCAGTTTTCAGTGTTCAGTTTTCAGTCGCCCTGCTCTCGACTCTCGACTCTAGACCCTCGACTCTCGACTCTCAATCTTCGCTTTCCCGATCGGTACTCGGGGAAGTGGAGACAATGACCTGGCTGGGCCGCACCACGCGGTCGTAAAGTTGGTAGCCGGGCTGCGACACCAGCACCACCGTGCCGGGAGGGAATTCATCGGTCGCCTGCTGCGAAATCGCCTGGTGCAGGTGCGGGTCGAACGGCTGGTTGAGCGCCGGGATCGGCACGCAATGGTTCCGCGCCAAGACATCGGCGAACTGCCGGGCAACGAGCTTGATTCCTTCCAGCAACGCGCTGGCGTCTTGCGACTTCTCGGCGGCACCGATCGCCCGCTCCATGTTGTCCATGACCGGCAGCAGGTCGCGCAGCAAGGGCAAGTTGGCGAAGCGACGATTGTCCTCGATTTCGCGGGACGCCCGCTTGCGATAGTTCTCCAACTCGGCCTGGCTGCGAAGCACGCGGTCCTTGGCTTCCTCCAGGTCGGTGCGCAACTGCTCCAGGAGATTGGCTTGTTCCGCGTCGGCGGCTTCCGGCTGTTCCACGGATCCGCCGGCTTGAGGCTCGGTCGGCGTTTGTTCTGGCTCGGGGGACATGGTAATTGATCGTTGTTCGTTGATAGCTACCGGTGCCAGTATTCCTTAAGTTGTTCCAGGAAACTCTTCCGTTTGGGCGTCACGTGGATGCTTTCGATCTCGGCCAAGTCTCGCAATAGCTCCTCGTGCCGCGGCGACAGGCGCTTGGGCACTTCCACGATGACCTGCACCAACAGGTCGCCGCGGCCGCGCTGGCGCGGGTCGGGCATGCCGCGGCCGTGAAGGGTGAAGACCTCGGCCGACTGCGTGCCGGCGGGAATATCCAGTTCCTCCGATCCGTCCAGGGTGGGCACCTCGACCTTGGCGCCCAAGGCGGCCTGCGTATAGGTGATCGGCACCTGGCAGACCAGGTCGCGGCCTTCGCGATGGAACAGGGCGTGTTCGGTCACGTGGATGGCGCAGTAGCAATCGCCGGGCGGGCCGCCGCTGGGGCTCGGCTCGCCTTCGCCGGGCAGGCGGAGTTGCGTGCCGTTGTCCACGCCGGCCGGGATGTCGATCTTGCGGGTGACGCGTTTCCGCGTGAAGCCGCCGCCGCGGCAGGCCGGGCAGGCCTGGCGGATGACGCTGCCGCTGCCGCGGCAGGAGGGGCACGTGGTCTGCACGGAAAAGATTCCGGCCGACTGCACCACGCGGCCGGCGCCGCCGCAATAAGGGCAGGGCTCGGGCCGGGTGCCCGGCCTGGCCCCCGAACCGTTGCACGTTTCGCAGCGCTCGTGCCTTTCGAATTGCACCACCTTGGCGGTGCCGTGGGCGGCCTCCAACAGGTCCAGGGAGACTTCACAGCGGATAACGCCGCCTTTGCGTGTACGGCGTCCGCGGCCCCGCCCGCCGCCGAACAGATCGCCGAACGCGCTATCGCCGAAGATCTCGCCGAAGGCGGCAAAAATGTCGCCCACGTCCTCGAAATGAGGCGCAGCCCCGCTGCTCTCCAGGCCCGCATGCCCGTAACGGTCATAGCGGGCCCGCTTCTCGCTGTGGCTGAGCACCTCGAAGGCTTCCGCGGCCTCCTTGAACTTGACCACCACCGTATCGTCGCCCGGGTTGCGGTCGGGATGATATTTCAGCGCCAGTTTGCGGTACGCCTCGGAAACCTGATCCTTGCTGGCAGAGCGGTCCACGCCGAGGACTTCGTAATAATCGCGTTTGTCGGCCATCATCACCATATTGTAGTCTACACCGTTGGAAGACGGATATGGCGATTAGCGGACGGCGCCTTCAATCACTTTTTTCTTGTCTTCGCTCTTCAGGTCGGTGACGAGCGTTTCGGTCGTCAGCATCAGGCCGGCGATGCTGGCGGCGTTCTCCAGGGCGGTGCGCACGACCTTCAGGGGATCGATAATGCCCGCCTTGAACATGTCCACGTACTTGCCCGCATTGGCGTCATAACCGATATTCTCGGCTTTTTGACTGACGTCGGCGGCGATGACGGAGCCGTCCTGGCCGCAATTGTTGGCGATCTGCACGATCGGCGTGGACAAGGCCGAGAGAACGATGTCGACGCCGACCTTCTCGTCGCCGCGCGCCTGCGTGCGGGCCTTCTCCACGGCCGCCTTGCAACGCAACAGGGCCACGCCGCCGCCGGGAAGAATGCCTTCCTGAACCGCCGCCCGGGTGGCGTGCAAGGCGTCCTCCACGCGGGCCTTCTTCTGCTTCATCTCGGCCTCGGTGTTGGCGCCCACCGAAATCACCGCCACGCCGCAGGACAGCTTGGCCAGCCGCTCCTGCAGCTTCTCGCGGTCATAGTCGCTGTCGGTGGTCTCGATCTGCTTCTTCAGCAGATCGACGCGGGCCTTGATGTCGGCCGGCTTGCCGGCCCCTTCGACGATCGTGGTGGAATCCTTGTCGACGGTGATTTTCTTGGCCCGGCCAAGATGCTCCAACGTCAGGTTCTCCAACTTCATGCCCAGGTCTTCGCTGATCAGCGTGCCGCCGGTCAAGACGGCGATGTCGCCCAACATGGCCTTGCGGCGATCGCCGAACCCGGGGGCCTTCACGGCGCCGACCTGCAACACGCCGCGGAGCTTGTTGACCACCAGCGTGGTCAGCGCCTCGCCCTCGACGTCCTCGGAGATGATCAACAGCGGCTTGGCCGACTGGCTGACCTTCTCCAACAACGGGATCAGGTCGCGGATGTTGCTGATTTTCTTCTCATGGATGAGGATCAGAGCGTCTTCCAGCAGGCAGTCCATCTCGGCGGCCCGGTTGATGAAGTAGGGCGACAGGTAGCCCTTGTCGAACTGCATGCCCTCGACCACGTCATAGGTGGTGTCGGCGGTCTTGCCTTCCTCGACGGTGATGACGCCGTCGTTGCCCACCTTTTGCATGGCCTCGGCGATGAGCTTGCCGATTTCGGGGTCGTTGTTGGCGCTGATGGCGCCGACGTGGGCCACGTCCTCGGTGCCGGAGATCGGCTTGGCCATGGAGCGCAACTGAGCCACGGCCGCTTCCACCGCCCTCTCGATGCCGCGGCGAACGGCGGCCGGATTGCTCCCGGCGGCGATATTCCGCAGACCTTCGCGGAAAATGGCCCGCGCCAACACGGTGGCCGTGGTCGTGCCGTCGCCGGCCACGTCGGAGGTCTTCGAGGCGACCTCGTTGACCAGCTTGGCGCCCATGTTCTCGAAGCGGTCTTCCAACTCGATCTCCTTGCTCACCGTCACGCCGTCCTTGGTGACGGTCGGTCCGCCAAAGGACTTGTCGAGAATCACGTTCCGGCCCGTCGGGCCCATGGTCACGGCGACCACGTCGGCCAGCTTATCGACACCCCGGAGCATCCGCTGCCGGGCTTGATCTTGGTAGAGTAGTTGTTTAGCCACGCGTGAAGGTTCCTTAATTAGTTGGTCGGTG
>JBEKZQ010000437.1:0-5223 GCA_049509675.1 Thermoguttaceae bacterium | reverse complement strand
CGACAACGCGGCCAAGGGCGGCACGGTCGACAAGGCCCGGGCCACCAACAAGCACGCGCTGTTGCCCGGCCAGACGGCCACGTCGGCCAACTACTCCGATTACGGCGACGGCATCAACGGCATCCTGGTGGATGTCGCCGGGCTGGAGAGTCCAACCAATTTCAACCTCTCCGATTTGACCTTGAAGTACGGCGATACCACCAGCACCAGCACCTGGACGACCGCGCCCGCGCCGAGCAAGTTTTCCGTGAAGGCGGGCGGCGGCGACAGCGGTTCCGATGAAGTCGTTCTGACCTGGGCCAATAACGCCATCCCCACCGGCAACTGGCTGCAAGTCACCGTGGCCGCCGACCAGAACACGGGCCTGGCCAGTCCTTACACCTTCTACTTCGGCAGCCTGATCGGCGACGTCAATGGCGACGGCAAGGTAACCACTGCCGACGTGACGGCCATCCAGAAGCAAGTGGGCAAGACGGCCGGCATTGCCAGCGCCTACGACATAAATCGTGACGGCAAGATCAACGCGGCGGACGTGACCCTGGTGAAGAAGTACGTCGGCGACACGCTGGCCATGATCGTCGCGCCGGCTGTCGCGGCGCACGTCGTGATGGCGGCTCCCATGTTGGCGACCGCCGCCTCCGCATCGCCGTCGGCCTCGCTGAGCAGTGTGGCGACCACGTCTGCCACGGCGGCGAAGGCCGCTGCGGCAACCGCGCACGACACGGTGCTCGCGCAGGCCGCGGCGCCGAAGCCAAGTGCTGCCGCGGCCTCGACCAACGCCTCGTTGGCGACCACCATAGCACGGGTTGCCGTCCGCCAGGCCGCGGCCAAGAAAGTCGGCCCCCTCGTCTTGGCCACCGATTCGGTGCTCGGTTCGTGGTAACAGACCGTGGAAAAAATTGCCAGGAAAAAGGCTTGCGAATTCGGCCTTTTTGGTGATAATGAGGGATGCTGGGTTGATGGGGCTCGTTGGGCCATGAGCCAGGTTGCTGCGGCGCTCTAAACAGGTGGAGGTAATCGTTCATGTCTGCGAAAAGCCGAAGGCTACGAAGTTCGATGTCGAAGTCCTTTCGACATGCGCGCCAGAGTGAGCGATGCGCCCGCCGCGGACGCGGTTTGCGGCTGTAGGTTCTGGAGGCGCGGGCGTTGCTTTCCGCCGCGGCGGGCTCTGCGGAGAACTATCACATCTGGCATGCGGCCGCTCAGCCTGCGGCCGGCGCCGCGCCCGCCGGCATCTCTCCGCAGCAGATCCGCACGGCCTACGGTTTTACCAAGGTCAGTTTCAAGAGCGCCACGGGCGCCACGGTGGCCGCCGACGGCAGCGGCGAGACGATCGCCATTGTGGATGCCTACGACGATCCTACCATCGTCAGCGACTTGCACCAGTTCGACGTCCAGTTCGGCCTCCCAGACCCCACCTTCAAGAAGATCATGCAGCCCGGCACTACGCCCGACCCCGGTTGGGCCGTGGAGATAACGCTGGACGTGGAATGGTCCCATGCCATTGCGCCGAAGGCCGGCATTGTGCTGGTGGAAGCGGCCGACAGCTCGAACGTCAATTTGATGAGCGCCGTGCAGACGGCCAGCCAGATCAAGGGTGTTGTCGCCGTGTCGATGAGTTGGGGCGGCTATGGCGACAGCCCCGGCGAAACCGGCTACGACAGCTACTTCGCGACCAAGGGCATCACCTACCTGGCGGCCACGGGAGATGATGGGGCACCGTCCGGTTATCCGTCCTATTCGCCCAACGTGGTGGCCGTGGGTGGCACCACGCTGAACATCAGCGGCCAAGGGAACTACGGCAGCGAGTCGGGCTGGGCCGGCAGCGCCGGCGGCATCAGCACGATGGAGCCGCAGCCGGCATATCAAAAGGGCGTGGTGACGCAGAGTTTCACCAACCGCACGGCGCCCGACGTGGCGTACGATGCCGATCCCAACACCGGATTCGCCATCTACGACTCCTACCTGAATCCGTTCCCCTGGGGAGTTGTGGGCGGCACCAGCGATGCCGCCCCGCAGTGGGCCGGCCTGATCACCATCGCCGACCAGGGCCGGGCCCTGGCCGGCGTCGGCCCCTTGACCGGCAAGACGCAGACGCTGCCCATCCTCTACTCCTTGCCCGGCAGCGATTTCCACGACATTACCACCGGCTCGAGCCAAGGGTATCCCGTGTATAACGCGGGGCCGGGCTACGACCTGGTCACCGGCCGCGGCACTCCGTATGCCAACCTTATTATCCCGGCGCTGTTCGGCACGCCCACCCTCGGCGTGCAGTTCCCCAATATTCCCAACAACGAGGTGTGGAAAGGGCAGGGGACCCTGCCGGGAGCCGGCGAGGTCACGATCGACTATCCGCAGCAGACCGACTCCGTCGTCACCCTTGTTTCCAGCAATGCCAGCGAGTTGGCGGTGCCGGCCACGGTCACCATCGCCGCGGGGCAGACCACGGCCTTCTTCGATTTGACCGTCGGCAACGACACGCTGCGCGACGGCGCCCAGACGGTCACTATCACGGCCACGGCACAGAACATGAACCCCGGCAGCGGCACGATCACCGTGGGCGATAGCAACATCGACCACTTCGATTTCTCCGCCTTGCCCAAGGCCGAGCTGGCCGGCACCGCCTTCCCCGTGACCATCACCGCCGACGACATCAACGACCAACCGATCACCGTTTTCAACGGCGCGGTGAACCTGACCGCCGCCGGCGACAACAACAACCCCGAGACCTTCCAGGCCACGCCCTCGACTGCACCGGGGCAGATCACCTTTAGCAACGGCCAGTGGACCGGCGCCATCACCGTGCCCGGCCTGGATAACAACGTGGTCTTGACGGCCTCGATCTCGGTGCCGGGCAATCCGCTGTATGCCTTCGGCAGCAGCAGTTCGTTCAACGTGCTCCCCGTCAACCTGGATCATTTCCAGTTTGCCAACATTCCGGCGCAAGAGACCGCCAACGTACCGTTCAACGTGACGATCACGGCCCAGGACAAGCAGAACAACACGGTGGGCAATTTCAATGCGCCCGTGGGTCTGAGCGCCGTGGTGCCCAACGCGCAAGCGGCGGTGGGCGCCGGCAACAGCCTCTGGGACCAGCCCCTCAATACGCTCTGGGAGGACTCGCGGACGGAGGTGATCTACACCAGGCAGGACCTGCAGCTCAAGCTGGGAGCGACTATCAGGGCCCTGTCCTTGGACCTCTCCGCCATGCCGGGCCAATCGCTGGGGAACTTCACCATCCGCATGAAGGACATTCCGGCGTCGCTGAGCAGTTTCGGCAGCACGTCGAATTTCGACGGCCCAGGCACCGGTTGGACCACCGTCTACCAGGCCGACACGCTGGTCAATCAATTGGGCTGGAACAAGTTCGCCTTCACGACCCCCTTCACCTACGACGGCGCGGGCAACGTGTTGGTCGATTTCAGTTTCCAGAATCCCAACTTCACCAGGGCGGGTTACTGCTACGCGACCCAGAACCTCGACGCGACCGGGACCCCCATCAATCGTTCCTTGTGGTTCACGACCGACGGCCTGTACGGCGACCCGCTCAATTGGTCCAGCACCGATCCCACGTCGCCGACGGCGAACGTGGACTCGATGGCGCCCAACGTGCAGCTTGTCGTCGACCGGACGGTCGCCGTCATCCCCAGCCTCACCAACAATTTCACCAGCGGCGTGTGGAGCGGCCAGGTGATCGTGCCCGTCGGCGGCCAGGTGTACCTGCGCGCCGACAGCGGCGCGGCGTCCACCGGCGCGAGCAACGGTTTCAATCTGGTGTTGGACACGACGCCGCCGACCGTGACGTCCATCACCCCGGCCGCCGGGAGCGTGTTGGGCGGCACGAGCACCGTTTTCAACGTCACGTTCTCCGAGGCGATCAACCCGACCACCATTCTCAGCGGCACGGCCTTCCAGACCAGCGGGGTGGCGGCCTCGGTCGGCCTGCCCAACGAGGTGGGAAACACCAATACCTGGCAGGTCCCCGTGACCCACAGCGTGAGCGGGTCGCTGTCGCTGCTAGCCTCGCCCGCCAGCAGTCCGATTCGCGATCTCTCCGGCAACGCTCTGGTCCCGGTCGCCTGGAGCTACAGCGTCGACGAAACGCCGCCGACCTGCATCGGCACCTCGCTGCCCGGCGGCGGAACGCTGGCGGGCACGTCGCCCACCATCGACCTGACCTTCTCGGAACCGGTGACGGGGGTGACGACCAACTCCCTGACGCTCGCCGGTCCGGCTGCGGCCGCGGCGTCCGTCACCAGCGTGACCAACCTGGGCGGCAACACGTACCGCTTCCAATTGGCCAACTTGACCACCGGCGCCTTGACCCTCACGTTGACTTCCGCGATTCAGGATCAGTACGGCAACAGTTTCGTGCCGCTGTCCTGGTCGGCCACGGTCGTCCCCGCTCCGCTGCTGACGGTCACGGTGAACCCGCTGCTAACCACCAATCAAGCACCGCCGCTGAGCGGCTTGGTGAGCGATGCCACGGCCACCGTGCAGGTAACCGTCAACGGCGCGGGGTACACGGCCGCCAACAGCAACGGGACTTGGACGCTGGCCGCCGGCGTCATCAGCCCGCCGTTGCGTGCCGGAACGTACACCGTCACCGCGACGGCCAGCACCGCGCAGGCCACGGTTTCCAACACCGGCCAATTGACCGTCCAGTCCACCGTGGTTAGCCAATATCTGTACTATGCAAACTCGAAGTACGACAACCCGGCCAAGGGCGGCACGGTCGACAAGGCCCGGGCCACCAACAAGCAAGCGCTGTTGCCCGGCCAGACGGCCACGTCGGCCAACTACTCCGATTACGGCTTCGGCATCAACGGGATCCTGGTCGATATCGCCGGGCTGGAGAATGCAAGCAATTTCAACCTCTCCGATCTGACCTTGAAGTACGGCGATACCAGCGGCGCCAGCACCTGGGCAGCAGCGCCCGCGCCGGCAAAGGTTTCGGTCAGCGCGGCTGGCGGCGACAGCGGTTCCGATGAAGTCGTTCTGACCTGGGCGAACAACGCCATCCCCACCGGCAACTGGCTGCAGGTCACCGTGGCGGCGGACCAGAACACGGGCCTGGCCAGTCCGTACACCTTCTACTTCGGCAACTTGATCGGCGACGTCGCTGGCGACGGCAAGGTAACCACGGCCGACGTGACGGCCATCCAGAAGCAAGTGGGCAAGACGGCCGGCATTGCCAATGCCTACGATGTGAATCGCGACGGC
>JBEKZQ010000436.1:0-5228 GCA_049509675.1 Thermoguttaceae bacterium | reverse complement strand
CATGGTCTCCTGCGGGACGGCATTGCCTCTATCGGCCGTGGCCTTTAGCCCCGATGGAAAGACGCTGGCCGTCGGCGGTTATCGCGAGGTTCTCCTGTGGGACCTGGTCGAAGGCAGATTAGCCAAGCGGATCGGCGCCGGCCAGATTGGCACCATGGTGCAGGCGGTGCTCTTTACAAAAGACGGCAAGAGTCTGGCCGCGGCCGAAGGCACCCCGTATGCCACTGGCGGCGTCAAGGTCTTCGACCTTCAAAGCGGGCAGGCGGCCATCAACTTCCAGGAGCCCAAGGGCGCGGTGCTCTCGCTCGATTTGAGCCCAGACGGAAAGCTCCTGGCCGCCGGCTGCAGCGATGCCGCGGCCTATGTTTGGAGCCTGCCGGACAAGAAACTTGTGGCAACGCTCAAAGACCAATCGCTGGCGGTGAGCAGCGTTTCCTTCGCGCCCAACGGCAAGTACTTGGCGACCGCAAGCCTCGACAAGACCGTGGAGGTTTGGGACGTTGCAACCTGGAAGCCGGACCGCAAGAAGACGATCCTCGAGGCCCCGCCGCGCCGCTGTTGCCTGCGGGAAACATCACAGCATTGGGCGGCCGGGGGGAGAATGACATACCGCTTCGGGCTGGTTGTCGCCGGCCACGACGCAAGGTCGGTTCAAAATCGCCTGGACGACAAGATACCGCCGGATTACCGCGGCGACGTCAAGACCGAACTCGATGCCGGCATGCCCCTGGACTGCGTCTGGCTCAAAGATCCCGATCCCGGCAAATGGTATCGCCAATGGGCTTTCATCGCCGCGACCGACAACACGGTGAAGGCGTACGCGCTCGATGGCAAGAAGCTGACGCTTATGGACACGCTCGTCGGGCACAGCGACTGGGTCTATGCGGTGGCGGCCAGCGCCGACGAGAAGCGACTCGCCTCGGCCAGCGGCGATGGCAGCGTCAAGCTCTGGGACCTTTCCGACCACAGTCTGCTGGCCACGCTTGTGCAGCTAGCGCCAGGCACGGACGGTTGGCTGGTCGTTACCGCGCAAGGCTACTTTGCGACCTCGAATCCCGCTGCGGTACAGGTGAAAACCGGCGGCTTGCAGAACGCCGAAATCGTCCGGCAAACGCTAGCCGGGAAGACAATCCCACCTCCGACTCTGCAATAGAAGGGCGATTCAGCGATGAGATACCGACTCCGGCTGCTGCTTCGTTGGTTCTTCCTGCTTGTGATTGCGACGTCCCTGATGTTGGGCGCTGCCTCCTGCTACGGCCAACCGGGCGGTCCGACCGGCCCGGCGATCTTCTTCGTCTTCCCGGCTGGCGGGCAGTTGGGCAAGACGATCGAGGCGACCGTTGCCGGGCAGCAACTCAAGGGGGCAACGGCCGTTTACATTTCCGGCAAGGGGCTCAGTGCGCGGGTGGTGCCCGAAGAGAAGCCCGATCCCAACGCCAAGCCGAAGCCCGGCCCACCCGCCCCCCCGCCGCGGCCTTGGATCAGCAGCAACATCCGCCCATCGGAAGCCGTGCGCATCTCCCTCAGCATTGCCCCGGACGCCGAATTGGGCGAACACGACCTGCGATTGGTGACGCCGGGAGGCGTTTCCACGCGGTGCCGCTTCCTGGTCGACGAAATTGCGGAGACGGCCGCCATGCAACGGAACTCGGAGAAGGCCGAGGCGGTCCTCGTGCCCGCCTTGCCCGCGATCATCAACGGCCAAATCTTCACGACCACAACTTCCCAAGGCGGTCCGGATCGCGGCTATTGGCGAGTTCCCGTCAAGGCGGGACAGACCTTGGTTTGCCAATGCCAGGCGCAGTCGCTGCTGCCCTACAGCTACTGGGCCGTGCCCGGTTGGCTCGACGCCTGCTTGACCCTTTCCGACACGGCCGGCAAGCGGCTCGCGTTCGCCGACGACTTCCGCTTCAAGCCCGATCCCGTGTTGTTCCATAAAGTCGAGAAGGACGGCGAGTACCTCCTGGAAGTCCGCGATATTCTTTACCGCGGGAGCCAGGATTTCATTTACCGGGTGCGGATCGGCGCATGGCCCTACGTGACCCACGTCTATCCCCTGGGCGGACGGCGGAACTCGACCGCGAAAATCGAGTTGCACGGCGTCAACCTGCCCAGCGCCAGCATGGACCTGCTGTTGGCGGCCGACAGCCCGCCGCTGCGCTGGCTGAGCGTCAAGCAAAATGGAATGACGTCCAACGCCGTGCCCTTCGCCGTGGACGAACTGCCGGAAGTGCTGGAGAGCGAGCCGAACGATTCCTTGGCCCAGGCGAACCGCGTGACGGTTCCGGTCGTGGTCAACGGCCGCATCCAGAAGAGCGGTGACGAAGACTACTTCGTCTTCAAGGCCGAAGAGGGCCAGAAGCTGCTGATGGAAGTGGACGCCCGGCGGCTCGATTCGCCCCTGGACAGCGTGTTGACGCTGTTCGACGCGGCGGGAAAGAAGCTCGCTGAGAACGACGATCCGCCTCCCGCCATGGCGACGCCAAATCCGGCCGCCAGTATCCCTCTCCTCTATCCCGATTCGGAGTTCCAAGTGGACCCGCGCGACGCGCTGGTGACGCACGTTGCCGACTCGCGGCTGGTCTACACGTTTGCCAAGACGGGCGATTACGTGCTCCGCATCCGCGATGCGCAAGACAAGGGCGGCGAAGAGTACGCCTACCGCCTGAAGATTACACCGGCGCGGCCGGACTACACTCTGCGCATCAACACCGACTCGGCCCGACTCGCGCAAGGCGACAGCGCGGTGCTAGTCGTCAGTGCGCTGCGGCGCGACGACTTCGACGGCCCAATCAACCTGGCGGTGCAAGACCTGCCGCCGGGTTGCACGGCCAGCGATGCGGTGATCCCGGCCAAGGAGCATGACGTGCAGTTGACAATTACAGCCCCGGCCAACGCCGCGCCCGGCCTCTATTTTCCGTCCGTCGTCGGCACGGCGACGGTGGACAAACAACCCCCGTTGGTGCGCAAGGCGGTCCCCGTCGAGACGGTCGTGCAGGCATTTTATATCAAGCACTGGCTCCCGACCAAGGGGTGCGTGCTGGAGGTGAAAGAAACGTCGCTGTTCACTCTTTCCACCAGCACGCCTCCCAAGCAGGTGCTGGAGATCAAGCAAGGTGGGACCGTCGACATCGTGGTGAAGGCCGCGCGCAAGGCAGACGCGAAGTTCCCGATCAACCTGGCGGTCGTGCCCCCTGCGCAACTGATGCCGGTCGTGCAGGGCGCCCCGCCGCCTCCCCCGGGCGTGAGCGTAAAGCCGGCGACGATCCCCGCCGACAAGGAAGAGGCGACCATTACCATCAGTGCCGACCCCAAAGCGGCGATAGACCTGAAAAAGTCGATTATCCTCCAGGGCACGACGAATACCGGCAAAGAGACGGTGACCCGTACTCTGCCGGCTATTCCCATTAAGATCATTGCGGCGAAGTAACGCGATGACGGCGATGATCGGGGCCCTTTCGAGCTTGCCCGCCTTTTCGTCCGCCCGCGCAGCAGGCATGGCCTGCACCGCGCGGGCCGCGGGAAACATGAGTGTCAGTCTGGAGAACATGGCAGTTCCCTTGTGAGTGTTGCCTTAATGACGTAAACTCCAAATCGATCCAACGAGAAACAGATTTCCAAGCATAAGACACCGCCCTTCTAAAGTTGCGCTGCTTCTTCCCGGACTTTCATTCACTTGGCCGCATGGACGGTAATCTTCCGCACCAGGATGGCCTTGGCGGGCTGGCCGTTGGCGTTGGGCCGCTCGAACTCGCTGTAGGCCAGCAGGAAAGTGTCGCGTCCCAAGGCCAGCAGCGACGTGTACCCGCACGAAGGACCCTTGAGGACGGCCTGCCTTGGGGTCCAAGAGTGCCCGCCGTCTAAAGAGAAAGAGAGCCACACCCCGGGCCGGCCGAAACTCAGCACCAGCACGCCGTTGTCCAACTGCAACAGCCGCGGGAAAACGCCGAAATCGAAGAGTTCCTGGCGCTCGGTCCAGGTATAACCCCTGTCCTTCGAGTGCATCAGGAACATGGTCGGGTTCCTCTGATCTTTTTCCCGGCGCGTCACGCAGACCAACTCGCCGGCCTGGTTCAATTCGATCACCGGCTCGGCCAAACTGTCTCTTGCGGGCATGGTGGCGATGTTGCTCCGCCGCGTCCAGGAGCGGCCGTTGTCGGTCGAAACCATCAGCGATGCTTCCCAGGCCAGTGGCGCTTGGCCCGAGCGGCTCTCGTACATCGTCCAATAATCGGCATGGAGCAATTCCTTGCCGCAGCGCATGATCGGGCTTTCAAAATAGACCTTCTGGCTCCAATCGCCGGGAATCTTCTGTGGTGTGTCGTTGTAGGTCTCGATGAGTTGGCCGCGATGGTCCCATTGGATGGGCTCTTGGGTCCAGGTCTTGGTCCTGGGCGACCAACGCACGGCCTTGATGTCGTGGAACCAGCGGACTACGTCCTCCGGGCAATCGGCCAGGCGGCGAAGCGGGAAACCGGCACAAATATCGATTGTGCAAATGGGCTTGGGAAGTCTGCCCAGGTCGAGTTCGATGCCCTTCACCGCAGGAATGCAGAGATACTCGCCGTCCAGAACCGGCGAAACGACCGGATTGATCCCGGTGAACCCGGGGTGTGGCCACGGGGATCGCTGCCAGGTGGCGCCCTTGTCGCGGGAAGCGAACATCGGCGAGGGGATGCCCTGGTCGCAATAATGGTCGCGGCCGACCTGGAACGTCACGCAGAGATCCCCGCCGGGCATGCAGTACACCTTGGGCATGCGGTACGGCCCCCACTGCTTCACCGCCGGCGGGGCCTGATCGATCAAGACCGGCTCTTCCATTTGAACCTTGACCGCGCTGGCCGCAACGATCGGGGCCTTCTCGATCTTGTTCTTTTCCGCTGCCCCCGCCCGCTGCGCAACCTGGACGGCACACGCTGCCAGAACCAAGAGTGTCATTCTGGACTGCATTTCGTTCTCCTCTTGTGACAAGCTGCGGTGGTTCGCGGGGGCCTTACCCTTGGCGTGGCCATCGGAACCCGACAGCAGCAGCCTGAGGAACGTGAGTTTCGTTGCGGGGCTTCGCCTTGTCAAGCGCCCCGCGGATTGTGCGATCCGATCCCGGTGCGTGCCGGAGCCTGGCAAACGGTGAGGAGCAGGGGTACGATGGCAGACGGCGGAGGGCAACTGGCCGTTTCGGGTCAACCCCATGACGGGAGAAGTGCGGGAAGAGTATACCAGTAGTGTCA
>JBEKZQ010000435.1:0-5251 GCA_049509675.1 Thermoguttaceae bacterium | reverse complement strand
TGACTCTTTCCGAACCCTCTTCCTTCGCAAAGGCCTTGAGAGCCTGATCGATATCAGCGATTGGCTCTACGCCAAGGTAAGCGTCCAGGAAGTAATCGAGCGTGGACGGGGCACTTGGCATGATCTGTTTACTCCGGAAAGGCGGTTAGAACGTAAAAATCCGGTCCGGGCAAACGGACCAGTACGACCCGGACGTTTCGGGAAAGGCCAGGCCGCGGAAAACCCCGATCCAACCAGAATCCTACCCACCCAATTGATGGTACGGTTGCATGAATGACATGGCGACCGGCCAGTGCTGACGAAGACAACCAGCCAAGTATCCCAGCAAGGTCCTTTGATATTGCATAGGCCACGCACAGACGGGCCGCGCGCTCGCTCCAAAACGTGGAGGCGCGCGGAATGCTTGCATTGGCAAGGAGCCGTGCAGAAAGGCCGCGAGTCCTCTGGCCGACGTGAAGCGGCAGAGTGTGCCCTCCGGACGCGTCATGTGCCGCAAAACTACGCAACGGAACGGCCACCAGCCGATGAGAAAACAACAGGTCGATGACGCATGCAATCCTTGCGATTGCGATAATCACGAAGGACATCTGGCTGCTACCCCCCAAACGGCCCGCTGATCAGAGTCAACTATTATTTCATTTTATTGCAAACTGTCATAGATGTCATCGCTGTGCGAATAACCGGCAAGGAACCGATCGGCAGTCAGTCGCTTCCAATCTTCGTCTTCGAATGAGTCGCCAACCAGGAGCATGACACGCACGGGATCGTCACCCGGAATTTGGGCCGCGATGTCGGACGGAAGCTTCAGTGTCCCGTCAGGCGATATCTGGGTTTGAAACTCAAGGACTTTCATGATCGAACCTCGAAAATGCCTCTCTCGTTCCACGAAGCGCCCTCATGTTAATTATACCAGGAAGAATCTGCCTCGCAACGCAGGCGCGATCGCCGTAAGAAGCAAGGAATCCGGGGAGTCCGTTCGGGCAGAACGGTCGGCAGGGATGAAGACTTCGCAGCAGAGTATTGTGTATACTCTCTTCTGATTGTGTTTCATCGTTCATCCTCGCCGTTCTCATGGCCAATCGCGACAACCATTACGAAGCGGCCTTTGAAGAGTACCTCCGCAGCCGCGGGGTGCCGTACGTGGCCGTCGATGAAGCGAAACGGAGCGTGCTCTCCGACGGCGCCTCGATCAAAAGCCTCGATTTCATCGTCTCCTCGCCCGGGCCGACCACCTGGCTGATCGACGTCAAGGGCCGGCGGTTTCCCAGCGGCGACGTGCAGAAGCAATATTGGAAGAACTGGTCGACGCGCGACGATCTGGTGAGCCTGGCGCAATGGGAGCGCTTGTTTGGGCCGAGCTTTTGCGCCCTGTTCGTATTCGCCTACGACGTTCTCGGTGGCCGGGCGCCGTTGCCCTACGAACAGCTTTTCCAGTTCCGCCAAAACCTGTACGGATTCGTGGCCGTGCGGCTGTGCGATTACGCGGGCCACGCCCATCCGATCTCGGCCAAGTGGGACACGCTGGCCATGTCGGCGGCCGATTTCCGCCGCCTGGCCCGGCCGTTGGATGAAATGCTCGGGCTGGAGAACGGAAAAGGCTAACCTCGTTTTCGGGCCGCCTGGTGCGTGAGGAATTGGGGAGCGGTCGGCGATGAGCCGCCGCGCCGCGCACTAAAGAAAACGCGGATCCGCTCCACCACGTGCCGCTGCTCCTCCGCGGTCAACTCGGGGAAAATGGGCAAAGCAAGCACTTCCCGAGCGGCCCGGTCGGTTTCCGGCAGATCGCCGGGGGCATAGCCCAGGTCGTGGAAACACTGTTGCTGGTGCAGACCCAACGGGTAGTAGATCTCGGTGCCGACGTGGTCCTCGGCCAAGGCGTCGCGCAGGGCGTCGCGCCGGCCGTCGACGACGCGGATCACATACTGATTCCACACGTGCCGCCGCTTCGACGCGGTCTCGGGCAGGACGAGCACGCGGTCCAGGCCCGCCTCGGCAAAAAGCTCGGCATAGCGATTGGCGTTGGCCATACGCTCCGCGGCCCAATGGTCCAGGTGCGGCAGCTTGACATTGAGCACCGCGGCTTGAAAAGAGTCCAGGCGGCTATTGATGCCTACCAGTTGATGGTAGTAGCGGGGCCGCATGCCGTGCCCGCGCAACAGCCGCAATCGATCGGCCAAGTCTGCGTCCTGCGTGGTCAACATGCCGCCGTCGCCGGCCCCGCCGAGGTTCTTGGTGGGATAGAAGCTGAAGCAGCCGATCTGGCCCATCGAGCCGGCCCGGCAGCCGTTCAGCTCGGCCCCAATGGCCTGGGCCGCATCCTCGATGACCTGCAGACCGGCCGCATTGGCGATACGGCAGAAGGCGTCCATGTCGGCGCACTGTCCGAACAGGTGGACCGGTAAAATGACCTTCGTGGCCGGCGTAATGAGCCGCATTACCGCCACGGGGTCCATGTTGAAGCTCTTGGGGTCGATGTCGGCAAACACCAGTTTGGCGCCCAGGCGGGTCACGGCGCTGGCGGTGGCAAAGAACGTGAAACTGGGCAGGATCACTTCGTCGCCGGGCCCTACGCCGACCGCCATGAGGGCCAGCAGCAGGGCATCGCTGCCCGAGGCGCAGCCAATGGCGTGGCGTACCTCGCAGTACGCGGCGATCTTCTGTTCAAGCTGGGTAACTTCGGGGCCCAAGACAAAGGCCCCGCTGTCGTACACCCGCGCCAGTGCGGCCAGGACCTCGTCCCGCAATTGCAGGTGCTGCCGTTTGAGATCCAACAACGGCACGCCTTCGAGGGTTTTGGCGTTGGTTTTGGTGTTGGTTCGTCCGGTTGGGTTGCTGATTGTCGAGCTCATGCTTGGCGGTAGCCCGTCGGCGACGTGGTTCTGGCAAGGGGAAAAGTCGGGCCGCACGATAAGAACTCCGGGCCCCTGCGTCAAGAGCGATCTACAGACGCCCAAATTGCCGCGGGGCCGCAAAAAATTCCCCCCTTTGCGATTAGACCGGACCGCAGAAATGTGTAGAATTCAATAGGTGAATCCACTAGAAGATTGCAGCCTGTGGGCGTCGAAAGGTTTGGCCATGAGCGACCATCAGGACATTACCCGACGGAAGGAGGCCGAGGAGCCGCTGCGAAGGGCGAACGACGAACTGGAGCGGCGGATACAGGAGCGGACCGCCGAACTGTCCGTCGCCAACGCGGCGTTGCAACGTGAAGTCCAGCAGCGGCGAAAAGCCGAGGAATCGTGGCTGCGGGAGTACCGCACGCTCCGCCATCTGTTGGAAGCCAGCGACCACGAGCGGCAATTGATCGCCTACGAGATCCATGACGGCCTGGCCCAATACCTGGCCGGTGGGCTCATGCAGTTCGAAGTCTACGACCATCTGAAAGAAACCGATCGCCAGGAGGCGGCCCGCGCCTACCATGCCGCTATCACCATGATGCGCCAGGCCCACGCGGAAGCGCGGCGGCTGATCAGCGGCGTCAGGCCGCCGATCCTCGATGAAGAGGGGATCGTGGCCGCCCTTGCGCAACTGGTCCATGAGCAACGGCAGCAGAAGGGGCCCAAGATCGAACTCCGCAGCAGTGTCCGGTTCCAGCGTCTCGTCCCGATCCTGGAAAACTCCATCTATCGCATCGTCCAGGAGGGGCTTACAAACGCCTGCAAACACAGCAACAGCGCGAAAGTCGACGTGGCCCTGGTCCAACAGGGCGATCGGCTGGAGATCGAAATCCGCGATTGGGGGCAAGGTTTCGATCCCCGGCAGCCCAAGGAAGGCTGCTTCGGGCTGGAAGGGATCCGCCAGCGGGTCCGGCTGCTGGGCGGGCAGGTCTCGATCGAGAGCACGATGGGCGAGGGCACGCGGATTGCCGTAGACCTGCCCTTGGTCGCCGGGGACAAAGAGCCGAGCGTTCCATGACCGTGGTCGCCTTGCAGAACGTCTCGAAAGTTTTTGCCCACGGGGTCCGCGCGGTCGACGACCTCACGCTTGCAACCACCGCCGGCGAACTGCTGGTCCTGATCGGCCCGTCCGGTTGCGGCAAGACAACTATTTTGCGGATGATCGCCGGTTTGGAGACGCCCAGCAGCGGGCGGATCGCCATCGGCGGCCAGCTCGTCGACGGCCTGCCGCCCAGGCGACGCGACGTGGCCATGGTCTGTCAGCAAAACGCATTGTATCCGCACCTCTCGGTCTTCGAGAACATGGCCTTCAGCCTCCGCCTGCGCCGCACGTCGGCGGCCGAGACCCGCCGCCGCGTCGGCGAAGCGGCCGACGCCTTGGGCATCGGCGAGCTGCTCCAGCGGCGCCCATTTGAGCTTTCCGGGGGGCAGCAACAACGGGCCGCCCTGGGCCGGGCCATGGTCCGTCGCCCCAGGCTGTTTCTCTTCGACGAGCCGCTTTCCAACCTGGACGCGGAGCGTCGCACGCTCTTGCGGCGCGAAATCGCCGGGCTGCACGCCCGGCTCGGCACGACCATGATCTACGTGACGCACGACCAGGCCGAGGCCCTCTCGCTGGGCCAACGACTGGCGGTCCTCCGCCAAGGTCGCCTCGAGCAGTTGGCCGATCCGCAGACTATCTACGACCGCCCGCAGAACCGCTTCGTGGCCGGCCTGATCGGACATCCGCCCATGAATTTCCTCTTGGGCTCGATCCGCCGCGGCGATCGAAGCTGGGTTTTCCTGGCCTGCGACGAGGCGGGCCATTTCTCGCTGCCGCTGGCCGACGCCCAGGGCCAGGCCCTCGCGCCGCACGCCCACCGGCCCATCCTCCTGGGCATCCGCCCCGAGCATCTCGGCACGCACGTCGCCGGTCAGCAGGCGGCTGCGGCAATTCCGGCCCGAGTGGAAGCCGTCGAGCGGCTCGGCCCCGAGTGCCATGTCTATCTGCAAGCCGGGCGGCAGACCTTGGTGGCCCGCGCGACGGCCGACGACGCATGGCGGCCGGGCGAGCAGATCGCGCTGGGCGTCGATCCCGCGCGACTGCACTTCTTCGACGCCGCAACCGGCGTCGCCTTGCACTTTCCGTTCTTGGTTCCCTCTCCCCTTGCGGGAGGGTTAGCCCGGATTATTCATAAACTGTAGCCGCGGCGTCGAGCAAACCGTGGTTCTCCCTGGGTCTTCGGTCGCTTGCCGCCCTACTCTCGCCTCCCCGCCACCCGCCCCACGCCCCACGCCCCACGCCTCCCGCCCCACGCCTCCCGCCCCACGCCTCTCGACTTCTGTCCCAACACAAGCCCCTGGGGCAAGAAAAG
>JBEKZQ010000434.1:0-5261 GCA_049509675.1 Thermoguttaceae bacterium | reverse complement strand
CCCGCCAAAGCCGCGTCTGGCCTCCCGGGCAAGGCTTTCATGCGTGACCGTGGTGAGGGCCAAGCATCCGATGAGCAGAGCCGGGAGCAAAGGGTTCCATCGGGCCATCGTGTCAGTTCTCCGAGGGGGATCGTTTGAAACATAGCCACTGGATGGGTTGGCTATCGCGGAATAGAGGCCATTGTACACCGACTTGGTGACCCAATCCAGAATGGCAACGGCTTAGCATAGCGCGCGTCGGTCACATCGACGAATGGCACTAGCTTAAGCTAGTGCCATTTGTGTGTCAAACCGACGCGCGCAAGCACCAGAGGATGGGGTTCGGTCAGAAAACCTTCGTTTGTCCTTGACATGGCTAGATCGGCATGCCCCTCCGCAACGGTAAATCGGCTGCCTTCGGCGCCCGGCTGGCAAGAGTAGGTCACTGCGACGTCGTACGCGCCCGCCTTATCGATCTTGCAATTCCATGATACAAAGTCGTTCGGATCGGCCCAGAAACCGATTTGATCTTTCTCGCCGCTCTGCTCATATTGGGGTGTATTGCCGTGAATTTCGGCCTCGCTTGCGGGCAGCACGATCTTGCCGTCACGCCCGGGCTGAATGGCCGTTTCCCTTGCCGACAGGGGCGCGGGTTGCAGATGGTCACCGATGACCTTCAACGCGTAAGCATGCTTGCAAGGTTTTTTTTCGGGCAGCGTAATGATCAGGCCATCGGCCGTCTGCGACCACGGCAGATCGCCCGAATGGCCAAGCAGCGCGACGCTGGTCACCTTGCCGGCATCCAAGGCGAGCGAGCGGACGAGCAACTTGCCGTCCTTGGGCCAACTTAGGGCGATGGCGTAGAGCGTTTCGCCCTTGGTGGTGAATCGGATGTCTTGCGAAGTGAACGCCCGATCGGCCCCCTCGCTGAATCCGCCCCCCTGGCCCTTGGTCGGCCCCTCGCCATAAATGATCCAGGGCCGCGTGTCGTAAATCGCTTCGCCGTTGATCTTCAACCAGTCGCCCATGGCTAGGAGCATTTTTCGGGCCTGGTCGGGAATCGTGCCGTCGGCGGCGGGACTGACATCCAGCAACATGCAGCCGTTCTTCGCCACGATGTCGACGAACACCTGGACGAGATTCTCCATCGATCGGTAGGGCGCGCACTTCTGGTTGAACCACTCGGCCAGTGCGGTGTCAGTCAGCCAAGGATAAGGCACCAGCCGGTCCTCGCGGCCGCGTTCAAAGTCCAAAATACCCGTGTGCTGATGGATCTCGCGAAACTTGTGCGCCACGGCCGAGCCGCAATGGTTCTGCGCCGCCCAGTTGTAGTAGTCGGCGAACATTCGCCGCTGGTACTCGGGCGTGATGACGGCCATAAGCTCGAAGTCGAACCAGATCATGTCAGGCTGATACTTGTGCGTCACTTCATTGACCATGGCCAGCCACTGGTCGAGAAAAGCCTTGGACGGCGGCGTGCCCGGCTTATGTGCCTCGGTATAAAGCCGGCCGAATCGGGGATCGGCGGCGTCGAAATCGAACGCCGGTTCGTAGTACCGCCAAGCGAACCCGTGATGGAACGTGGTGATGAACTTCAGGCCACGGCGTTTGATGGCCTTGCCCAATTCGCCGGTGATATCACGGTGCGGACCCATCTTGACCGAGTTCCACGGCGTCACCTGGGAATCCCACATGGCGAAGTTGTCGTGATGCACAGCCACGGGACCAGCGAACTTCGCCCCGGATCGGGCAAATAAGTCGGCCCAAGCCTCGGCATCGAATTTCTCCGCCGTGAACTTCGGAATGATGTCCTTGTAGCCGACCTGCTTCTGATTACCGAAGCGCTTCTGATGATACGCGAAGACCGGGCTCCCGCGATCGTACATCTCGCGCCCGTACCATTGCCCGCCGACGGGGCTGTCCTCGCTACCGACCGTCACCGGCCCCCAGTGCGTATAGATGCCGAACTTCGCGTCGCGGAACCACGCGGGATCCTGGTGTGACTTGAGCGATCCCCAAGCAGGTTGATACTTCGGGCCCAAGGTTTCGCTCGCCGGGCTTACCGGTTTTTCCTCGGCTCTCAGCGTCAGAGCCGCTATCGTCGGCAGATAGAGGGCGATAACGATGCAGGCGATTCGGACATTCATGGAGTCTCTCCTCCGAGGTTGTGGAAAGCGTATCCGACGAACGGAAGGCGATGTACAGAATTACGAGCACGACGATCACCAGCACGGCGAAGACCCGATAAACGCGAATGCCCGGCCAGGTGGCCGACACGCCAGCCCCTCATTATATTTGGGTCGAACCCGATGTCAAAGTACGTTGGTTTTCTGATGCTCGTCCGACGATTCGGGCCACCCTCGCACTTTTCCGGCCAGGCTTACTCCCAGATTGCCGTCACTGAATTCAAAGCACTGGAAAGCCCTAAAATATGAGGTTTCCAACAACGAAGCCACAGATACTTGCGGGGAAAGCAAGAGCCACCTCGCCCTGATGTACAGCGGCGTCTTCAACGTGCCATGCCGACCTCGGGGCCGCGGAGGCCGAGCAGGCCGACTTCGACGACCAGTATACAGCCGGACGGCTGACCGTATCGAATCCGAAGTATTCTGCGAGTCCTTGGGCGCGGAGGTGGGGGTGACCGACGCTCGTTACCCTCGTCCTCCTCGCCTTCAGCGGGTTGGCCTAAGCATCGTGGTGCCGCCGAGGCTGAGCTTGGGTGCGAAACGTGAAAAAGTCCATGGCGACATCCGGCGATGGCCAAAATCCAAGATTGTTAGGATACGCTCCAATGACCCTATTGGTTCAGCAAAGGGCCGCGCGGTACAAGGGGCTCGATCGCACTACAAATACGAACGTGGTTGCGGCCAAGTGCTGATTCATGGTTCAATAGACCCATACGTCAGGCCGACCACGGCTACATGGTGCCCGAACCTGACCATCGGTCAGGCTGGAAAGCCCGACGTACTTCCCCAGAGAAAGAGTCCTTTCATGAGCACAGCTTCGTTAGGCGTCCTAGTCTTAGGGGCGGGCTGGGTCTCGGCACAGCACGTAGCCGCCTACCGGGCCAATCCGCACACCCGCGTGCTGGCGATCTGCGATCGCACGCTGGAAACGGCCCGGCAGCGCGCCAGCGCGGCAGGTCTGACCGACGTGACCTGCTACGACGACGTTCAGCGGGCCGTAGCCCATCCCGGCGTGGATATCGTTTCGATCTGCACTCCGCAGCACCTCCATTGTCAACATACGGTGGCCGCGGTCGGCGCCGGCAAGCATATCTTACTGGAGAAACCTGCCGGCACCAGCCTGGAGCAAATCAACACGATCCGCCAGGCGGTCCGTGCGGCCGGCGTGCGGACGGTGGTCAGCTTCGTGCTCCGCTGGAACCCGCTGTTTACCATGCTCAAGGCGATGCTTGCCGACGGCGCGATCGGACGGGCCTACTATGTCGAAGCTGATTACCTGAGCCACAACGGGAGCTGGTGGCCGGGCTGGAACGACGCCCGTACCCTGACCCAAGGCGTAAGCGCCTTCTTGGTCGGCGGCTGCCATGCGATCGACGCCCTGCGGTGGTTTGCCGCGCCAGGCGAGTTCGAAGCGGCCACGCCCGTGGAAGTCTATGCCCTGGCAGGCGGATATCGCAAAGGCCAAGACCGCGAATACAACCCGATATCCAACACCTGGATCGAGGGTGCGCCACCCATGGAATACGACGGGCTGGAAGTGGCCCTGGTGAAGTTCGACAACGGGGCGGTGGGAAAGGTCTCGGTGAACGCCGATTGCATCATGCCCTATCGCTTCCCGCTACGGATCTTCGGCAACCTGGGCACGGTGATGGACAACCACGTCTGGTCGCACAAATACCCTGGCCAGACCGACTGGGTCGAACTGCCGGCGATCCTGCCCGATTCGAGCAACGTGGCGCACCATCCGTTTCAGGCCGAGATCGATCACCTGGTCGAGTGCGTGCGGTCGGGCCGCGAGTCGCACTGCAACCTGGACGACGCAGTCAAGACCCACGAAATTGCTTTTGCGGCCCTGCGGTCGCAGCAGACCGGCCAGCCCGTGCGGCTGCCGTTGACGTAGGATAGGTTTTCAGCCTGTCGAGCCTGAGATAATAAAGGAAATTGATCATGCCACGAACAATTCTGACGAGGCTCGTCCTGCTTCCGCTGATGGCGGGCTTGGCCCGCGCTCAACTGCAGGCTGCGAAGAGTCTGTCGCCTATGGGTGTCCGCAAGCTGGCCCCGGCCGGACCGTGGGAAATTGTCGATGGCGATCGGCCCGTGTTGCGCTACAACTACCAGAGCGTGTCGATGCCCGATACCGTCAAACCGCGGATCGCCCCCGGCAATCAGAAATACGCAGTGCCGCGGTCCGATTACATCCATCCGCTCTACGGATTGCACGGCGAGATCCTGACCGACGACTGGGTTCCCGACCATCCGCACCATCGCGGCATTTATTGGGCATGGCCCGAGGTCGATTGGCAAGGCAAGCGAGGTGACCTGCACGCCTTGCAGGACGTCTTCGCCCGGCCGACCGGCAAGATCGAATCCTCACAAGGCGCCAACTTCGCACAGATCGAGGCCGAGAACGAGTGGCACTTCGGCGATGGCCCTGCGATCGTCCGCGAGATCGCCATCCTCCGCGCATGGCGGCAGACCGAGGTGGGCCGGGCGATCGACCTGGATCTCCGCTTCGTAGCCCTGGAGGCTGACGTGCAAGTTGCGCGGCGCGACCAGTCGCACTACGGCGGCCTGAACATCCGCCTTTCGCCCGTGGTCGATCAAAAGATCGTGCCATGCATCGATCCACCCGGGGCCGCGCCCCGCATTGCTTGGGCTCATCGCAGCGGCACCCCTCGCGGCGGCCCTTGGCCCACGGCCCTCACGATCCTGCAGAGTCCCGGTAATCCCGACTATCCGGGCGACTGGGTCCAGTATCCGGAGATTTTCTGGATTCAGCCGACGTTTCCCGCGTCGGGCACGCGTTTTACCCTCCGTAAAGACCGGCCGCTGGTACTCCGCTACCGCCTTTGGATTGACGACAAGCCGCTTGTCGCTGAGGCGATCCGGAAACTGGTGACCGCCGCCCTTTCCCTCCCGCCAGGAGCCATGCCATGAATTTCCCCGATATTCCGCGTCGCGACTTCCTCCGCACGGCCGGCGCCGCCGGTTTTGCCGTGCCTTACCTGATTTCCTCTTCGGCTCTGGCCCAACCCGGCAAGCCGGGGGCCAACGATCGGCTGAGCATCGCCCTGATCGGCTGCGGCGGCATGG
>JBEKZQ010000433.1:0-5270 GCA_049509675.1 Thermoguttaceae bacterium | reverse complement strand
GGCCGGCGCCTGCCGATGAAAGGACTCCCGGGCCATCGCCGCGTGCAGTTCTCCCAGCGCGGCCTCCAACGCCTCGATCCGCTCGGGAAGTCCCTGCAACTCGCGTTGTTCCTTGTAGGTCAAGCGGCGCGAGGGTGTTTTGGGTGGTCGGACTGGCTTCGCCGGCGGTGGTTCCGGCGCGCTGGAGGCCTCCGGCTGCGGCGGACATTGCCGCAACCAATCGTCGTAGCCGCCCGCATACTCCTTGACCCGGCCCTCGCCCTCCAGCACCAAGGTGCTGGAGACCACGTTGTTGAGGAACTCCCGATCGTGGCTGACCAGCAACAGCGTGCCCGGGTAGTCGATGAGCAGATCCTCGAGCAACTCCAGCGTTTCCAGGTCCAGGTCGTTGGTGGGCTCGTCCATCACCAGCAGGTTCGAGGGTTTGGTGAGCAGCCGGGCCAACAGCAGGCGGTTTCGCTCGCCGCCGGAGAGGCGAGCGACCGGTGCGGCCGCCTGCTCGGCGGTAAAGAGAAAGTCTTCCAGGTAGCCGATGACGTGCCGTTGGCGGCCGTTGATGGTGACCGAATCGGCGCCGTCGCAGACGTTGTCGCGCACCGATTTCGCGTCGTCCAACTGCATGTGGAGTTGATCGAAATAGGCCGCTTCCAGGTTCGTGCCGTGGCGGATCGTGCCGCTCTGCGGAGGCAACTCGCCCAGCAGCAGCCGCAGCAGGGTCGTCTTGCCCGACCCGTTGGGACCGATCAGGCCCACCCGATCGCCGCGCATGATCTTGGTGGAGAGGCCGCGGATGACGGGCATGGGCCCATAGCCGAAGCTGGCCGTCCGGGCCTCGATCACCAACCGCCCGGAGCGTTCCGCCCCCTGCACTTGCAGGCGCGCGTCGCCGGGTTGTTCGCGGCGGGCGGCGCGGGCGCGGCGCATCTTCTCCAGGGCCCGCACCCGGCCTTCGTTCCGCGTGCGCCGGGCTTCGATGCCCTTGCGGATCCAGACCTCTTCCTTGGCCAGCTTCTTGTCGAATTCGGCCCACTGCTGCGCCTCGGCCTCCAGCAATCCTTCCTTGCGCTTCACGTACGTGGCATAATCGCAGGACCAGCTCGTCAGGCGGCCGCGATCCAACTCGATGATCCGCGTCGCCAGGCGGCGCAGCAAGGCCCGATCGTGCGTGACGAACAACAAGGCCTTTTCGTAACGCAGCAGGAAATCTTCCAGCCAGCGGATGGCCTCGATGTCCAGGTGATTAGTGGGCTCGTCCAGCAGGAGAATGTCGGGGGTCCGCACCAGGGCCTTGGCCAACAGGACGCGGCGTTTCATGCCCGCCGACAAGACGGCCACTCGGGCCTCGCCGGGGAGCATCATGCGCGAGATGATCTCGTCGACGGCGCGGTGCATGTCCCAGCCGCCCTCGATCTCCAAAACGTGTTGGATGCGGTCCAGGCGGGCCTGCAACTCCGCGCCGTGGGGTTGCCCCAGGCGCTGGCTGAGCTGGTGGTACTCCGCCAACAGCGCCGCACGGGGGCCAAGCCCGCGCGCGATCTCGTCGTACACCGTGCCGTCGAACGCTTGCGGCACCTCCTGGGGAAGCACGGCGGTCAGCAGCCGTTGCTGCCGGGCGACTTCGCCCCGATCGGGCTCGATTTCGCCCTGCACGAGACGCAACAGCGTGGTCTTGCCGCTTCCGTTGCGCCCCAAAAGGCAGACCCGCTCGCCCGGCTCGATCGTCAGGTCGACAGCGTCGAGCACGGGCGGGCCGCGAAAACTAAGAGTGACGTCGCGTAAGGCAATCAGCGCCATTTGCTGATGATACGGCCTGCCGCATGCGGCGACAAGCAAAGTCGCGCTGCACAACACTAGCCCGACGCGCCAGCGAGGGATTTACGGCGATTCTCCCTCGCTGGCGCGGTAGATGTAATGGGATGGGTCGAGCGCAGCGAGCCCCACCACCCGGCTAGAAAACTTGGTGGGGCTCGCTGCGCTCGTCCCACCCTGCAGCGGTGCGGCATCGCAGTGGCGGGTGGCCGTTTAGGATTTGGCGCAAAACGGCTTGATGGAATTCCGTAGGACGGATTGCTAATCCGTCCACGACTCGGCGACGGATTAGCAATCCGTCTTACGGCCGAATGCGGAAGTTATTCTTTGCCAGATCCTTAGAACTTCGTGGGATCGACCGCCTGCATGTCGTTGCGCGAGCCCAGATTACTGTACGTCGTCTGATCGATCCCGTAGCTAATGAGGTGGACGGAACCATCGCAGAAGACGAAGTTCACGCCAGTGGCGTGCGGACTGCCGAATTCCAAGGTCGAGGTATAGCCGGGGCGGTCCCGTAGCGGCGGGTTGCCCGCAGTGGTGATCCGGTAGTTGTCGTTATCCTGCCCGGTGTACATATTCTCGTTCTCGGCCGGATAGTTGCCGCCGCCGAAATAGTCGTCGGGCGACAGATATTTCTCTCCGAAGAGGAACGTGTTGCTGGTGCCGTCCGTGATTTGGGCCGCCTTGACCTCGCTCTTCTCAAAACAGACGCCATTGGGAGCGCTGGTGGCAGCGACCACCGGCGGAGTATGCCACGAAGACCAAGTGATATTGTCGCCGTCGGAATAACTTCCCGGACCGCCAAAATACTCGGAATTACTCTGGTTGCTTCCGACGCAGGCGGCGTAGTCGCCGCGGGCAACGCTGGTTGCGCCGGCCTTGGCATTATTGGGGTAGGCTCCACCCTGCATGGGGTACAGGACGGCCTTTCTGCGGCTGGGGCAATTCGTCATCGAAAGCGTCGTTTGGATCAACTGCATGGCCGCCAACATCTGCACCGGATCGCCGTCCGGAGCGTTGCCGTTATCGTGCAGGGGTTGTTGGTCCAGAAAGGGCAGGATGTTGTAGACCCAGCCACCGGGCTGGCGGTGGGTATAACCGCGGTTCGGTTGCCCGACCCAGCACCATCCCCAGCCGCCGCTGGGGTAGAACCCCAACTTGGATTCGTGCTGCAGGGCGGCCCGGCCCATTTGATAGAGGTTGTTTTTGCATTGAGCCCGGCGGGCCGATTCCCGCGCCGAATTCACCGCCGGCATCAGGAGCATCACGAGGATGCCAATGATGCTGATGACCACAAGGAGCTCGACCAGGGTAAACCCGCATCGCCGCGACCGGACTGGGGACTGTCCCGATTTTCGTCTCAGCGAAAATGGGACTGTCCCCTTTGGCGGTGGAGGAACCCCATTTAGCAAAGCGCTTAGAGGCGTCATGGCAACCCTTCGTTTACTGGAAAAAACCGAAGTTACCTTCGATACGCGTATCGTACCAGAACTGTGCGGTTAGAGCAAGCAGACGACACCCCCCTTGTGGCCTGTACCCGGCCCAAGAAAACCAGATCTTGTGGCTCCAGGGCCAAGTGCCAACCCGACGTAAACGTCGGGCCTAGTACCGCCTTCGGCGGGAAGGACCCTGAAGGGCCCTGAAGACACGGTATCCCCGCCGTTTGGACCTAACACCGGCCGGCCGACAAAAAAACCCTTCGCAGGTGTTTGTGACCTGCGAAGGGCGTGGAGAAAGGGTGCCCTCGATCTTCTTGCCGTCGGGGACTTGCTACTTGGCGCGGTGGAAACAGGAGCCCGCCGCGTAAAGTAAAAACCTTCCTTGTCGAAGCGCCGCTAAAACGGGCCGGCCGACACCTACTTCGACCTGCTCGCAGGGCTGGATCACGCATCGAAGCCTTTATGGTTGTGTGCCAGTAATCTGGCTGTCGTCTTCGTGTCGTAACTATCCAGCGTCAGGCGCCCCAGTCGCCAACGTCATTGTGGTTTGGCGTACGGTTCACTATTTTTCTATCGGCCAATTTCCCGATGCGACGTGTCTGAATTTTGCTAAAGCAGCCCAGTCTCGCAGGAAAAGGGGACGGGCGCGTCTTGCCGGAACCGGCGACCCAGAGAATAAGGTTTGCCCAATGTGCATTCTTGGCGTCTCGGCGGGAAGCGAAACTGGATCTCCATGACCCGCCACCTACCATCTCTTGTCCCCCCTGTGTAAGATGATGGCCGGGCCGACCACGGAAATCCACGGCGGTTGATCGCACTCGCAAGGGCCAGTCTGTATGGGCGACGCTCATGCGGCGGAACATCGTATCGCAGCCAACCGCGAGAAGGGCCTGGTGGCGCTCTCGTCGCTGCTGGCCGCCGTGGTCCTCACCTTGCTGAAACTGCTGGTTGGCCTCTCGACCCATAGCCTGGGCATACTGGCCGAGGCCGCGCATTCCGCCTTGGACCTGGTGGCGGCCGCAGTCACCCTCTGGGCCGTGCGCATCTCGGGACTGCCCGCCGATCAGGAACATACCTACGGACACGGGAAGTTCGAGAACCTCTCGGCCTTGTTCGAAACGATCCTGCTGTTGCTCACCTGCGTGGGGATCGCGTACGAAGCCGCACGCCGATTGCTCTTCGGCCAGCAGGCGGAAGTCGATGCCAGCGGGGCGGCGTTCCTGGTGGTGCTGTTCTCGATGGTCGTGGATTTCTCCCGCTCCCGCGCCTTGCGGAAAGTGTCCGAAAAGTACCAGAGCCAGGCCCTGGAGGCCGACGCCCTGCACTTCTCCACCGACATCTGGTCTTCCGGGGTGGTGCTGCTGGGCCTGCTCGGCGTGCGCCTGGCCAAGGACTTTCAGCTTCCGTGGCTGGGGAGTGCCGATACCCTGGCGGCCCTGGGCGTGGCTGCCGTCATCGTCTGGGTCAGCCTGAAGCTGGGCAAGAAGTCCGTGGACGACCTCTTGGACCGCGTCCCCCAGCAACTCCGCGACCAGGTGGCGCGGGCCGCTGCTGGCGTGCCGGGCGTGGAGAAGGTGAACCAGGTCCGGCTCCGCCGCAGCGGACCGGACTTCTTCGCCGACGTTACCTTGTCCGTGGGCCACGCCACCAGTTTTGAGAAGGCGCACGAAATCTCCGACCAGGCCGCCGACGCCATCCGCACCGTCTTGCCGCAGGCCGACGTGGTGGTCCACGCCGAACCGTTCACCAGCGGCCAGGAGGACTTGACCACCACGGTTCGCACGCTGGCCGCCCGGCTCGGGCTGGGGGCGCACGGGATCCGCCTGTACGAGCAAGACCGCCAGCGCTGGCTGGAGTTGCACCTGGAAGTCAACGAATCGCTCAGCCTGGAAGAGGCCCACCGCCAGGCCTCGGCCTTCGAGAGCGATCTTCGCGCCCGCGTGCCGGAGTTGGACCGCATCGTAACGCACCTGGAGCCGGCCGGCGACTCCACGTCCATCCTTCGCGCCGAGCCGGCCGCCC
>JBEKZQ010000432.1:0-5280 GCA_049509675.1 Thermoguttaceae bacterium | reverse complement strand
AGATTCGACAGGCAATTGCTGGAGGGATAACGACCATCGCGGGCCTGCGCCGGATCGAGAAGAACACCCGCAGCGACGAAGTTCCCGAAACCATCGCCTGCGTCTTATGTGGTCCACCACATAAGGCGCATTCTGTGGCGCAGTCGGTTATGTGGCGTCAAACACGATTCGCTGGCGATTTCTAGGGTCGCCGCGGTGCTGAACGCCACATAATTTCCGCGTTACGCTATGGGGAGAGTGTTTCATTTCCCCCATTCTCCCGGAGGTTCGACTATGTTCGAGCAACTTTTCACGTCTCCTGTTGCAGTAGCGCGTCATCATTCAGGCCCCTTGCTCAAAGAGCGTCTTGCCTTCCTGACACATCTCAGGGACCAGGGCTACATGACGAACGGCTTGCGGAAGAAGGCGCGTAGCCTACTGGTTATTGCACGGGCGCTTGGAGTGCCCAGCCGGCCTCGAAAGGCCGTGACTCTCAACGAAGTCAAACGCAAGACCGCCAAACACAAGGATCCCTACCTCTATGGACTTGCCGTCCGGTGGCTCCAGTTCACGGGGCGTCTGCAACAGCAACCCACTCCGCTCACCCCCTGCGCGAAGAAGATCAAAGCGTTTGCCGACTACATGGAGCATGAAGCGGAACTCTCGCCCCCGACCATTTCTACCCGTTGCTGGTACGTCACGCGGTTTCTTGATCGGCTGCATGTCAAGGGCGGTGCTCTGGGCGGGATTACTCCTCATCGGATCGACACGGCGTTTCAGAAGATGCTCGAACCAGAAGGTTACTCGCGGGTGACGATCCAAACCTGCGCCACCGCACTGCGGGCTTTCTTCCGTTTTGCCGAAGCACGCGGCTGGTGCCGCAAAGGATTGGCGGGGACCATCCGCTCTCCGCGAGTCTTCTCTCAGGCATCGTTGCCGTTGGGGCCGTCGTGGGACGATGTGCGGCGGTTGCTTGCCATGACCGAAGATGACCAGCCGCACAATATCCGTGCCCGGCCAATGCTAATGCTGTTGGCCATCTACGGCCTCCGGCGTGGAGAGGTGAGCCGCTTGCGGCTGGAGGATTTCGATTGGGAGCATGAAGTGTTCCGCGTCGTATCTTCCAAGAGCGGGCGGGTCCGAACCTATCCGTTAATCCGATCCGTGGGCGACGCCATCCTGCGTTACCTGCAAGAGTTGCGACCGCGATCATCGCATCGGGAATTGTTCTTGACCCTGCACCCTCCCATCAGGCCGTTACGCAACACGCTGTCGGAAATGGTTAGTGATCGCTTGCAATCCCTCCATGTGTCGGCTCCACACTACGGGCCTCATGCCCTACGCCATGCCTGTGCGTCGCGATTGCTGGCGGCCGGCTTGTCGCTCAAGGAGATTGGTGACCAACTGGGGCACACCTACCCCAACAGCACGCGAATCTATGCGAAGGTCGATCTCGCCGGCCTCCGTGAAGTCGCCGATTTCGACCTGGGAGGTGTCCTATGAACCTCCAACGCCTAATCGAACAGTACATCTCCTTTCAACGGTCGCTTGGATCGGCATTCACCGGTGCCGCATGGAGCCTCCGGGCTTTTGGCCGTGCATGCGGCCCGCGAGCCAGCGTTGCCAGTGTTCGCGTTCAGCATGTGGAAGCGTTCCTGGGCAAGGCCAGGCCAGTAACCAGGACATGGTTCGACAAGTTGAGTTACTTGCGGTGCTTCTTCCGATATGCCCAGAGCCGTGGCCATATCACCACACTCCCTCTTCCAGTCATAATGCCGAAGCACCCGCCAGCATTCGTTCCCTACATCTACACGCGTGAAGAAATCCGCCGCATTCTCCAAGCGATCGAGTCCCATCCGCGGGGCGTCACCTTGGAGCCGACGACGATCCGCACGATGATCCTGCTGTACTATGGGGCCGGTTTGCGGCTGCGGGAGGCGACAAACCTGATTCGCACCGACGTGGATTTGAGTGGGGCGGTCCTGACGATTCGGGACACGAAGTTTGGCAAGACTCGACTGGTTCCCGTGGGACCGCAACTGACGCGGGTCTTGGTTGAGTACGACGGCACTCGACCGAAGCGACAGCCGGCCGATGGCCCGTTTTTCGTGACACAAGCAGGTGGTCCCATCGAAACGTGGTGGCTCCAGCGAAGCTTCTGAATTCTGTGCGATCACGCAGGCATCCGTCGGACTGACACACGCGAGCAGCCGCGGATTCACGACATTCGTTCGCCGTTCATCGTCTCACGTCTTGGTATCAGGAGGGTGCCGACGTGCAGCGGCTCCTGCATCACCTATCGGTCTATCTGGGCCACGTCGAACTGCGGCACACGCAGGTGTACCTGAGCATGACGCCCGAACTTCTTCGCAAGGCCAGCCAGCGCTTCGAGCGCTATGCCGGAAAGGAGCGCCGCCATGCGTAACACCGAGTTGCTGAGTCCTTGGGTCCGCCGGTTCTTGTTGGAGCATCTCGTTGCCGAACGGAATCTCGCTCACAATACGCAGAAGAGCTATCGGGATGCGTTACAGCAGTTCTTGCCGTTCATCGCTCGCGCCGCCCACCGGCAAATCGAGCGGCTTCGGGTAGAGGACGTTTCACCGGCCCGCGCCCGAGCCTTCCTCCAGGATTTGGAAAAGACTCGCAAGTGCGGGATCGCCACGCGCAATCAGCGTCTCGCGGCAATCCGTTCGTTCGCGCGATTCATTGGTCTGCGCAGCCCGGAACATTTGGAATGGTCCGGCCAGATTCGGACCATCGCGTCGAAGAAGATTGCGCGCCCGCTGATTGGCTACTTGGAAAAGGACGAGTTGGATGCATTGCTGAAAGCGCCCTACCAACGCACTGCCCAAGGCCGTCGGGACTACGCGGTGCTTCTGTTCTTGTACAACACCGGCGCTCGGGCTGACGAGGTTGCGCACGTGCAGATCGGCGACCTGGACCTTGGCGTCGCATCCAACCGCGATGCTTCGTCGGTTGTCCTGCGCGGAAAGGGAAATAAACTCCGCCGCTGTCCGCTATGGCCGAGGACTGTTGACGAATTGCGGCCGCTCTTTGGACAACGGGCCGCATCCCAGCACGTCTTCCTCAATCGCCGCGGGCAACCGCTCACACGATTCGGAATTCACGCACTGGTCGAACGCTATGCCGCTCAGATGGCAACGAAGCTGCCGTCTTTGGCGAAGAAGCGTGTCAGTCCCCACACGATCCGCCACACGACCGCGACCCACCTGCTGCGAGCCGGTGTGGACATCAACACTATCCGAGCCTGGCTGGGCCACGTATGCCTCAGCACGACCAACGTGTATGCCGAGGTCGATCTGGAGATGAAAGCCAAAGCTCTCGTGAAGTGCGAGATCAAGGACGGCAAGCCAAAGAAGCCTTGGCGTAAGAATCCAGGGCTCATGGAGTTCTTGCGCACCCTGTAGGCTGGCGTTCAAGGGGCATGCCCCCCCGAATGCGGATCGACGGCGCTGAAAACCCCATTTGTGACGGCTTTCCAGCACTTTGAATACAGAGATGGCACTCTCGGAGTGTCTCGGCCGGAAAATCAGGCAAGACGGTGCGCAGTCGGTTGGGGTGTCGAAAAAGGAAGGATTTTCGGCATACGGGGCCGGACATGGGGTTACGGGCTGGAAGCTAAGGTTAGAAATCAGTTTGCTTTTCCGCGCTGATTGCGGCCAAAGCGGTGCAAGGCGATAATGAGTGCAAACCACCCCCCAAGGACAATCCCATGTTAAGACTCAAGACGACCGTGGCCGCCTGTCTCGCCCTGGCGACGATCGGCAGCATCATTGCATGCTCATCGCAAATGGCCAAATCGGGCGGCGACACCAAGACCAGTTCCAGCCCCAGCGCGGCCCAGACGACCACCAGTCCGGTGACGACCGCGCCAGCCTCCTCGCCGCTTCTTTCCGCCAAGGAGCTTGCCAAAGCCAACGAAGCGGCGTCGCCCACGGAAGGAAACGCCGCCCAAAACATGCTTGCGGGCAGCGTTCAGGGCGCCGCCAAGCCCATCGCCGGCGCCACGGTGACGCTCTACGCGGCGGGCACTGGCGCGCCGTCACAATTGGCCCACGCCAAGGCCGATGACCAAGGCGCGTTCACGTTGACTTACGGCAAGGCCCCGGCCGACAGCGTCCTCTACGTCATCGCCAGGGGCGGCACACCGAAGGCCGCGGCGGACAAAGGCCCCAACGACGCCATTGCGTTGCTGGCGGTGCTGGGCGGTACTCCGTCAAAGAGTGTCGTCGTCAACGAATTGAGCACCATCGCTTCCGTGTGGACTTCGGCACAGTTTCTGAAAGGTGAAGTGTTGAGCGGGACGAAGCTGGGCCTGCGCATCGCCGCGGGTAACGTGCGTAACTTGGTGGACCTCGAAACGGGCGGGCTAGGTCCGGTGATTCAAGATCCGCTCAACAGTGCGGAGACGACGACGCTGGCGACCTTCAATACGCTGGCGAATTTGCTGGCGGGCTGTATCACGCGGGTCCAGAGCGATGCGTGCAATCAGTTCTTCGCCGTCGCCACGCCTCCCGGTGGCGTTGCGCCCACCGACACGCTCACGGCGGCGCAGAACATCGCGCGCAACCCATCGAATCAGGCGCAGAGTCTCTTCGCGCTGCTCGATGCGTTCTATCCCGTCCCCGCTGGGAAGCATTGGCGGCCGGTGCCCTTCATCCCATACCTCGCCTTCGCGCCGAGTGCGTGGACCCTTTCGCTGGTCTATGCCGGTGGCGGGTTTAACTCGGTGGGTGGCCTCGCCTTTGATGGCGAGGGTAACGTGTGGGGCGGCGATAACTTCCTTGTGGGCGCGCAATCCACGATCTACAACTCCTTTGGCGGCGGGGTTTCGAAGCTCGCGCCGAATGGCAAGCCCATTTCGCCGATGACGCTCGGGTATCGCGGCGGCGGCGTTGACGGCCCCGGCTTCGGCCTCGCCATTTCCGCCGATGACAAGGTGTGGGTCACCAGTCTTGCCAGCAAAACGATCTCCGTCTTCGATCTCAAAACCGGCAGGCCGCTTTCCCCTGAGACCGGCTATAACTTCGGCGGACAACTCGGTGCGATGCAGGGCATCATCGTCACGCCGAATGGTGACGTCTGGGCGCTCGACAATGACAAGGACCAGATGGTGTATCTGCCGAAGGGAGACGCCACGAAGGGGCGCATCCTGGGCCGCACCGTGGATGGCAAACCCGTGGACGGCACGCTCCAGGTCAAGGCACCCTTCCACCTCGCCGTGGATCAGCAGGATCGGATCTGGGTCACCAATAGCGGCTCCAACACGGTGACACGCTT
>JBEKZQ010000431.1:0-5285 GCA_049509675.1 Thermoguttaceae bacterium | reverse complement strand
TCGTGCCGCCCAAGGCCCGGGGGACATTGATGTTGTCGGCGTCGTAAGGGCTGATGGTGGCCGTCGAATTGCCCACCGTGCTGGGCGGGTACCACAGCGAATCCAGCATGTTGGAATAGTTCTGGCTGAGCGGGACGCGCACGCGATTGAAGCGGTCCGGCGGCGCGTCGGTGGAAGCGGACTGCGGCGACGCGAACATGATCAGCGAGACCATGTCGCTGGGATGGTTGTTCTGGATGTCGTTCAACGCGGCCTGGATACCCAGCTTGCAGGCGTACAGGGGCGTTTCATGGCAGGTCCCCGGCCACCAATCGCAATAGTTGTAATATGTGGCGGAGTTCTCCCAGACGTTGTAATTGCCCAGGAAATCGATCATCGACAGCGGCCCGAACCAGAAGTGCAACAGCGGCCGTTGCGGATTGTCCTTGTAATTCATGTAGGGCTTGGGATTGCCGCTCGGCGGCGAGCTGATCTGGACGTTGCCCCAGTTGAAGTCGGAGCCATAGCCGGCCAGGCCCGTGTTGCCGTCGCACACGGAGCTATAGGTGTTGCTATCGGTTTGCAGGAAACCGAGCACGTAGTCGATGTAGTCTTTCCAAAAACGCTGGTCGATGTTGGTAGGAGGCCAGGTCGAGGTGTCGATGGAGCTGGGGATGGAGCTGTAATAGAGGATGCGGCCGGATTGCAGCCGAGAGGGGAACGGGCAGGGGCCCACGTTCTTGATGAAATTCAAGATGGCGGTGTAGTTGGGCATGTACCTGCTCGATGTCGGCACCTTCCAACTGCCCGAACTGTCCCATAGATCGGTGTTGTCGTTGGTGCCGAGGTATTTTACGCGCCAATCGTTGGTCGGATCGGGCGGCCAGAGGAAGAACGTCTTGCCCCAGTAGCCGGGCCCTTGGGTATAACCCGACAGGGTGCCGCCGGTAAGACTCCTGTATCCTGAACTCTCAAAGGCGGCGCTGTACGTGCTCGTCGGGCTGAACACCAGGTTAAGCGACTGGGCATACGTGGTGCTGGTGTTGTTGCTCGTGGTCAGCGGCTTGTCGCCGCCCGGAGCGGTGCAATAGGCGGTCGTTGCATACGAGAAGGCCGGGGAACCGGAAGAGTTGGTATAGAAGTCCTGGATGATCGGGGGCCGGCCGTCGCTGGTAGTGGTCGAGATGTTGCAGTCCTGGTAGGGCGAGGCGGGCGATGGCGCCTGAATGAGCGAGCTATTGCCGGCATAATGGCCCCATTGGGGATAGATGGTGTCCTGGTTGTTCGTGGTGCGGTTGCCCGAGATCGGCAGGCCCAACAGGCTGCCGAACCGCATCGAGCCGGAATAATCGAGGATCATGCAGATGTCGCGGGGGCGATAGGCGGCGGTGGCCGTGGCGGACAGGTTGGGCGTGCTGAAGCTGAATATCTTCGAGAAGCCCATGTTGCCGCTGACGTTGGCCGTCACGCTGGCCTGAACGAGGTTCCACATCTGGTTGCTGCCCAGGGTCGAGGGGAAGGTGCCCTGGAATTGTTGGGCCGTCGAGTTATAGGTGTAGCAGCCGATGTTCACGGTGAGGTTCGTGTTCGTTAGCGACCCGCCCAGGACCACGTTGTTGTTGACGACATTTTGGGCGGCCGGGGTCGCCGCGGAGTAGTTGCAATTATTGGTGATATTGCCGTTCAGGGCCCGCGCACCCGCCAGGGCCGCGGCATCGGCCGCGTCGCGCAACTGCGTTTGGGCCACCGTGAGCAGGCCCAGGTCGACCGCCAGGGCCACGCACGCGATCAAGGGGATCAGCGCCACGACAAAGAGTACCACGGCCGCGCCGCGGCGCTGGCATGGTTGGGGACGGC
The DNA here is from genome assembly GCA_049509675.1 of Thermoguttaceae bacterium. Classification (GTDB taxonomy): domain Bacteria; phylum Planctomycetota; class Planctomycetia; order Pirellulales; family Thermoguttaceae; genus JBEKZQ01. The sequence continues at coordinate 3,449 of JBEKZQ010000431.1, read as the reverse complement.
GCTTGACGGATGGCCAACGAGGGGCAAGATCGTGCATGTTCATTTTAGTTCCCTTCGCTGAGTCTCACGCACTGAAAGGTCTCGGCGTATGAGACCGGCAATTGCAGCATCGAGGTGATCGTGAAGTAGTACGTACCGGTGATTTGCACGCACACGTACTGGCCCGGCTGGGCATTGGTGAAAGCGCCCAGGTTGTTGCCCGCCGAGTCCGATTGGAACACGTTAATGGCTTGGCCCACGAGTTGCTGGCCGGCCAGAACGGAGGTCACGGCGTTCTGCACGTCGGACACGGCATTGCCGTAGGTGACGCCTGAGATCACGATGGGGGACGTGTGCTTCGACGCGTATGCTGCGCCGTAGCAGGCCGCATTGTTGAACAGGTGCAGCGTCATGAGCCATCGACCGTACTCGACGATTCCCATGAAGAACAGCAGCACCAACGGCAGCACCAGAGCCGCCTCGACCAGGGCCGCGCCTCTCCGCCGCTTTGCGCCTCTTCGACGTTGCTCGAACATGGGGCCTCTCCCTTTCAGTAGGGCAATGTGGTGCCGACGACCACCTGCGCGTCGTTGGCCGACTGCCACTCGACCGTGGCCGACAATTGATTGATGCCGGTGATCGAGCTGGCGGCCCAGCCCAGGCTATTGAAGGCCGTTCCCGAGGGGATGAGCACGGTCACGCTGAACGGATCGGACTGTATGGCGTTGCAGGGGTCGGTCCAAGTGTGCGTGCTCAAGTTGGTGACCGTGATCTGCGCGCCGGTGACGGCCGCGGTGGGATAGCCAACGTCGGTCAGGTAGTTCTGCACGGTCTGCTGGACGACGGCCACCGTGACGGACGAACCGCCGTTGGTCCCGCCGGCGGCCACCCGGGCGCCCTCCCGGGCCGCATCGCGCAGGGCCCGCGACATCTGGCACATCCGCCCGATCTCCCAGGTGCCCAGCATGATGAACACCACCACCGACAGCACCACGGCCGCCTCGACGGCGACCACTCCCCGGGCTGGCGGCCCCAGAGATCCCCTCTCCCTTCGGGGGAGGGTTAGGGTGAGGGCCTGCCTGGCTCGCTTCGGCGCCGCCGGGCAAAAGGCGCCCGGCATCTCGCTGCCACGGCATGTGGGTTTCGCAACGCAGCGCATCGATCGCTCTTCTCCCGCGACAGTGAAGGGTAAGGCTATGCAAACATAGCTTTTTTTGCCCTTCCATGCGCGCAAGCGATCAATGCATGCAACTACCCCACTCTACGCTTTCTGCCGACTGTGCAGATTGTGCGGCAGATAACGATTCCCGGTAAGGACCGGCGAAAAAACAACTGTCGCATTTTCCGTTATTGGTTCCCTCTCCCGCCAGGGGAGAGGGAGGCAAACAGGATCACCCGATACTTCAGCAGCAAGGGTGTACCGGGTTTCAGGGTCAGCGGCTGCAACCCGGGATAGGATACGTTCAAGAAGCCGAAGCCGTGCCGCATGAGCCAACCGTTGTTGGGATAGCCGGGATTCGCGGCGTCGTCTTCCAGGCGGGCCCCGGCGGCGCGGCCTTGGAAGGTTCCGCTGATCTCGGCCCAGGGGTGAGGCGATAACACGCCGTCCGCCTTGGAGATTCCCTTGTCGGTGCGAATGATCGTCTGGGCCGCCCCGCCGTCGCGCCGTGCGAAGCGGAAGCAGAATCCGCCGAACCCCTTCTTGCCGTCCGGCGTGCCGACGATCGTTACCGGCTGCTCCGTGGCCTCGAAACGCAACGTGAATTCCAAGAGCCGCCGGCCGGCGGAAGCGGCGTGCGTCACGATCTCCACGTCTTCCTTCAGGAACTTCCGCTCCCCGTCGAACCAGCCATTCTCGACCGCCAGGCGCGCCTGCGAGGCTTCCGTCTCGCGGGCCTTGAACCTCACGAACCGTTGGCGAAACTTCTGGACGGTCCAGATATCGCCCTTCTTGCCATCCACCGTCACTTCCGGCCACATCCAGGAGATGCCCCGGTGGTGCGGGTGGTCGGGATTGAAATCGTCGGTCAGCCGGGTTCCGTCCGGCGCATAGACCGGGTGCAGATAGCTCGACCTCGTCATGCTCTTGGGAAATCCGGGGGCCAGGATCATGCCGAAATTGTAGACGAAGACCGGCTTGCCTCCATCGGACAACTCCAGGCCGGTCGGGCTGCTCTCACGAAACACGAACGGCGATTCGGCCAGCGCCGACGAAGTGCAGCAGGCGACCAGCAATACGGCCAGGGTGACTCTCATAACGGCTCCTGTGGAAAGAAGTTTTCAGTGTTCAGTGTTCAGTGTTCAGTAAGCGTGTTAGCCCATCCAAGTCATGCGGATACCTTGGGAGTTTCTCAGTTCTCACTGGACTCTTGCAAAATGCCGATCCAACTTCCCCTCTCCCTCCGGGAGAGGGGGACCACTTGCATACCCCTTACCGAAGTTTGCAAAAGTCCAGTTCTCAGATTTTCGCAAGGGATTGGAACAACATACTGAAAACTGAAAACTGAAAACTGAAAACCAACGTCCCCCTCTCCGCGCGCGAGTCGGCGCGCGCGGAGAGGGGAGTTATCGTGGGTTTGCGTTAGCGGGCATTGTCGTCCGCGCGGGGCGTGACCTTGGCGATATTCGCCGCAATGTCGGCATCCACGTTGTGTAATGCCCAGGCCATGCCGCCCAAGGTGATCTGCTGGAAAATCGGGCTGGTCCACACGTCTTCCCGGTGGCCCATCGAGGTGTAGAACACGCGTCCCTTGCCGTGCATGCGGGCCCACGTGGCCGGGTAGGGCGGACGCTGATAAAGACCGTCGTGCATGCCCTGCGTCTCTTGCACCAGGATCACGTGCAGGTCGCGGGCGAACTTGTGGAAGGTGTACCACTCCTCGAGCATCGAGAACGAATCGCCCAACCCCTCGACGCCCGGGAAGTGCGGAGAGACGATCTTCATGGCGACCTTCTGCTGCGACCCGTGCCCGGTGAATTCCGCGCCCAGCATGGCAAGGTAGGGATCAATGCCCGGGGCGTGGAAGGTGTCGGTGGCGCAGTGGAAACCGACGAACGACTTGCCGGCCTTGATGGCGGCCAGCAGTTTCTCTTTGCGCTCCTTGGAAATCACGTTGCCGGTGGTGTAGAAGGCAATCAGATCATACTGGCCCAGGTCGCCGTCGAAGACGTCCTCTTCCTGGCTGCACACGACCTCGAAGCCGGCCTTCTGGCCCATTTCGGTGAAAATCTTCTCCGACCAGGCCAGTGGCTTGCCGTTGCGATTGACCACGGAATGGACGAAACCCGAGCTGCGGGTGAAATAGAGGACCTTCTTTTTCTTCTGGTCGTCGGCGGCGGCCCAGCGGAGCGGGAAGGCCGAGGCTCCCAGGATTGCGGCTCCAGTCGTCAACAGCATTTCACGGCGTTTCATGTGTGCGTCTCCAGGTTTGGGGGGATGGTGCTTCACGCGGCCGAGCAATGAGCGTCTC
>JBEKZQ010000430.1:0-5299 GCA_049509675.1 Thermoguttaceae bacterium | reverse complement strand
GCGCAGCGCGGCGCCCGGACTACTTCCCCGTCTACTACCTCGAGCCGCGGCGCGGCAACGAAGCTGCCATCGGCTACGATCTGGCCTCAAACCGTACCCGGCTGGAGGCGCTGCGGCGGGCGATGGACAGCGGCGAGGCGGCCGCCACGGCGCGAATCACCCTGGTCCAGGAAAAAGGGAAAAGCTTCGGTTTTCTCATCTTCTTGCCCGTGTATGCCAAAGGGATGCCCACCGCAACCGTGCCGCAGCGCCGGGAGGCGCTTAGGGGATTCGTGCTCGGCGTCTTCCGGCTGGCCGGCATGGTGGAAGCGGCCCTAAGCCGTTTGCGCCCCGGGGGCATCGACATCCGCCTGGATGACATGTCGGCCCCGCCGGACGAACGTTTTCTCTATTTCCATCCGTCTCGTGCCCGGCAGGAATCTTCCCCGGCGGCGGCCGGCGGCGAGATCGCCGGCCTGAACGATGCGCGCTACGTCATGCAGTACAGTATCGGCGGACGGGCGTGGCGGCTTCTTTGTACTCCGTCGCCCGGCTATGTCATCGCGCGCCGAACATGGCAGCCGTGGGGCGCGCTGACGGGCGGACTGCTTTTCACCGCAATGCTGGCATGGTATTACTTTGCCAGCATCCGCCGGGCCGTACGCGCCCAACGCACGCTGTCTGAGAGCGAGTCGCGATACCGATCGCTTGTTGAGAACGTTGATGTCGGGATTACGCTCATCAATTCCAGCCATACCATCGTCACCATCAACCCCGCCCAGGCGCGGATGTTCCGCAAGCCCGGGGATGTGTTCATCGGCAAGAAGTGTTTCCGCGAGTTTGAGAAACGCGGCGAGGCATGCTCCCATTGCCCCGGCACGAAGGCTATGGCGACAGGCCGGCCGGCAGAAGTCGAGACGACCGGGGTCAGGGACGATGGCAGCCGATTTTCCGTGAGGGTAAAGGCGTTTCCCATGTTCGGGCCCGACGGGGCGGTGACGGGCTTCATCGAGATGGTGGAAGATATCACGCAGTCCAAGAGAACGCAGGAGGTCCTCCAACAGGCCAAAGAAGCCGCCGAAGCGGCCAACCGCGCCAAGAGCGAATTCCTGGCGAACATGAGCCATGAGATCCGCACCCCGATGACAGCCATTCTGGGGTTCAGTGATCTGTTGACGACGCCCAATCTGCCTCGCGACGAGCACAACAACTTCTTGGGCGCGATCCAGAGAAATGGCAAGGCCCTGCTGGAGTTGATCAACGACATCCTGGACCTGTCGAAAATCGAAGCCGACCGAATGACCTTGTGCAAAGAGGACTGTTCCCTGCTGCAAATCATCAACGAAGCGATCTTGGTGGTGCGAGTCCGGGCAGAACAAAAGGGACTGGCTTTGGAGGTTGACTGCAAGTTTCCGCTCCCGGAGAGAATATGCACGGACCCGGCACGCCTGCGTCAAGTCCTCGTGAATCTGTTGGGCAATGCCGTCAAGTTCACCGAGCACGGCGTAGTCCGCGCAACCGTCTGCTGCATCCGCAACGACAAGGGGGCTGCGCAGGTGCAGTTTGCCGTTTCAGACACCGGCATCGGCATCCACCCCGAAAAGATCCGAGAACTCTTTCAGCCGTTCATGCAGGCAGATGCGTCGGCGACCCGCCGCTATGGGGGCACGGGTCTCGGACTGGCCATCTCCAAGCGTCTGGCAAAGGTGCTCAACGGCGATATTGAGGTCGCCAGTGAATTGGGAAAGGGAAGCACCTTCACCCTGACGATCGACGTTGGCTCGCTGGAAGGCGCGCGTATGCTGCAAGCGCCCCAAGACACTCCAACGGTGCCACAAGAACCACTGCCGAAGGAGCAGGAGCCGATATTACATGGTCGGGTGCTGCTGGCGGAAGATGCCCCCGATGTCCAACTGGTCGTTCGCCAGATGTTTCACAAGATGAACCTGGAGGTCGAAACAGCGGAAAATGGCCAAATAGCCTGCCGCCTGACTGAGAAATCAATAGCCGAGGGAAGGCCATACGACCTGATTCTCATGGACATGCAGATGCCGGAAATGAACGGCTACGAAGCCACGCGATGGCTCCGCCAGCACGGTTGGGAGGCGCCCATTGTGGCCTTGACTGCCCACACCATGGTCGGCGACCGTGAAAAATGTCTCGAGGCCGGTTGCGATGACTACATCGCCAAACCCATCAGCGCCGCGGGATTGCGCGATATTCTCGCCCGGTACCTGGCGCCAGCCGCCACCGCAGCCCGGATTATTCATAAATTCTAGGGTGGCGTCGAGCAAGCCGTGGTTCTCCCTGGGGGCGGGTAGCGGGTGTCGAAGACGGCGACGTGCTTATCGATGCCCTCTTCTGTGCCTCGCAGTTCGAAAACCTTCAGGTACGCCAAAGCAGCGCAGGCGAACGCGTCTCGCACGTCGATGTAGCGGTAGCCCAAGGCATGCATATAGCCGCCAATCGACAAGTAGCAGCCTGCTAACATGAAGTAGGCGGCCTGCGGACGCTTTATCGCGCACGACGTTATCTGCGCAAGGTCGCCCACCAATGCGGCGCCCAAATTGCCAAGCCTGAATTCGAGCTCCCTAGTATCGACATAGTCGAGCCGTGGCGCGTATTTCATTGTACCGGTTGCACAATCCTGGGCGGCTGAAGTTCATACGTGGGACCAAACGTACCCGCGTCCCGATTCGCCCACGGCGTCTTGAGCGTAAGGGAATGGAGCTTACCCTGCTTCAGTGCCGCATCCAGAACCGCGCCCAATGGAGGGTAGGAACAGGGGCGTAGCAAGTTCTTCCGCTCTCGTGCCTTGAAGTAGGCGTGCAACTCGTTGTCATCGGTCGCTCGTCTGTCCATGGATAGAAGCATGACCACCATGCCGCACGCCGTCAAGCATCCGCTGGACAGAACGGACTTCGAATCCTCTTGTGCCTGACGGTGTCCCGCGGCCTCTATCCGCTTGCGCCTGGTCCCCAACCCTAAGGATCGGCAAATCAATACGTGTCGCAACAATCGTACTCATCTCGCTCCGCGAGATGGAATTCATCACGCGGAGCGTGATGACTACTTTCGAGAACAGGACAGTTATTATTTTGCCGAACTCTAATCCCCAATCCCTTACCTTCCCCTGCCCCGCAGCCGCAAGGCGTTGCTGATGACGGATACGGAACTGAGACTCATGGCGGCGGCGGCAATCACCGGACTGAGCAAAATGCCCAAGCGCGGATACAGGACCCCGGCGGCGATCGGCACGCCCAGCAGGTTGTAGATCAAGGCGAAGAACAGGTTCTGGCGAATGTTGCGCATCACGCGGCGACTGAGGTGGAAGGCGCGGACGATGCCCTCCAGATCGCCTTTGACCAACGTCACCGCGGCGCTCTCGATGGCCACGTCGCTGCCGGTGCCCATGGCGATGCCCACGTCGGCCCGGGCCAGGGCGGGCGCGTCGTTCACGCCGTCGCCGGCCATCGCCACCACGCGGCCCTGGTCGCGGAGCGCGCAGACGCGCTGGTACTTCTCCTGTGGCGAGACTTCCGCGGCGAACTGCCGGATGCCCAGGCTCTCGGCCACCGCCCGGGCCGTGCGCTGGTTGTCGCCGGTGAGCATGATGATCTCGAGGCCCAGCCGGCCCAGCGCGGCCAGCGCGCGAGGGGTTGTGGCCTTGATGGGGTCGGCCAGCGCCAGGGCACCGGCGTGACGACCGCCCACGGCCACGAACACGACGCTGCGGCCGAGCCGCTGCAGGTCGGCCGCTTGTTGCTCGACGGCCGGGGAGAGGGCAGTGCCGCGCTCGCGGAGCAAGGCCGCCGCACCCACCAGCACGTTGCGACCGTCGATCGTACCCTCGATGCCGTTGCCGGGCAGGGAGCGGAAATCCTCGACCGGATGCAACTCCAGCCGTCGTTGCCGGGCGGCCTCGACGATCGCCCGGCTCAGCGGATGACCGCTCTGCTGTTCCAGCGCGGCGGCCAGTTGCAGCACGCCGGCCTCGCTGAAGCCCGGTGCGGCAATGCACTGGCTCAGGCGCGGCCGGCCCTCGGTCAGCGTGCCCGTCTTGTCCATCACCACCGTGTCGACCTTCTGCATGATTTCCAGCACGTCGGCGTTGCGGATGAGAATGCCTTCCCCCGCGCCGCGGCCCATGCCGACCATGATCGACATGGGCGTGGCCAATCCCAGGGCGCAGGGGCAGGCGATGATCAACACGGCCACGGCACTCAGCAGTGCGTGGGCCAGCCGCGGCTCGGGGCCCAGCCAGGCCCAGGCAGCGAACGTCACGACGGCGGCCAACACGACCAGCGGCACGAAATAGCCGGCCACGGCGTCGGCCAGGCGTTGGATGGGGGCCCGGCTCCGCTGGGCCTCGCCCACCAGGTGGACGATCCGCCCCAGCAGCGTTTCCTCGCCGACCCGTTGGGCCCGCACGCGCAGCGCGCCGCCATGATTCACCGTGCCGGCAATCACGGCATCGCTGGGGCCTTTTTCCACCGGCATCGATTCGCCGGTGAGCATCGACTCGTCCACGGTGCTTTGGCCTTCCACGACCGCCGCGTCCACGGGGATCTTGTCGCCCGGAACGACTTGCAACAGATCGCCCTCGCGGACTTCCGCCAGCGGCACGACGTGGATTTCATCGTCGCGGACGAGCCGGGCGGTGGGCGGGGCCAGCGCGAGCAAGCGGCGGATCGCCTCGCCCGTACGGCGGCGGGCACGGAGTTCCAACACCTGTCCGAGCAGAACCAGGGCCGTAATCATGGCAGCCGACTCGAAATACACCGCCGCGTGCCCGTGCTCGTAGAACGACTGCGGCAGCGCCTGGGGAAAGAGCACGGCCGCCAGGCTATAGCAGTAGGCGGCCCCCACGCCCAGGGCGATGAGCGTAAACATGTTCGGATGCCGGCTGACGATGCTCCGCCAGCCGCGCAGCAGAAGCGGCCAGCCGGCCCACAGCACCACCGGCGTGCTCAGGATCAACTGCACCCATGCCAGGCCGGCGTGGGACCAACGATCCAAGGGTACGCCCAACATGGGCCCCATCGCGATCGTGAAAACCGGCAGGCCCAAGACCACGGCCACCCACAGGCGGCGCGACATGTCGCGCAGCTCCGAGTCGTCCGTGGGGACCGACGCAGAAACGTATTTCGGCTCCAGCGCCATACCGCATTTCGGGCATGCCCCAGGTCCCGGTTGTTGGCTCTCCGGGTGCATCGGGCAGGTATACAGGTCGGCTGCCGCGGCACGATTCTCCCCTCTTGCGCGCTGCCGGAGGAACTCCTGCCGGCAATGCTCGCAGCAGAAGTAATGGATCTGACCA